>CAZEQX010000150.1:0-5485 GCA_964514635.1 uncultured Thiothrix sp.
AGACGGTTGCCGCAAAGTCGGCACAGCCGAAATGGGTGATGCAGTTGTGGCGGCATTACAAGCTTAATTGAAGAGAGTAGGGATACATGGCAAAGACTTATGACATCGCCGTTGTCGGCGCGAGCAGTTTAGTAGGTGAACACTTAATCGAGCTGTTGGCGACCCGTTATTTTCCAGTCGGTGAACTGCACGCCTTGGAACAAAATGCGGACGAGGAGTTAGAAGTCAGCTTCAAAGGCGAAAGCGTGGATGTGCAAAACCTTGCGGATTTTGATTTCCAGCAGGTGCAATTGGCGTTTTTCGTCTGTGATGATGCCCAAGTGGCTGCCATGTATGCCCCACAAGCTGCTGAAGCGGGTTGCGTAGTGATTGATGGTACAGGTTGCTTGGCAATGGATGCCGATGTGCCATTAGTGATGCCAACGATTAACCCCTACGCATTGGCGGATTACACGTTAAAAGGCATGGTTGCATCCCCTCACGCCATGACCTTAGCGATGCTCACCGCATTGAAGCCTTTGCACGATGCAGCGACAGTTTCACGGGTCAATATTGCCACTTATCAGGCGGTTGCCGACATTGGTCGGGCTGGAGTTGATGAACTAGCCCGTCAAACGGCGCAATTACTCAATGGTCGTCCTGTTGAGCCAAAACTCTATGCCAAACAGATGGCATTTAACCTGTTACCACAGGTGGGTGAGTTCGGTATGGAAGGCTATACCGCTGAAGAAATCGCGTTGGTACACGAAACACAGCGTATTTTGGAAGATGACCGCATTCAGGTGATCCCTACGGCGGTGCGAGTGCCTGTGTTTTTTGGCTCAGCAGCGGTTTTGCATGTCGAGTTGTTGGATACATTAAGTCCAGCGGCGGCGGTGCAGTTGTGGCAAGATGTTGTTGGCATTGAGGTGTTGGATGATCCTCAATTGGCAACATACGCAACGTCCGTGACAGAAGCAGCAACAAGTGATGGTATTTATATCAGTCGAGTGCGCGAAATGCTCGCTAGTCCGAGCGGTTTGAATTTTTGGTTGGTCACTGATAATGTCCGCAATGGGGCAGCATTGAATAGTGTACAGATAGCTGAATTATTAATACGCGATTATCTTTAATAACGAATGCTAAAGGTTGGTTGGTAAAGATGGTTAAGCGGGAATTAATTCGCTTTTACCGACAATACGCTTAGGGTATGTGGGAGAGTTTTCCCCGCTATCCGGGGCGAGGCTAGGTGCAAGATTGCGTGCCATATCATACTGATATATAGTTCCAAAACGAAAAATCAATAAACAGAATCGCTATTCATCCAGAATAACAAGGGCTTATAAGAAGTGATTAATGAGGGTGAATCAGGGATGCCACTATCGTACCGATATAAGGGGAATTGCAGTGAATAAACAGGCATTGAGGTGTTGGATGATCCTCAATTGGCAACATACGCAACGTCCGTGACAGAAGCAGCAACAAGTGATGGTATTTATATCAGTCGAGTGCGCGAAATGCTCGCTAGTCCGAGCGGTTTGAATTTTTGGTTGGTCACTGATAATGTCCGCAATGGGGCAGCATTGAATAGTGTACAGATAGCTGAATTATTAATACGCGATTATCTTTAATAACGAATGCTAAAGGTTGGTTGGTAAAGATGGTTAAGCGGGAATTAATTCGCTTTTACCGACAATACGCTTAGGGTATGTGGGAGAGTTTTCCCCGCTATCCGGGGCGAGGCTAGGTGCAAGATTGCGTGCCATATCATACTGATATATAGTTCCAAAACGAAAAATCAATAAACAGAATCGCTATTCATCCAGAATAACAAGGGCTTATAAGAAGTGATTAATGAGGGTGAATCAGGGATGCCACTATCGTACCGATATAAGGGGAATTGCAGTGAATAAACAGGCATTGAGCTTAGCTGTATTTATCGCCGGAGCTTATCCTGCCGCCTCCAATGCTTTAGGGCTTGGGGACATTGAATCCAGTTCTCATCTCAACCAACCACTTCGAGCCAAAATCGAGTTATTGTCCGGTGTTCCGGCTGATGCGAGTCAAATTAAGGTTCGACTAGCTCCGCCTGATGTGTTTAATCGGGTGGGTGTGGCGCGTCCAGAGTTTTTGGATAATTTGCAATTTACCCCCACGATCCAAGGTGGTAAGCCTGTTATCCTTGTCACCTCTAACGCACCAATTCAAGAGCCGTTTGTTAATTTCTTATTGGAAGTGAGTTGGCCGCAAGGGCAGTTACTAAAAGAATACACGGTGATGCTTGACCCTCCGGTGATGATGCAGCCGGGGAATACGGTAGCAGGGGAAGCAACGGTTAGAGCTGAACCTAAGGCCACAGGTACAGTACGTCGTCCCGCTGCACCAACACAACCAGCCGCCGCCACAGATAACGCGGGTAATGCAGGGGGGCAAGCAGCCGCAGAACCTGCACGTCCTGCCGCGCCACAAGGCAGCCGCACTTACCGTGTAAGACCTGGTGATACTTTGTTCCGTGTTGCGTCACGTTTACAACGCCCAGGCATTAGCAATGACCAAATGATGATGGCGTTGTTCCGCGCTAATCCGAATGCCTTCATTGATGGCAATTTGAATAGCTTGCGTTCTGGCGTGACATTAAAAGCCCCTAGCACGGGTGAAGTGGCAAAGCTTTCGCGTGACCAAGCCCGCCGTCAAATTCGTCAGCACAACGCAGACTGGCGTGAATTGCGTCAATCACTGGCGAAAAATACCATACCGCAGAAAGCGACAACGCCTGTTGCGCCCACAGCGAGCACTCCAGCTAAGACACCTGCCAACACCACAAATGACAAGCGTTTGGAAGTGCTTGGGGCGAAGTCTGGTGATGCGATTGCTAAAGATGCAGCGGTTGCCAGCAGCAATGCTAAATTGGCCGATTTGGAAAAACAGTTGTCATTAGTACGCGAGTCCATGACCGCGCGTCAAAAAGAAAATGATGAACTCAAATCGCGTGTGACCGATCTTGAGTCCATGCTGAGCAAGAAAAATCGCCTAATTGCCTTACGCAATGACCAGTTAGCGGGTCTGCAAAAACAATTGTCTGACAACGGTATTACCGTACCACCATTGGCGGACATGAATGAAAACGGTGAAGTCGTTGCGGGTAAGCCTAGCACTCCGGCTAAAACGCCTGCGCAGCCAAACAATACACCGAATGCGCAAACCAATGCCAATAAGCCAGCAGACGGTAGTAACCCACTGATTGCCAATGGTAATACGCCAGCTCCATCGGTTAATCAGGGGAAAGACATTCAGACCCACATGGCGAACGTGAATGGTCAGGGCAATAATGCGGTGGTGCGCACGGATACACCAGCGGCTAATGCCACCAATAACACCGCGATTAACCCATCGAACGCGACCACAACGCCGCCTAAACCCGCAACGCCCGCCCCGAATGCAGCGGCGCAAACCCCAGCGGGTATGGCGTTTAATAACGCAACGACCAATGGTACAAATGCTGCAACGACCAACGCAGCCAATACCACTCAGAACAATGCAGCGGGTACAGCTAACGGAAATGCAGGTGCAACACCAACAACACCTGTGCCACCTGCTTCCACCATCAAGCCCGTAACGCCAACACCAGCAACACCGTCTGCGACTACAACGCCAGCACCGAAGCCGCCTGTGATTCCGGTTGCTCCTTTGGATGCTGAGAAAAAGCCAGCTCCAGTGTTTGCGGATCAGAACAAAGAAGGCGATATTTTAGAGTTACTGACTTCACCGCTGGCCTTGCAAATCGGTGCAGGTTCATTAGCTTTGCTGTTGTTATTGTGGTTGCTGAGCCGTCGCCGCAAACCAGAAGATGGTGGGAAAACGGCGCAACGTACCGCCATTGTGGATGACGATTTGGGAATCGTTAATCATGACAATGATTTAGATGATGATTTTGATCTGCGTTCGTTGGAACAAGAGCTGGATAAAGCCGAAGCACGAGACAGCAAGCGGGTTGAGGCTGATCCGTTCGGTTTGGATGTGGATAATGCGTGGGATAATGCACCCGTACAACAAACACCCGCTAAAACAGTTCAACAAACTGTCGCTGAAACTGCCAATACCTACGCCAAAGGGGATGAGGCATGGCAATCTTCCAACGCAGCCGAAGAGGATGATTTACTCACTGAAGCCAATGTGTACATTGCGTATGGTTTGTACCAACAGGCTGAAAGTGAGTTGAAAAAAGGTATCGAACGCCATCCAGAGCGTTTGGAATACCATCACAAATTATTGGAGTGCTATTTCGTAGCCAATAACCGTGAAGCGTTTGATCGCCAAGCGGAACAATTCGCGGCGACCAATGGCAAGGGCAAAGATGAGTTATGGAAGGCTGTTCAGGAATGGGGGCGTAAGATCAGCCCTGATAATAAGTTGTATCAGGGGGGAAGCACCGTAGCATCTGGCACGAGTGCTGCTACCGTTGCGGCGACTGTTGGTGGTGTTGCGGCAGCCGCCTTAGCCACAGCCGCCTTTGCGCATGATGATGCCGACGATGAAGCGGTATTAGCTCCTGCAACGGTTGTGGTCGATAACAAGGCTAAAGCAAATAGCGATGATGAGTTTGACTTTAATCTGGATGAGCTGACGCTGACCGAGTTTGACTCTGCCGTGGCGACAGATAACAAAGCCGATACTAAGCCTGCTAACCTGTTAAATACAGCAGACATTAAACCAGAAGCAATTGTCGCTCCTGATAAATCTGTTAAAGAAGCGGATTTTGATGATTTAGGCGATTTGGATTTTGACGACATTGATCTGGATAAGTTGTTGCAGGATGAAGATGAAGCCGCACCATTGCCTGTCGTTCCTGCTGTAACTGCTGATGCGCCAAAGGTGGATGCGTCCGTGGCTGGTGCAGACAAGTTGGATGAAAAATTAGCAGATGATTTCGACGACTTTGACTTCGATCTCACGTTGGATGATGAACCCAGTAGCCCTGTAGTGAAATCCGCAGTAGCGGACAAACCAGCCGCGACGATGGATGATGAGCTACTGGATTTGGATTTCACAGATGTGACACCTGCTGCCACGCCTGTCGTTGAGCAAGTTGCGAAAGTGGATGACACAGACGACGATAACTTGTTGGACTTTATGTTGGAGGATGATTTCCTCGATACTAAAGCTCCCACCAAGGCGGTGGTCGCTACCGATGCGAATAAAACAGCGGAAGCAACAACAGATGAGTTGGATTTTGATCTGCCAGATTTAGACGATCTCTTTGCTGACCCAGTGGACAATGCGGTTGTTCCTGTGGTGAATGGTGTGGAAACTGCTATCGCCGCCGCTCCTGCGAAATCAAGTCATGTGGCGAACCTGAATCTGCACTTGGACAACAACACAGGGATCAATCGAATCTTACCAAAGGACACATTTTACGCACCCAATAACGGTACGGATCAGGATTGGCTGGGGGACATCGACGATGCACTCTCCTTCCTCGATTTCCCCGATGAAGAAATCGACCTGC
>CAZEQX010000151.1:0-5471 GCA_964514635.1 uncultured Thiothrix sp.
GACGCATTTCATCTTCGAGATTAACCGGGAGGATTTCCTTGGCAAATGTGGCCATCATTATTGTTCGATCACTAAAATCATGAAGCGCGAGATTATACCAGAAAATAGTGGTGCGTGCGCGTCTGCATTCGTAGCGAAAAAGCCACCGCTCACGCCATCCTTAATGCCTAGATCAATTTTTATACTCGCGCCATCCATACAGGAAATTTGCTTATCACTTACATCGTCTATACTCTTTCCTCTCTTATGACAGCCAGCGGCGTATTATTCAGCAGGAGAAAGCATGGCACTCGACCAATCCGCGCGTTATTCCGACCTTAGCCTTGACGAAGCCGAACTCATGGCGGGCGGGCAACACATTCTTTGCGCGTATCAAATGAAACCCAAAACGGGCTACGGCTATTTGGAAGCGGCTGCCCATTTTGCTGCCGAATCATCCACCGGAACAAACGTCGACGTATGCACAACAGACGATTTCACCCGTGGTGTGGATGCGTTGGTGTATTACATTGATGAAGCCAAAGAAGAAATGCGCATTGCATTCCCGCTGGATTTATTTGACCGTAATCTCAGCGACGGACGCATGATGATGGTGTCGTTTTTGACCCTCACCGTGGGTAATAATCAGGGCATGGGCGATATTGCTTACGCTAAAATGCTCGACTTCTATATGCCGCCGCGTGCGATTCAGTTATTCGATGGCCCTGCCAAAGACATCTCCGATTTATGGCGGATTTTGGGTCGTCCGGTCAAAGACGGCGGTTATATCGCCGGAACAATTATTAAACCCAAACTCGGTTTACGCCCCGAACCGTTTGCCCATGCTGCGTACCAATTCTGGCTAGGCGGCGATTTCATCAAAAACGATGAGCCGCAAGGCAATCAACGTTTTGCACCGATGAAAAAAACCATCCCGTTAGTGGTTGATGCCATGCGCCGCGCACAGGATGAAACCGGACAAGCGAAAATCTTTTCCGCGAATATTACCGCCGACGACCATTATGAAATGTTGGCGCGGGCGGATTTCATTTTGGAAGCCTTTGGCGAAGACGCGGATCGTGTCGCATTCTTGGTCGACGGTTACGTCGGTGGCCCTGGCATGGTGACAACTGCACGCCGCCAATACCCGAATCAGTACCTGCATTACCATCGCGCTGGACACGGCGCGGTAACATCACCCTCTTCCAAACGCGGTTACACGGCTTTCGTGCTGGCGAAAATGGCACGCTTGCAAGGTGCTTCTGGCATTCACGTCGGCGCAATGGGTTACGGCAAAATGGAAGGCTATCAGGATGACCGTGTGATTGCTTACATGATTGAACGCGATGAGTGCCAAGGTCCGATTTACTACCAGCAATGGTTTGGCATGAAACCCACCACACCAATTATTTCGGGTGGCATGAATGCGTTACGCTTACCCGGTTTCTTTGCGAATTTGGGTCATGGCAATGTGATTAATACCGCTGGCGGTGGCTGTTACGGGCACATTGACAGCCCAGCAGCGGGTGCGACTTCGTTACGGCAAGCCTATGAATGTTGGCACACAGGTGCAGACCCGATTGAATTTGCCAAAGAGCATTATGAATTTGCCCGCGCGTTTGAATCATTCCCCAATGATGCGGATAAATTATTCCCGAACTGGCGCGAACAATTGCGCGTACACAAGTAGATACCGATGAGTCAGTACACTGTGCAGCATCAACCTTTTTACCAAGCCACTGGCAATGAAATCGCGCTGTACGAAGCGGCGTATCAAGCGCGTTTGCCCGTGATGTTGAAAGGGCCAACGGGTTGCGGCAAATCGCGCTTTGTTGAATACATGGCGTGGAAACTGGATAAGCCATTGATTACTGTGGCGTGTAATGAAGACATGACCGCCTCGGATTTGGTCGGGCGGTATTTATTGGACAGTAATGGTACGCGCTGGTTGGATGGTCCATTAACCACCGCCGCGCGACTGGGTGCGATTTGTTACTTGGATGAAATCGTCGAAGCACGGCAAGATACCACTGTGGTGATTCACCCGCTGACCGATCACCGCCGCACTTTACCGTTGGATAAAAAAGGCGAAGTAGTACGCGCTCACCCCGATTTTCAGTTGGTTATTTCGTACAATCCGCACTACCAAAGCTTGATGAAAGACTTGAAACAGTCAACCAAACAACGTTTTGTGGCGTTCGATTTCACTTACCCAACCGCTGATATTGAAGCGCAAATTGTGCAGCAAGAAACGGGCGTGGCTGTAACAACAGCACAACGCTTAATCCAGATTGCCCATGCGGCGCGAAATCTGCAAGGACACGGTTTGGACGAAGGCATTTCCACACGCTTGTTGGTGTACGCCGCCACTTTAATCCA
The DNA here is from genome assembly GCA_964514635.1 of uncultured Thiothrix sp. Lineage (GTDB taxonomy): Bacteria > Pseudomonadota > Gammaproteobacteria > Thiotrichales > Thiotrichaceae > Thiothrix. Next base: position 2,359 of record CAZEQX010000151.1, read on the forward strand.
GCAAGGCATTGCCCCGCACGATGCTTGCCAAATGGCTTTGGTTAGCCCGCTGACAGACGATGCTGACATTCGCAGCACACTGACACATGTCATTAGCACCGTGTTTGTGTGATGGTAACGGGATTTAGTGCGGAAGGTGTAGCCGCGTATGAGCGGGGCGCGGCATTAATCGCCAAAACCGGACGCGGAGTCGCTGCCGTTGAGACTTACCGCAACACCATGCCAGCAATGGTAGCGTTATGCGGTGAAGAGGTACTCGACATCGTAAGCAAAGCCGCATGGCAATGGTCACGCACCCCAAACGGGCGCATGATTCCAGCTTTTTTGGAAACCCTGCCCAGCGTCTGCCGCGTGTTAAAAAGCAGCGAATTGCTCACACAATACATCGAATTACTGTTCGACATGGCCAAGCGCAGCGCGGGCAATACGCACGGCTTTCAACACAGCAATCCCAGCCCTAGCCTGCCGTTATTGCTGGAAAACATGCCGCTGTTAATTCAGCAAGTGGATTTAACGGGTTTGGCGGCGTGGATCGCATACGGGATTCGCCATTACGCCAATCATCCGCCACAACAACAAGATTATTTTCGCCTGCAATCCGCCGACAGTCGCGCGGTTTTGCAACAACAACGCCACGGCACATTATTCAGCCAGCACGAACGCAAACTCAGCCTGTATTTGCAAGCCTGCTGGAACACACAAATGCCGCTCGTGCCATTCGCTTTGGACGCGGACAACCCGTATTTACAACAAGCGTATTGGCAAGACGACGGTATTCGCTTGCCCGATGTTTATCATGATGAGTGCGGTATCAGCGGCTTAGAACGTTACCGTGCTACCTTGGCGCACATTGCCGCGCATCAACGCTGGTCACAACCGATCATTGCCGATAATTTCAGCCCACAACAACGCTTAGCGATCGAATGCTTGGAAGATTGTCGTGTCGATTATTTAGCAACCCAAACTTATGCGGGCTTACAACATATCTTTAACGCGCTGCACCCGAAACCCGCGCTTGATGCCTGTGACCCGCAACAAACCGCCTGTTTACGCCACCGTTTGACGCTGTTATCACGCGCGATTTTAGACACGGATTACCGCAAAACCGCTGATTTACCGCCACTGATTGCGCAATTTGCACAACGTTTTCACGACTTAATGCCAAGCGCACAAACAGCAGACATGGTACAACTCGCCCTGCAATTCGTGGTGCAAACACGCTTACCGACTGATCACAAACCGCAAGTGTATTTCCCTGATACTGTGGTGAGTTACCGCGACGACAATCGGCATTTGTGGCAATACATTGAGAATGGCGATGAAGAACAAAGCTTTGATGACTATCGCCAAGACCTAACCGCCCCCGCACAGCAAGGTTTACCACCGCATTATTACCCAGAATGGGACGAAACCACGCAAACCTACCGCCCTGATTGGTGCAGCGTGTACGAGAACCTGCATCGCGCGGGCAATTCGGCATTGATTGATGGTATTCTGCAAAAACATGCCGCACTCGCTAAACACTTAAAGCAATTGGTGGAACGCTTAAAACCGCAGCAACACACACGCATTCGTTACCAAGAAGACGGCAGCGAACTCGACTTAGACATTGCGATTCGCTCGCTGATTGAACTCAAAAGTGGCGCGAATCCTGATCCACGCATTAATTGCAGCCAAGCGCATAATGGGCGCAATATCGCCGTGTTATTGCTACTGGATTTATCCGCATCCTTAAATGAAACGCCGCACGGCAGCACCCAAACCCTGCTACAACTCAGCCAAGAAGCTGTCGCATTACTCGCATGGGCAATCGAAGCACTCGGCGACCCGTTTGCCATTGCCGGATTCGCCAGCAATACGCGCCACGAAATCCGTTATCAGCACATCAAAGGCTTCCACGAACACTGGGATGACAGCGTAAAAGCCCGACTCGCCGCACTCGATGCCGCCTATTCCACGCGCATGGGTGCGGCATTGCGCCACGCTGCGCATTACCTTGCGCACCAACCCGCCGACAAAAAACTGCTGTTAATCCTTACCGACGGCGAACCATCCGACATTGATGTTCACGACCCACACGCCCTCAGCCACGACACCCACCAAGCCATCAAAGAACTCGACCAACAAGGTATTTACAGCTACTGCATTAGCCTTGATCCACGAGCAGATGAATATGTGCGGGATATTTTCGGCAAACGCTACACCGTGATTGATAACGTGCAACGCCTACCCGAAAAACTCCCACAAGTTTTTATGGCACTGACAGGGTGATTCCAATTTTATTGAAACCATCATCGACGCTAACCGATGATTTCATCGCCTAACATAGGGGGAACATCCGCCACACAATCAAGGATGCGCTTAAACGCACTCAAATCTGCCCGTGCCGCTCGCTGGCGAAGCAAATCCTCCGCCTCCAACACCGCCAGCTTTTCCGCAATGGCAGTAATGAACAATTGATTCATAGAAACGCGATCACGTTTAGCTGTTTTACGCGCTTGCTTCAACAGGGAATCTGGCAGGCGCAGTACATATTGGCTCATATTTACACCTCTCGTTGTTTCAGGTTGCGCAGGCATTCGCCTGGGGTAATAGTCGCGACGTTCCAATGCGATGCCGCTGGTTGGAAATCCTTCACATTAAAGGTCACAATAGCTTCTGCCATGCCATTAACTGCAAGCTCCAATACCATGTCATCTTTTGCATCAGTCAGTTGTGGTCGCCACAAATAATGGATTTGAGTTTCCTCACCACGCAGACACAAAACATCCAACACCGTATCGACCTCATCCAGTGTCAAATTCATCACGGCAAGGTTGCCTGATCTTTTCAACACATCTTCGTATTCCAGCACAAGCGGCACGGACAACAGAAACGGCAAACTACCATCCCAAATGCGTTGTAAAAGCTGAAAAGACGCACCGTTTCTCGAACGGAATCCAGCAATAATAACGTTGGTATCAATTACAAATTTCATATCGCATACGATATTACATCGTATCGTTATACCTGCCAAGCGAATGACAAAACATCAGCACCTTCGGCAAACGCTACACCGTGATTGATAACGTGCAGTGCTTACCCGAAAGACTCCCGCAAGTGTTTATGGCATT
>CAZEQX010000152.1:0-5458 GCA_964514635.1 uncultured Thiothrix sp.
ACTTAGTGACGATCAATGGTCTGCGCGAATACATGAAACGCAACTTGAAAGAGACATTTGGTAATTTCGATAAGTTAAAACAAGGTGCGAACTACACCATTTCCTTCGCCGCAAAGCAGTAGCTAAAAAAAGAGGCGAACCGATTAGGGTTCGCCTAGACTTGCGAGGGAGTATTATAACTTTTAAGAATTGCTACTTGAGTGTGTGTAGTGTGTCGGCTTCAGTCACGTTGAAACAGCTTCACCGTTGTAACCAGTACGACGGATGGCGCGTCTAATGACTTGAAGGTTTCGACTAATGATATGTCGCTGCGTGCATTCGATCGGTTCAAAAGAAATGTAAAAAAATATGATTATTTTTTGAACCAAAGGGTAAGCTCTTTTGATGGTGGTCTGAGCGTTCGTCTTGTGATTACGACACTTGAAACACAGGAGCATCATGAGAGAGTTAGCAATAAGTCATACTATTGATCGGATTTATTTAAACCAAATCCAGAGTAAGAGCGACACAGCAGATGGAAAGCCATTCACAGGGTGGAACTGTAAAGACAAAAACTGACCTATCTAGTCAACTGTCGGATGAAGTGCTACTAGAGCGCGTTAGTCGGGGTGATCAACAGGCTTTTAGTCAGTTGTACCTACGTTACCAGCCGCGCTTAGTGAAACATTGCGCCAGAGTGTTGCGTGACGATGTAGCACAAGCGGCTGATCTTGTGGATGAGGCTATGTTTGATGTTTGGCGTTCAGCGGAACATTTTGCCGGACGGTCGAAGCCCTCCACTTGGATTTATTCGATCGCGCGTAACAAAGTGATTTCATGGCTGCGAAAAACCTCGGAAGTGAGTCTGGAAGATGAATCAATATTGGATGCCATGGTTGATCCAGATGCCAATCCACATGAGGAGTTGGCGATGGATGACATGAAGCAACAGTTGTTGCGTTTGATGGATCAATTGACCGACGAGCATCGGGAAGTGCTTAAACTGACTTATTTTGAGGAGAAATCAGTTAAAGAGGTTGCTGATCTGCTAGATATTTCTGAAAACACCGTTAAGACTCGCATGTTTTATGCCCGTAAACGCCTTGCCCAATTACTGGAAAAGGCTGGGATTGTGGGTTTTGATTTTTGCTAACTGATTGTCCGGTAAACTTGTGCTGTTTTTATGAGCCGATACCCAAACGGTGATCCTCTGGAGGAAGCCCGTCTCCTGCTTCCGTGGTACATCACTGGAAAATTGAACGAACCGGAGAAAGAACTGGTCGAGCGTATGCTTGAGCAGAACCCCACACTGAAAGCGGAATACGAACGCGAGGTTGCATTGGTTGAGGTGATTCGTGAGAATCAAAGCCTCTTGCAATTGACGGCGGTGGATACCACCGGACAGCGTTTGGAAAAGTTGATGCGACGCATTGAGCGTGAAGCACCAACGGATACCGTGGTCAGTAATGCTGCTTCGCACACCAGCGTTGCCGATTCTATTGGCGTAAACGTTGCTGTTGGTGCGTCTACCGTATCGCCTAAGCGTTCGCCAGCGCGGCCTAGCGTTGGTCAGCGTGTTTGGCAATTTTTGCAGAGCCTCATCCCTTTGCAAGAAGGGTTTGTGCCTGCCAATGCGGTATTCGCGTCATTGCTTGCGTTACAGGTGGGTTTTGTGGGTTGGTATGCGTGGTATACGCAGCCTAGTACACAAATGACGTATCAATCCGCGACAGCGACAACAACCGCCAATACCGAAAAAGGTTTGGAACTGTTGGTCGACTTTAATGACCGTGCGCAGGTGCAGCAAGTACGCGAGTTCTTGTTGCGTTGGAATGCGCGTATTGTTGATGGTCCTGATGCAGATGCCAACAGCTTCTTCCGTGTGGAAGTGAGGGGGATCAATGCACAGGAACAACAGGCCGATGAGGTTGTGCAACAAATGCAACAAGAGCAAGCGATCATTAATTTCGCTGGAAAAGTAGCCTTCTGATATACTCCGCTATCATAATGAAAGACACGGTTTGCATCATGCAAGCCGTTTATCCTTTTTAATTTCATACAGGCATGTATCTATGCCCGCAAAAAAAGTGCGTTATGCTTTGCCAGTGGCGATAGTGGTCATGACAGCGATGGGGTTGGCTGCTTGTTCGCAGGCAAAATACAAGGTGGTGCGGTGGGACAACAGTTCGCCTGCTTGTCAGCTTCACGAAACCATTTGCGTTACGACCCCCACATTTAAACGCTTGGGTTATGAAGCGGATGAAATGCTGATCACTTATGACAGTGAGCATTCCGATGAGGCTGCGAATGCGGTATTGAAGAAATACAAATTACGCGCCAAACGGTCGGATAATCTGGATTCGATTAAAACCACCATGATTACTGCCGCGACGAACGGTCAAGACCCTGAGGATCTCGTAAAAAAAATTCGCAAGGCAGAAACAGAGGTGGATGCCAGCACCAGTAATTTTTTCAATACAGCGAATTTAAGCACCCCACGCATGAGTGCTTATCCGTTGGGGATGACAGGCGTGCCATCCGTGCGTGAACGTACCACGGGTAAAGGTATTGTTATTGGGATGATCGATACGCCAGTGGATTTGGATTATGGCGATACTCTGCTCGCGCCATTGATTGAGCGGGTGGATTTAGTTCCCGCTGGTAATGAGCAAAACCGTCTCCACGGTACGGAAGTCGCGGGGATTATGGTCAGCAAAAACCCGCGCATTGGTATTGCCCCTGATGCAAAACTCGTGGCAATCAGCGCGTTCAGTACCAACCCGAATAACCCTGATGAACGCCGCAGTAATTCTGGTTTGGTGGCGCGTGCTTTGGAATTGGCCATTAAACAAAACGTTGATGTGTTAAACCTGAGCTTTGCAGGAGGCTCAGACCCTATCGTGGATAAGCTCGTGGCAGAAGCGGTGAGCCGAGGCATTGTGGTCGTCGCTTCTGCTGGCAATAATGGGCCAAATGCCCAACCTGCATACCCTGCCGCCATCCCAGGCGTGATTGCTGTGACCGCAGTGGATAGTCAAGAAGGCTTGTTCGGGCAGGCAAACCGTGGGGATTACATTGATCTTGCCGCACCAGGGGTTGGTATTTTAACAACCGCACCGCGTGGGGCATTTCAGTTATCTAGTGGCACGTCTTTGGCAACTGCCCATGTTTCTGGGGTGGTTGCGTTATTATTATCAGCGAATCGCCACGCCTTTAACCCTGACATACTGAATCGTACTGCGTTGGATTTGGGCAAACCGGGGCGAGATGTCGATTTTGGATTCGGTTTGATTAATACAGAGCAGGCTTTGCGCAGTATAGCTGTGCAGTGAACACATTAAGTTATTGGATTAAGTCGTGAAAACTTTGACCTGTAGCAAGAAATCCCTGCAAACTGCTGGGTGGTTTTGATCTTTTGCAAAGCCACCCGCTGATCCCGCCCCTATTATGAGCGCATGATTTCATTTGAAGGAGTGCGGGATTATGTCCTTTTTCACCAGTTCTGCCGGAATTGTGTTCATGTCTGTTTTTACCATCTTGTTTATCTTGGGTTTCTTGGCGTATTTGGGCTGGAAGTTCTTTAAGCTTTCCGACCACAAGCCGCAACCCGGCGAAAAAAGTTGGTAAAACGTGGCGGCTCAGTTTGCCGCCAACCAATCCCGATGCGGGAGGAAGTCGGTATACAATTTGGCTTCCTCTGATCCGGCTTCTGGCTGCCAGTTGTAACGCCATTTCACCAGCGGCGGCAAAGACATCAGGATTGATTCAGTGCGCCCACCAGATTGCAGCCCGAACAGTGTGCCACGGTCGTACACGAGGTTAAATTCCACATAACGCCCACGGCGATACAGTTGGAAGTCGCGCTGGGTTTCAGTAAAGGGTAAGGCTTTGCGTTTGGCTACAATGGGGCGATAGGCTTGGATGTAATGGTCGCCAACGCTTTGCATGAACGCGAAACAGCGTGCAAACCCCCATTCGTTTAAATCATCAAAGAATAAACCACCCACGCCACGCGCTTCATTGCGGTGTTTGAGATAGAAATACTCATCGCACCAGCGTTTGTAATTCGCATAAACGTCTGTGCCAAACGGGTCACACGCAGCTTTGGCGGTTTGATGCCAGAATACGCAATCTTCCTCAAACCCATAATACGGGGTTAGGTCAAAACCGCCACCAAACCACCATACGGGGTCTTCGCCTGCTTTTTCGGCAATGAAAAAGCGCACATTCGCGTGGGAGGTGGGTACGTTGGGGTTGCGCGGATGAATCACTAGCGATACACCCATTGCTTGGAAACTGCGACCAGCGAGTTCGGGGCGCTGCGCGGTGGCGGATGGCGGGAGTTTGTCGCCAAAAACGTGCGAAAAATTCACGCCGCCTTGTTCAAATACCGCACCTTCGCTCAAAACGCGCGTGCGTCCACCGCCACCTGTGGGGCGTTCCCATGTTTCTTCCATGAAGGTTGCTTGCCCATCTTCGGCTTCCAGTTGACGGCAAATGTCATCTTGTAAGGCCAATAAATAGGCTTTAACTGCGGCAATATCAATCTGCGACATAATGGTTTGCCCCTCACGGTCGGTTAAATGGCGGTAATCAGCAAGAACCGCGCATTGTAGCGGGAAATCCACTCGAAACTGAATGGGGTGGCGCGTTTTACCCGCGAGTTTCCATTGTGAATGTCGATTTGCGTCAACTTTTGCGGCTTAATACGGTTTTTCACCCACCCAATTGCCGCGCGGATTGTAATTACACACCCACAACTGTTCTTTGTTCGGGCAAATCGTCATGCCACAACCAACTTCGGTACTGTCGCGCCATACCATTTGCGTGTAATGCCCGCATTGTTTGCCAGAAGTGCAAGTGTCCGAGGCGTATTGGTAATCTGCCCGTTCGTCCGCCCACGCTTGGGCAACAGCAGCAGGGGTAACGGCTTGCACTTCGTTGCGCCCATCGCTCCACATCACCGCACTCGCCCAATACAAGTTTTCACCGACAGGTAATTCCGCCGCGTCTGCATGAGAACGGTGCTGCATTTTGCAGTCATTGGTTCGTGCTAATTGTTCCGCCCACGCTTGCGCATACGCACTCATGCGCCCCGACCATTGCAATGGTGGCACACCAACCGAAGCACGCACTTGGTTATGCACTTCCAACATGCCCTGCATCGCGGCAGGTTGCGGGGCAGGAGTCAGTGGTACGTTGTCGCTAGGGTTCGCCCCGCGTGCCGCATCCGTATTCGGTGTTGGGCTGGGCAAACAAGCCGTACACAGCACACTGCTGATAAGGCAAATGGCGGACTTCGCCAGCATTCGTGAAACATTATTCAACAACATACTTCATCCCACGCTAAAAAACACGGCTATGACTGTAGCCGGACTTATTGCTAGGTTAAACCGAAACCACCTTAACCGTGCAATTCAAGCCCATTTTCTCAGGAAACACCCATTCCCCACGCTCATCCACGGTTTTCCAGTAGGAA
>CAZEQX010000153.1:0-5376 GCA_964514635.1 uncultured Thiothrix sp.
CCTGCGGAAATCAACGCCGATTACCCTTACACGCTCGATTTGCGTCGGCTGTAAGTGTTGAGGTATGGAGGTGGACAGAATGCTGTCCACCATCCATTAGTGCATTAGCAGCCTGGTGATGTGGTGCTTGGGCACATGCCGTTGATTAACGGTACAATGTTGTTGCTAGTGAAGGGGCTTGCACCCTGTGCTTTGGTTGTGGTTGCGGTATAACCCCAACTGGTTACGCCGACGACAACATTGGTCAGTGGTTCAGAACCAACGCTCGTGCTAGATAAAGAAGCGACTTCACCGAAGTTGACTAACCAAGGACCACCGCTTGAGCCGCCTGTTTGACGTGAACCCATGACGCTGTTCATGCTGTTTGCACTTGCGACATAGGCTTCTGCATCAGTGCGTTGCATGGCGACCCCGTTATCATGCGAAACTGGATAACCCAACTGTGTGATCAAAGCAATCGTGTTGGCAGCCAAACTTGTTCCAGTGAAGCCATAACCGTTCCAACCGTAGCCATACCAGCCTGTGTACTGACCAGCATAGATATTAGATTGTGGAACGAGTCTGATTAAGGCGACATCGTTTTGGCAGATAACACCAGTTTGACTACAAGAATCCGTACCATTGTAATAGGAACTCATTAAACTAACGGATGCAGCATTCCAAACACCGTAAGGCGCGTTACCATTATAGTAAGCTGGAACATATTGGAAGTTGCTGTAAATGCGTTTTTGCCCAAACGCGGCAACACAGTGCGCGGCGGTGACAACAACACCTTTACGAATCATCGACGCGGAACAAACATAAGAGCCAGAGCCGTCCGTGAAAAAGAGCTTACCCGCGCGGCGATAATAGTCGTATTTAGAAAACTGCACACCACCCATATCTACCCGCGATGTGGTATAGGGCAAATTGATCGTGCCAAATTCATTCGGGGTAATGTCGCCATTGCTCGCTGTGGTAGCACTTTTAAAAACAACACTCTTCGTCAGTTGTTTAGCCAGTGTGGTTTTACCATTACCAACACCACCTTTGCTTGCCCCTGGTAAACCTGGGTAACTTGCAGACATTGCAGCACTTTTCTCAGTAACTTGAGAGGCTTGAGGTAAAGGCATCGGTTTTGCGTTGGCGAAATCGACACTGCTTTGTGAACTTGCTGCTGCTGGGATATTCAATTGCATAACGTCATTAGCAAATGACACATTAGTGGATAAGCTTAATAGCATTCCGCTTGCCATTAGTCCCAAACCACTAATAGTTTTATCTGATGGTCTCATAGATTTTTCCCCGTGATATTTGTTGAGCGGAGTTTGTGCTCACTTTTTATTCTAGTAAGAAATATCTATTTGGGATACATTTTAACTTATCAATTAATTGATCAATTTTTATTTTATATTGAGTTTTTTTGATGATGCCAATGAATTATTTTATATTATATAGGATAATTATGTTTAATGTTATTTCAATTCTTTATCCCGAACTCAGGTTAGGATAACACATGACCCCCGAACTCACGCCCGCACAATTGACCTTGGATGCTTCTGGTACACCTTACGCCCCCGCTTTTGATGATTGTTATTTCTCTCAGCAAGATGGTTTGGCGGAATCGCGTTATGTGTTTTTGCAGGGCAATGATTTACCGCAGTGTTGGCAAGGGAAGGCACAATTCACGATTGCAGAAACGGGTTTTGGTACAGGTTTAAATTTCTTGGCGACGTGGCAAGCGTGGCAGGCTGATCCACAGCGTTGTGAGCGATTGCATTTTATTTCGATTGAGAAACACCCGATTTCGCGTGAAACCTTGTGCGAAGTCTTGGCAAAATGGACAGAGCTTGCACCATTTGCGCAGGAATTGCTCGCTTATTACCCGCCGTTATTAGCGGGCGTGCATCGCCTGCGTTTGGCGCACGGGTGCGTTACGTTGACCTTGTATTTCATGGATGTGCTGACAGCATTGCCGGAAATCGTGGCGCAAGTGGATGCTTGGTATTTGGATGGTTTCGCCCCCGCGCGTAACCCCGCCATGTGGCAACTACCCGTGCTGCAACAATTGGCACGATTAAGCCATGCTAAGACGACTTTAGCGACTTTCACTGCTGCTAGTGAAGTGCGCCGGACTTTGCAAGCGGCGGGTTTTGCGGTGGCGCGTCGTAAAGGTTTCGGTAAAAAGCGTGAAATGCTCACCGCTACCATTCCCACGCCCCCGCAAGCGTCAGCATTGCCAGCGTGGTTTGCCTTGCCCGAACCTGCAACATTGCGGCGTGTGACGGTGGTTGGCGGTGGAATTGCGGGTTGCCAAATGGCACGAGCGTTGGCTGAACGCGGTTGGGATGTGACCTTATTGGAACGTCATGCGCAGTTAGCTACCGAAGCGTCGGGTAATCGTGCAGGCGTATTGACCCCGAAAATGACTGCCGAAACGGGTTGGGGTGAAATTTTCTATCGCCAAGCGTTTGTATTTGCCGTGCAGCAGTTGCGACGTTTGGAAGTGCAAGGTTTAAGCATCGATTGGCAACAGTGTGGCGCATTGCAATTAGCCCACGAACCGCGTGAAGCAGCACGTCAGCAAGTCTTGCAAGAACGCGGTTTACCGAGTGATTTTTTGCAGGTATTGGATGCAACAGCGGCTTCGATGGTGGCGGGGATTCCACTGACCACGGGGGCGAGTTATTTCCCGCAAGGTGGTTGGGTGCACCCAGCGAGTGTTTGTGCGGCGTTGGTGGCGCATGAACGCATTCAGGTAAAGCTGCTAACCACCGCTTTTGCGCCTGATCCTGACAACGTTACGGTGATCGCCAGTGGACGTGAGGTGGATCAATGGGGGCAGACGCAGTTCTTACCGTTCATGCCCGTATTGGGGCAAACCAGCCGTGTGGCAGCATCCGCGTTTAGTGCATCGTTAAAGACGACACTGGGGCACGAAGGCTACCTGACACCCGCTATCGACGGGCAACACATTTTTGGCGCAACGTTTACCCGTAATGTGCGTGAAGCGGCGTTGGATACGCAAGCTGATGCGGTGAATGTCACGCAATTACAAGCATTTTTACCGCAATTAGCGCAAAGTTTGGGGGCAGTTGCCAGCAGTCATGCCGCGATTCGCATGACCACGCCGGATCGGTATCCAACGGTGGGCGCATTGCCAGATGTGCATTACTTTCGCCAAGCGTATGCCGAATTGCGTCACGGACGGGTAGGGCAAGCTTTTGCCAATGCGCACTATCAGCCAAACGTGTATGTGTTGGGTGGTTTGGGTTCGCGTGGTCTAACGACTAGCGGTTTGAGTGCGGAACTGTTGGCGGCGATCATTACGGGTGAACCTTTGCCTGTGCAGAGTAGTTTGTATCAAACCGTGCATCCTGCACGTTTTTTGGTGCGCCAACTACGGCGTGGGAAGGCCACTTAGCCCTTGTTACGGTGTAGGGTTGTTTTTCGATGATGCAACCCTAATTTCTCAGGGTTGGAGTGCTTTCTTTTCCAACCCACAAAGCATGGATTTTATTAGTAGTTTTATGCTGTTCGGGTTTGCCCTAGCTGTCGTGGTTTTCTCCATTAGCGTGGTATCCATTCCCATGATTAACCATCGCAAAGTCGACGTGATTACCGCCATTATGACCAGTTTACGCGCTGTTATGCGTAATCCATCACCAATGTTGCTATGGGCGGCATTGATTGTGGGGTTAATTGGTTTGGGTTATGCGCTATTTTACATCGGTTTAATGATTACCCTGCCTATTGTCGGTCATGCTAGTTGGCACGCTTATCGTGACTTGGTTAAAAACTGAGTAATTGACACGACTATTTCCCTCATTTACGATATTTGCCCACTTGTTAAGGCAAATATCGTATTGTTTTGACAAAGTGTAAAGTGGTTCTGCGGGGCAACATAAATAATACCAAAGGATGAGAGTTTGCCTATCCATAACGTTTCCAATGTAACAAGGTATTCTCTGGGAGAAATGACAATGACGATGAAAAAAATCGTGACGATGACATCTGCTCTGGTTTTAGCATTAGGTGTATTAAGCGGTTGTGGTGATGAGAAGAAAGAAGAAGCTGCAAAAGCGGTGGAAACAGCCACTCAAGCAGTTTCTGACGCAGGTAAAGCGACAGGTGATGCTGTGAAAGCAGCAGGTGACGCAGCCAGCAAAACGGTTGAAGCGGCTGCACAAACCGCTACTGATGCTGCAAAAACGGCTACCGATACAGCGGCAAAAGCAGCAGAAAGCACCGCACAAGCCGCTGGGGATGCAGCAGCAAAAGCCGTGGAAACCGTTGCGCAAGCTGCTAAACCAGCAGGCCCTGTTGATGGTGAAAAAGTTTACAAAGGTCTGTGCTTCGGTTGTCATGACCAAGGCATGATGAATGCGCCTAAACTGGGTGATAAAGCCGCATGGGGGCCGCGTATCGCAACAGGTAAAGACGCGCTGCATACCTCTGCACTGCAAGGTAAGGGCGTGATGCCAGCTAAAGGTGGCAACCCTGCACTGTCTGATGATGAAGTCAAAGCAGCAGTTGATTTCATGGTTAGCAAAGCTCAATAAGCTTGCCATACCCGTATCAAGAAAAGCCCCGTTTCGGGGCTTTTTCTTTTTCCGGTATACTCCCTTGTTTTGCGCAACCTAGGACGTTTGGCATGAATCCTGATCTTGCCCGCTTACAGCCTTACCCGTTTGAAAAAATTCGGGTTTTATTAGAAGGCGTGACACCTGCTGCTTTACCCGCGATTTCCTTAGCCATTGGCGAACCCAAGCACCCGACTCCCGCTTTTATTCACCAAGCGGTGTTGGAAAACCTCAATGGTTTGGCGAATTACCCACTGACCAAGGGTAATCTTGGTTTGCGCGAAGCGATTGCCGGATGGTTGACGCGCCGTTTCCAATTGCCTGCGGATAGCGTTGACCCCGAACAACACGTTATCCCCGTGAATGGCACACGCGAAGCGATTTTTGCTTTCGCACAAGCGGTCATCGACCCCAAGCCCGACGCTGCGATTGTGATGCCGAATCCGTTCTACCAAATTTACGAAGGTGCGGCGTTTTTAGCAGGGGCAGAACCCGTGTTCTTACCGTGTGTGGCAGAAAATGGCTTTATTCCCGACTTTGCGGCAGTTCCGGCGAGTGTCTGGCAGCGTTGCCAATTGCTGTATTTGTGTAGCCCCGGTAATCCGACGGGCGCGGTGATTCCGCTGGAAACCTTGCGTCAGGTATTGGCACTCGCGGAACAATACGACTTTATTGTCGCTTCAGACGAATGCTATTCCGAACTGTATTTCGATGAAGCGCAACCGCCTGTCGGTTTGCTGCAAGCCGCTGCGAGCATGGGCAATACCGCGTGGAAGCGTTGTATTGTGTTCCACAGCTTGTCGAAACGTTCCAA
>CAZEQX010000154.1:0-5326 GCA_964514635.1 uncultured Thiothrix sp.
GGGGTTTTCCACCATAATGCGGCGGCAGAACCCAATATCAGCGTGCCCACTACCCACACCAGCCAACGTCGCGCCGGACTCAGCGGCAACAACAGCACGGCAATGGCACAACCAAACATGCTGAATACCACGAGGTCTTCAACGCTCAAATAACGCAATACGGGGAACGATAATTCGCCATCTTTGTGCATGATTAACGGCATGGAATTTGCCAAAAATGGCGCGAATACCCCCGCGAAAATGAGCAAACCAAGCCATATCAGACTGAACTTTACTCCCGCGCCTGCTAAGGTTTTCTGCCACAAGTCGGTTTTAATCATACGTCACCCGTGGATCAGCTAAGGTGTAACAGAAATCCGCAATCAAATACCCGATCAAGGTTAATACGCCGCTAATCCAAGTAATCGACAGCAGTAACTCTCGGTCACGCCCTTTCACCGCATCCACCGCTAATTGCCCCATACCATTGATACTAAAGATACTTTCCACCACCACCGAACCGCCTAACAAACTCGGCAATAAACTGGCAGACACCGTAATCAATGGCAATAAACTGTTACGAAACACATGCTTCCACAACACTTCATTTTCTGCCAAACCTTTCGCCCGCGCTGTGCGTGCGTAATCGGCTTGGAGATTTTCCAGCACCGATGCACGAGTCAGTTTCGCCAACCCTGCAAACCCTGCGTAAGACAAGCAAATCACGGGTAAAACCAGATGCCAAATCCGATCCAGCAAAAACCCCGCCACCCATTGCCCATTCACAATGTGCGGCAAAAACGGCATGTCCTGCGCCGCACGGCTACTAATACCAGCGGTTGGAAACCATTGCCAGTATTGGGTATTGGCGAAAAAACCCAGCATTAACACGCCCGCTAACATGGTGGGAATCGACCACAATGCCAGCATCGACACATTCGACATCACATCAAATCGCCCGCCGCGATCCGTCGCTGCCTTCACCCCGACCACAATCGCAATCACATAAATCAGCGGAATGGTGATGAGATTCAGCAACAAGGTAATGGGAATGCGTTCGGCGAGAATGTCGGAAACTTTGCGCCCATAACGGAAACTTTCGCCCAAATCCATACCTTTGGTGAAAGAAAACTGCGTGTAATGCCCTTGTGCGTCTTGTGCAAAGCCAATCGGTGACACATTGTTTAGCCAACGTAAGTATTGCAATGGCGCGGGTTGATCCAGCCCATAACGCTTATTGTAATAGGCTTCGAGTGCGGCTTTTTCCTGCGGTTTCATGTTGCCATCGATTAAGGATTGTGCGGTTAAACCGCCCGGTGACAATACCATGACCGCAAATACCACCATCGTAATCCCCAATAAGGTGGGGATCATCAGCAATAAACGGCGCAATAAATACGTTAGCATGAAGTGCTTTTACTCCTGCAACCAACGTTTACGCAAAGCCTCATGCACGCTCTCGCTTGCGCCTTTGGCTTCACGCAATTTCAACAAAGCCTGATTAACAGGCTCAACCCATTGGCTATTTGACGGAAACGCAATGCCATAAATCTGCGGATTAAAACTCGCAGGTAAGACCATCACCGCCTTGCTAGGTTGGGCTGATTTATTGTATTCGCTCGCTAAATACACCAAACGCGGCCCATCGTGAACCAGCGCGTCGACTTCTTTATTCGCCACTTTTTTAATGCCTTCAGCGAGATTTTCCACCGGAATAACACCTAACCCCAGCTTTTCCAGATACGCACGCGGCGCATCGGTTGCCACGGCTGCCACACGTTTACCTGCTAAATCGTTGACGCTTTGAATACTGCTGGTAATGTTTTGTGCGGTTAAAGCCGCCGTAATCACAGAGCTTAAAATCCCCAATGCCAAGAAACCCGTCAAGAACCACACCAAATCCACCACCCGTGCTAAACCGCGACGTGGCGGCGTGTCCCAAGTGATAAACATGGTCAATGCCCACCACGCGGCTTGCCCAATACCTTGCCGATAATTAGACGCAAACGATGCCTCTTCATCCGCTTGGGTGGGTTGATCCACCAACCAGCGCACATGCGCAAACACCAACACCAACCCCGTCAGCACCAGTAGCACCTTCCAAGTGAGTAAATTACTGATTTCTTTCGCTGCAACCATCAGCGGATTCGGGCTGGAATCTGCCGCAACCATGATTTGCAAACCTAACTCGTACATGGAATTGGAAAAATCCACCTGCGATTCGCGCTCGCTGGTGACAGTGATGGCGGAAATACCCGCATCGACCTGTTTATTTTGCGCCCCCAGAATCAGGTTCGGCATGGTATCAAAATAAACCCATTCGGTTTTTGCGCCCAATTCACCCGCAATGGCATTCCACAAATCAATGCTGAATCCGGTAGGTTGACGTTGTTCTGGTGGGAGTTTTTCATCATACATCACCCACGGCTCGGACAGTTTTACCCCAACTTTGAGCGTTTCTTCTGCCTGTACCGTCCCGATGAACACGCTATTTAGCCAGAGAACGCCAATAATAATGCTTAATAGCCTCATGCGTTTATCCTTTTACCAAGCTTGCAGAAGCCCAACATTTTAGCAGTTTTACCGTCGCTTTGAAAAAACACCGTCTGGCTTCCAAGAATACTGTCACAGATGTATCACACAAGCACGGAGTCGACTATGCTTTCCCAGACGAAATAACCAACTTCCACGCCTCATGCCCATACCTGATTACCAAACGCTCATGCGCCCGCTACTGCAACTTGCCGCCGATGAACAGGAACATTCCCTGCGTTACGCGCTTGAAACCTTAGCCGAACACTACCGCCTGAGCGAAACCGAACGCACCGCCATGTTACCCAGCGGCACGCAAACCGTATTCAGTAATCGCGTGGGTTGGGCGCGTTCCTACCTCAAACAAGCAGGGGCATTGCGTTCGCCGCGCCGTGGTTATTTCGTGATTACCGAACGCGGCAAGCAATTGCTGCAACAATACCCACACCAGATTCGCATTAACCACCTTACCGTTTTTCCCGAATTTCAGGCGTTTAAAACCCGTCGCCGCACCGCTAAAACCGATAATGGACGCGACAATAACGCCTTACTCGACATGGATTCGGAAGTGATTTTCGACGACACGCCCGAAGACATTCTCGCCTCCGCGTACCGTTTGCTACGGCAAAACCTCGAACAAGACGTGTTGGAAACGGTAAAAGAAGCCTCCCCCGCGTTTTTTGAAAAACTCGTGGTCGATTTGCTGGTAAAAATGGGGTACGGCGGTAATCGGCAAGATGCAGGACGCGCAATTGGCAAAAGCGGCGACGGCGGTATCGACGGTATTATTAACGAAGACCGTCTCGGTTTAGACGTTATCTACCTACAAGCCAAACGCTGGGAAGCGACGGTCGGCCGCCCCGAAGTACAAAAGTTCGCCGGAGCACTGCAAGGACAACGCGCCAAAAAAGGCATTTTCATCACCACCTCGAACTTCACCCGCGAAGCCAAAGAATACGCCCGCATTATCGACACACGCCTTATTCTCATCGATGGCGAAAAACTCGCGGCCTTAATGGTCGAATACAATGTCGGCGTTTCGGTGGTGGAACATTACGAAGTCAAAAAAGTCGACACCGATTATTTTGAAGGGGGTTGAACTGCTGCGGTTGGAATGCTGCGTTTACCCGTGATCATGGTACGAATTAGGGGAATCCCCGTGATTGCCCCCATGATGACAATCGCACTGACGTGAATCACCACAGCCCCCATCACCACATTGGCAACCCATTCATGCAGTTCCTCCAGCCATTCCTCACCCCAAAAACGATCCCATGTCAGCATCCACCCACTCATGGCTAACACGCTTAGCATGAATAATAAAAATAAAATCATCGCACCACCTAACGGATTATGCCCTTCCGCCGGATTCACCCGCCGTTGGAGCAGCTCTGTTAAATGGTGGCGAATGCGTGTTGGCGTGGGGAAAAAAGTGCCAAAACGTGCCGCATGACTCCCCACAAAACCCCAAAGAACCCGCGCAAACACGAAAAACCCCAGCGCGTAACCCACCCATTCGTGGGGTGGATCACCCGCCTCCAACACCCAGAAATCCAGCAGGAATAAGGTTGCAACTGACCAATGAAATACTCTGACAAACAAATCCCAAATCACGACATCCTGAGTGTTGGTGTTCATGGCTTAATCCTCAACCTTCTTTTTAACCACTTCGCCAGTCGCGGTATTAAAATACGCTTCCACTTTTTCCAAGGTATTCGCATCGCCTTCTTTCGGAGCTTTGCCATAAATTTCGTAGCATTCGCCATCCACTTTGAATTTGTAAATGACATACCCCAAATCATTCACCGCCTTTTTCTGGAAAGCAGATTCTGTCATCCATTGATCTTTAGGGTTTGCAGGGCAATCCGCACCCGCCATCGCCAATGGTGCAGCCAACGCACCACACAAAGCTGCCATTGCAAAAATCGTTTGCTTTAACATGACTCGATACTCCTTGATTGAAAGTCCCAACATCATGCCAACAAACTAGCGCAACAAACCATTGGAGGAATATCATACCGCCACCCCAACCGTGCATCTGACATTTGTCGGATACCAACAGCCAAACCAAAAAATCCCAAGGAAAAGAAAGACATGTCAAAACCGAAAATTTTTTACGCTATTGGTCACTGCGATCTGGGTCACATCTTATTAGCACGCAATGCAGACGGCATTTGCAGCATTGCCCTAGCGGATAACGAAACCGCATTACTGGCGGAATTACACCAAAACTTTCCCCATGCCATATTCCACAGCGACGACGCACAAGCCCAACAATCGCTAACCCAAGTGATTACTGCCATTGAAAACCCCAAACAAACCATCGAGTTACCATTAGCCATCACAGGCACAACCTTTCAACAACAAGTCTGGCAAGCCCTGCGCGACATTCCCGCCGGAACAACCCTCAGTTACAGCCAACTCGCACAACGCCTAGGCAAACCGCAAGCCGTGCGAGCCGTCGCCAGTGCCTGTGCCGCCAACAAAATCGCCATACTCATCCCCTGCCACCGCATTGTGCGCAGCAACGGCGCATTATCCGGCTATCGTTGGGGCATTGAACGCAAACAAGCATTGTTAGAGCGGGAAGAATTATCCTAATTAACCTCGCCTACCCTAATGCCGACTTAAATAAATTATCACGTCAATAAATATATCTTTTTAAACCGCAGATATGATAAAGTTTCGATCAACCCGTCAAATTCTGACAACCCCAAAAGCAACACCAATCATAACAACACGCACCCAAACCCATGCTGGTTCGTGTGACACGGCAGGGCGGTAGCGTACTTGTATGCAGTGCAAGCAAAACGGC
>CAZEQX010000155.1:0-5291 GCA_964514635.1 uncultured Thiothrix sp.
CCGCGTTTTGGGCAAGTTGTTGTACGATGAATTAACGGGCGGGGGCGTGGAGCTGTTTGTTCCGGCGAAAGTCTTTGCTGTGGAACAAACCGTTGATTACGCCACGGTGCAAATCGAGCGTGAAGGCGTGGTGGATGCCGTGCAAACACGCTTATTGGTGGTGTGCGATGGGGCAAATTCCGGCGTGCGGGACATGCTGGGGATTGCGGTACAGCGTAGTGATTACCAGCAAACCGCGTTAATTGCGAATGTCTCAACCAGTGAACCGCATCGACACACCGCTTATGAACGCTTCACCACGAATGGGCCATTGGCGTTATTGCCTTTGACACAGGGGCGTTATTCCTTGGTGTGGACGCATAAAAGTGGCGAGGAAGCCGCGACGATGGCGTTGGACGATGCAGCGTTCCTAGCTAAATTGCAGCAGGCGTTTGGCTATCGGCAGGGGGAATTTGTCAAAGTGGGGCAACGTGCCACTTACCCTTTGGTGTTGCAAAAGTCCGAACGCGAAGTTGCAGGGCGAGCCGTGGTGATTGGCAATGCGTCCCATGCGTTGCATCCGGTGGCGGGGCAGGGTTTGAATTTGGGATTGCGTGATGTGGCAACGCTGGCGGATTTGTTAGCAGAAGCAGCATCACTGCAACGAGATACGGGCGATGGCGCGTTATTGCGTACTTATGAGCAACGGCGGCAGGCTGATTATGCAACAGTTGTGCGTTATACCGATTCGTTGGTCAAAATCTTTTCAAGCGATTTTGCACCGTTGGGACATGCGCGTGCTGGAGGCTTGTTAGCGGTGGATCGTGTGCCGTTATTACGCCAATGGATTACGCGGCAAAGCATGGGATTGCGCCATCGTCAGGCACGTTTGGCGCGGGGATTGGAGTTAAAGTGATGAAGTCGTTAGCAAGCGATTGGGCGCAAGAGCTTGATGAAGTGACCGACAGGTTGATTGATCAGGGGTGGTGTGTGCTGCCTGCCTTTTTCCCCCTTGATTTGGTGCAAGAATTGCGTGAACAGGCGCAAGCACAATGGCAAGCGGGTGGTTTTCACAGTGCGGGTATTGGGCGTGGGCAAGAGTTAAACGTAAACGAGTCGATTCGCAATGACCATGTGCAATGGTTAGAGCTAACAACAGCAGGGGCATTGGGAACGTATCAAGCTTTTATTGAAACTTTACGCCAGAATTTGAACCGTGACTTGTATTTAGGTTTATTTGAATTTGAGGCGCATTTTGCCGTTTACCCACCAGGGGCATTTTATCGGCGACACTTGGATAATTTTCGTGGCACATCGGCACGACAACTGACAGCGATTCTGTACCTGAATGAAGGATGGCGTGAGGGGGATTGTGGGCAGTTACGTTTATATACGGATATGAAGAATCCCAATGATTATTGTGATATTTTTCCACATGCAGGGCAGTTGGTGTTATTTATGAGTGACCGCTTTTGGCATGAAGTATTACCTGCCCGTCGGGAACGTTTTAGTTTAACGGGATGGTTGCGCACGCGCAGTCATGCGTTGAATTAATTGTTAATTCATTATTTTAATGATTGATTTGTAAGGTTTATTGGTTATAATTTGTTCGTATTTGTAACGAAAGTTGTGACAAAGTAGTGTTTCAGAATGGGCGAAAAATTAACAGTTGATACGCTAGAAAGCCTTGCCGAAGATATTGCAGTTTTACTGCGTAGTCATCTCGACTTACCAGCAAAAAGCGTGGAGATTCGGGTGGAAACCTTGAATTTGGCACAAAAAACGTGTGTGCGAATTTTTGCATACGCAGTTGATAAATCTGAATTATTTACGGTGAGTGTGGAGTTGAAAAATCCACCCCCACCAGGTAGTTTGAATTTAAAAAGTGTGTTTTATAAATAGCGTTTTAGAAACGTTTTTATTTAATTACATATCACGCACTTCGCCATTATCTTCCACACTAGGCTTCGCGCTGCGTTTGGGGTAGGGGTAGAGCTGATCTAGCGGAATGATCTTGCCGTCAGGTTGCACAATGCGGCAATGCTGGCGGCGCAATTCACGCGGCTCACGCACCCCGCAGGAATGCGCAATGGTTTCCACTTCATGCACCAGATTGTGGTGATAATTCGCCACTCGCGTGGCTTTATCTTCCACTACCAAACCTTTTTGCAAGCGCGGATTGTGCGTGGTGATCCCCGTTGGGCAGGTATTTTTATTGCATTGCATGGCTTGAATACAGCCCAGTGAGAACATAAAACCGCGTGCGTTATTCACGAAATCCGCGCCCGCGCACAATGCCCATGCCACTTGCGATGGGTTTAATAATTTACCAGCGGCGATAATGCGAATCCGTTCGCGCAAGCCGAATTTGTACAGCATGTCGACCACGTTCGGCAGCGTTTCTTGAATCGGCAAACCAACGTAATCCATTAAACTCATGGGGGCTGCACCCGTGCCACCATCGGAACTGTCCAAGGTAATGAAGTCCGGTGCGCTTTCAATGCCACGGCGTTGCACTTCGCGGAACAGTTTTTCCAGCCAACGATAACCACCGACCACCGCTTTAAAGCCCACGGGTTTGCCCGTGACTTCGCGGATGTGATTCAGCATATCGAGTAAATCTTGTTCGTTATTGATTTCAGGGTGGCGATTCGGGCTAATCGACGCTTGCCCGACGGGAATGCCGCGAATGTGCGCGATTTCGGCGGTAACTTTTTCAGCAGGTAAAATGCCGCCTTTGCCTGGTTTCGCGCCTTGGCTGAGTTTTAATTCAAACATTTTGACTTGTGGAAGCGCGGCGACTTCGCGTAATTTCTCATCGCTGAGATTGCCGTGCAAATCGCGTACCCCGTATTTCGCCGTACCGATTTGGAACACCACATCGCAACCACCATCCAAATGCGCTTGTGCCAAACCGCCTTCGCCTGTATTCAGCCAACAACCCGCTTGTGCCGCACCGCGCGACAATGCGCGAATCGCAGGTGTGGATAACGCCCCATAACTCATGCCAGAAATGTTAAAAAAGGAACGCGCTTCGTAAGGTTCGCGGCAATATTGCCCAATAATGCGCGGTTTCATGGGCGCAACATCGGTTTCCAACACTGGATAAGCGCAGTTAGTAAACAACGCTGTACCCGCTGTGGTGAGATTCGTGGTCGAACCAAACGCTACGGTATTATCGATATTTTTCGCCGCCCGATACACCCACGAACGTTGGGCGCGGTTAAACGGCATTTCTTCACGATCCATCGCAAAGAAATATTGGCGTAAAAATTCGCCTAAATGCTCCAACCAGTAGCGAAAATGCCCGATCACCGGATAATTGCGCAGAATCGCGCTTTTAGTTTGGTTGGTATCGTGGATGTACAATGCCACACCAATCAATGCCAATACACCCACCACCACGACAAATAAAGCCGCCATAAATTCAAGCAGATGCAGAAATAAGCTACTTTCCATCCTCAATTCTCTCCATTGTTGTTAGTTCATTGCCTGCGGTATTTTGCTGCAAGTTGCCCATAACCTTAGCAGCAAACGCCCGCTAACGGCGTATAATTTCGATGTGCTGTGAAGCGATCAACTAAGTAGCCACCTTCTCTTTGATGCGTCTTATCTTTTGATTGAAAAATAAACTTTTCTTGTGATAGACTGAATTTCATGATGTGTCATAAATTGGGGCTTTATGTTTTCTAGACTGTTGCGCATGTATCAAAGCCATTCTTCCAAAACACCAATGGAAGATTTCACCACGGAGTTATTGCGGGAAGTTTTAGCTGCTAATCAAGAGCTAACGGATGCTTTTGTTCAGCATTTTTTTAATATTCAAGAAGTAGGCTTTTCAATTGAAACCCAAGTATCCTATCCGGCATCAAAAGTTGATATGGTGTTTAGCAACAAAAGCACTACTATTTTCATTGAAAACAAAGTTGGTTCGTCAGAAGGTAATGGGCAGTTAAAAAAATATGCTCAGATACTTATTGAAATTGAGAAGAATGAACAGAAGGTTTGCTTTTTGGGGTATTGCACAAAATGGTTAGACGGGAAAGAAGCTAAAGATTATGAGCCATTAGCTAAAGAAAGATTTAAGTATTTTCGTTGGAAGGATGTTTATTCATTTTTTAAGTATGATGATAAATTTTCCAGTAATGAGTTGGTTAGCTATTTTATTAAATATTTGGAGCAACAAGAAATGAGTCAAGCTGTAGAGTTTACTCTTGAAGATATAATCGCAATGCGAAGAATGCTAAATTCTTACAAAGCAATGGAGGAGTGTGTAAATAATATCATTCCTGATGTGAAACGGTTATTTGGTGAGCTTGAAAATTACAATAGAGCTGATACGAGAAGATCAAAGATAATAGAGGAGCTAGAAAAAAATAACAGATATGGTGTTCTAACTAAAAAGTTAACAGATGACGAAGAGTACACTACTATTTTTGTTGGTTTTCTCCTGATGGATGATGATAAATCACACCGTTATCCATTGTTATGTGTCGACTTATACGTTGAAGAGTATAGCGATTTCTCAGTTATTGCTGATATTAAATCACGCTATCAGAAATATTGCGATAAAGCTGAAATACTTGAATACGATTATGATTTTGGTAAGGGTTTTAATTTATGGTATGGAAAACCGTTATCTGACTTCTTAAGTAGCGATAATCAATTTGGTGAAATTAATGGTTGGTTTCAAGAGGGATTGACAAATATTCATACTTACATGACTCGTTCTAAGACAACCGTGAATTGGAAGGTAAGAAATAAGTAGCTAAGCTAATGTTTTCGTGTATTCTATTGCCTTAAATAATTGATGATTAAAGACTAGAATGCAAGAGACTATTAATGTTAATTAGCGATGATATGCAAAGGGAGTTTGCTTAAATCATGAGTATTATTTTACCCGAACAAAACTATGATGCGCTGGTTGCTAGTATTACCAGCACTTACAATCAGGGGCGTTTGCGAGCCACGCAAGCGGTGAATGTGCAGCTACTGGAAACCTATTGGCAAATTGGGCGGCACATTGTTGAGTTTGAACAAGGTGGTAGCAGCAAGGCAGGCTATGGTAAGTCATTGATTAAGCAGCTTGCAGCTGACCTGGCTCTACGATTTGGTAAGGGGTTTAGCCGTAGTAATTTGATTCGTATTCGCCAGTTTTACCTCATCTACCCAAAAGGTGCGACAGTGTCGCACTTTTTCAGTTGGTCGCATGTGGTTGAGTTACTCAAGATCGATGATCCCTTAGAGCGCAGTTTTTATGGAGCGTAATTCATTTAACATTCTTGATCTTGATCGCCAGCATGTTTGGCATC
>CAZEQX010000156.1:0-5291 GCA_964514635.1 uncultured Thiothrix sp.
AAAAATGCTCAGTAGCGGTAGACTATTGTATTTAAAACCCGTGCATCATGCCAGCGGGTTTACGCCATATGCATACCGCCATTGACGTGAATCGTTTCCCCTGTCACATATGCACCTAGGGGTGATGCTAAGAATAGCACTGCTCCGGCAATTTCTTGCGGCTGCCCCAAACGCGACAGTGGAATATTTTGTAATAAACCGTTGCGTTGCTCTTCGGATAACTCACGGGTCATATCTGTATCAATGAACCCAGGAGCTACCACGTTCACGGTAATGCCGCGTGAGCCGATTTCGCGAGCCAACGACTTGCTAAAGCCAACAACACCTGCTTTTGCCGCCGCGTAATTGGTCTGCCCCGCATTACCAGACGCGCCCACCACGGATGAGATGGAAATGATGCGTCCTTTTTTCGCTTTGGTCATGCCACGCAAACAAGCCTTACTCATACGGTAGATAGAGGTGAGATTGGTACTGATAATATCATCCCATTCATCATCTTTCATGCGCATTAATAAGTTGTCGCGCGTAATTCCTGCATTATTCACCAAAACGGTGATCGCACCAAACTCGTCACTAATCGCTTTGACACTTGCATCAATCGCCGCCTTATCGGTGACATTCAGCACAATGCCCTTACCTTTGACACCCGCTTCAGCCAAGTAAGCGGAAATTGCCTCAGCACCTTTTTCACTGGTTGCCGTACCAATTACCGTTGCACCCGCTTGACCCAACACTTCCGCAATGCTACGACCAATACCACGGCTCGCACCCGTTACCAGTGCGATTTCACCTTGTAAACTGATTAATGAATCCATGCGTTACCTCCTCTTACGCTAATTTTAATGCTTCTTCTAAGGTAGCACTGTCATGGATACAGACTGCCCCCATTTTACGCTCAATACGACGGTTCAAACCCACCAATGTGCGGGCAGGCGTTCCAAATTCAATCACAGCATTCACCTGATACTCGGTTTTTAATGCCATGATGGTATCCACCCAACGTACTGGACGATACAACTGTTGTTCCAATGCAGTGCACATTTCCTCACCCGTTTGGCGGGCTTGCGCATCCACGTTATGCAAAACAGGCATGGAAGCGGGACTAAAAGCTGTCGCTGCTAATTTTACCGCCAGTTGCTCGGCAGCAGGCTTCATCAATGCACAATGCGAAGGCACACTGACGGATAATTTCACCGCTTTTTTCGCCCCCATCTCTGTTGCGACAGCAATGGCACGCTCAACGGCAGCAGCATTACCCGCAATAACAACTTGCGCGGGTGAATTGAAATTCACCGCCTCTACGATTTCACCTTGGGCGGCTTGCTCACAGGCAGCGATCACTTGCGGATCGTCCAGACCCAAAATCGCCGCCATCGCGCCTTGCCCTTCGGTGACTGCACTTTGCATCAAACGCGCCCGCTCCGCAACCAATGCCACAGCATCCGCAAAATCCAGCACACCTGCGGCGACCAACGCAGAATATTCACCCAAGCTGTGCCCTGCAACCGCGACAGGTTGGCTGCCACCTTGAGCTAACCACACACGCCAAACCGCAACGCCTGCCGCTAACATCAAGGGTTGAGTATTTTCCGTGCTATTTAAAGCCGCTTCTGGCCCTTCTTGCGCCAATTGCCACAAATTACGCCCCAATACATCGGATGCAGTCTGGAACGTTTCGCGCACTTCAACAAAACGTTCGCCTAGTTCAGCCAACATACCCAATGACTGAGAACCCTGCCCTGGGAAAATACCTGCTATGGTCATGAATTACTACTCCAGCAATAAAGATTGGAAGCATACACCCCAACCGTCGAAAATGGGGCTTATCCTAATCAAAAGTTCCCAACATGAAAACCAACAAAACAACAAAATCCTTCACTGTTTATCTGCAAATACTCACATATTCAGGAAAAAGAACTTGTCATCTGGCGTGTGGCAAGGATAATACGCCGATTGTTATTTCCTAACGTCGATTCAACAGAAACATCATGGCAAAAGAAGATTATATTGAAATGGAAGGCACAGTGGTGGAAACCCTGCCTAATACTACCTTTCGCGTTGAGCTGGATAATGGTCATGTGGTAAATGCCCACATTTCTGGTCGTATGCGCAAAAATTACATTCGCATTCTGACTGGCGACCGTGTGACCGTGCAACTCACACCTTATGACCTCACCAAAGGCCGTATCAGCTATCGCAACAAATAATAATGCGCCCCGCAGGGCGCATAAGCGATTAACTTACACACCCCCCAACCGTACTCACGTTACTATTGGCGATGTGCAATAAAACCATCCATCAGGCGGGGACAGCTTCAGTGCCGTGGAGTTCCAGTACCAGCCCGTCTTCGTCTGCTGAGATTTCCACACGACCACCTTGACTGAGTTCACCGAACAAAATTGCATCGGCTAATGGCTTCTTAATGTGCTCTTGGATAACCCGCTCCATCGGACGTGCGCCCATTAAACGGTCATAGCCCTTGTCAGCCAACCAGCGACGTGCCACTTCATCCACGATCAAGATGACTTTCTTCGGCTCTAATTGCGCCTCCAGTTTGATGATAAACTTATCAACTACTGACGCAATAACATCAGTTGTCAGCGGATTAAACTGGATCACCGCATCTAAACGGTTACGAAATTCTGGTGTAAAGGTGCGATTAATCGCCTCTCCAGCATCCAAAGTGTGGTTTTGAATCGTGAAACCAAGCGACTTACGGCTCATGTTTTCCGCGCCTGCATTGCTGGTCATGATCAAAATCACATTACGGAAATCGATTTTGCGCCCATTGGCATCGGTTAATGTGCCATGATCCATCACTTGCAACAGCAAGTTGAATACATCGGGATGCGCCTTTTCGATTTCATCCAGCAATAAAACAGCGTGAGGATGTTTGTTCACCGCATCGGTCAATAAACCGCCTTCGTCATACCCGACATACCCTGGTGGCGCACCAATCAAACGGGAAACCGTGTGGCGTTCCATGTATTCAGACATGTCAAAACGCAATAACTCAATTCCCAAACGCTGCGCCAATTGCTTAGACACTTCCGTTTTGCCCACACCCGTAGGACCTGCGAACAAGAACGAACCAATGGGTTTGGTATCATCGCGCAAACCAGAACGCGCCATTTTGATGGCTGTCGTAAGCTGTTCAATGGCTTTATCCTGCCCGAAAATCACCATTTTTAGGTCACGTTCCAAGTTGCGCAACACCTGCATATCGGAAGTCGAAACCGATTTAGGTGGAATCCGCGCGATTTTTGCCACCACATCTTCAATATCATGCACATTAATGGTTTTCTTACGCGAAGCCGCAGGTTGCAATTGGCGATTCGCCCCCGCTTCATCGATCACATCAATCGCTTTATCAGGTAAATGGCGGTCATTAATGTATTTTGCAGCTAATTCGGCAGCAGCTTTTAACGCAGGGAAGGTGTATTTGACATTATGATGCGTTTCAAACCGTGCTTTCAAACCCTTGAGAATATCAATGGTTTCTTCAACACTAGGTTCATTGACATCAATCTTCTGGAAACGCCGCGCTAAAGCGCGATCCTTCTCAAAAATACCATGATATTCTTGGAATGTGGTCGAACCAATACACTTTAATTCGCCTGATGAAAGTACGGGTTTAATGAGATTAGAAGCATCCATTGTGCCACCAGAGGTTGCACCCGCCCCAATAATGGTGTGAATTTCATCAATGAATAGAATGGCATTTTGCTCATTTTTGATCTGACGCAATACCGCCTTCAGACGTTTCTCAAAATCGCCACGGTATTTCGTACCCGCTAATAACGCCCCCATATCCAATGAATAAATCACCGCATCGCTGAGAATTTCAGGGACTTCACCATCGACAATGCGTTTGGCCAAACCTTCAGCAATAGCTGTCTTACCCACACCCGCTTCACCCACTAATAACGGGTTGTTTTTACGCCGACGGCACAACACTTGTACCGTGCGTTCAATCTCCTGATCACGCCCAATCAACGGGTCGATCTTGCCTTCCAGAGCTTGGTTGTTCAGATTCGTCGCAAAACGGTCTAATGGTTTACCACTTTCACCCGCTTCCAAGTCATTATCACTTTGGCTTGCAGAGGGTTGCGTATCATCATCTTGCCCTCCCTGGTGCGAAGCTTGATCCGATGGTCTATCTTTACGAATCCCATGAGAGATAAAGTTAATAATGTCTAAACGTGTCACCTGATGGCGCGACAAAAAGTAAACCGCATGTGAATCCGGCTCGCCAAAAATAGCAACCAAGACCGCATCCCCCGTCACTTCACCTTTACGCGAAGATTGTGCGCTGTAAACCGCACGGTGGATCACACGCTGAAAACCGAGTGTGGGTTGCACGTCACGCCGATCACTGTCAGGAATTAACGGGGTGTTCTCATCAATAAACTGTTCCAGTTCTTTACGCAATGCCGGAATTTCTACATTACAAGCCCGCAAAGCGTCCGCCGCACTTGGATTATCTAGCATGGCTAATAACAAGTGCTCGACGGTAACAAATTCATGATGCTTATCACGCGCATCGTGGAACAGGACGTTAATCGAATATTCAACTTCAGCACTTAACATAAACTCATGCCTCTTCCATCGTACACAGCAAAGGATGTTGATGTTCCCGCGAAAACTGATTGACTAATGCTACTTTAGTTTCCGCTATATCACGAGTATAGACACCGCATACACCTTTGCCTTTGGTATGCACATGTAACATAACTCGCGTTGCATTTTCCCGATCCATTCCAAAAAAGGTCTGCAAGACTTCCACAACAAAATCCATTGGGGTGAAGTCATCATTTAAGATTATAACTTTAAAGCGCGGCGGTTCTTTCACCTCTGGGCGGGATTCCTGCACCGCTACACCGGAATCATGATCGCTACTGTGATTGTCTTTTTGCTTTTGCGCCATTCCTATGCCCCAAGATTTACAGACTAAAACAAACAACACTAACGTTATAAACGGTTTTACCGCCTCGTGTCACTAAACGGGAGAAAGAAAGTGGGGAATCCACATTATTTGCGGGAACTAGGCAGTTGGAGAACAACTGCCCAGTTTTCAAGAGCAGAGCCTTAAGCGCTAATAGTCGCTAAAGCTTGATTGAAGGTAGCACTTGGACGCATGATCGCGCTGGTTTTCGCCGGATCAACGGCATAGTAACCGCCCAAATCAACAGGTTGACCTTGCACGCCGTTCAACTCTGCAATGATAGTGGCTTCGTTCGCGCTCAGAGCGGCTGCCAACGGTGCAAATGTCGCCGCCAATTCCGCATCAT
>CAZEQX010000157.1:0-5182 GCA_964514635.1 uncultured Thiothrix sp.
GGCTACTGGTTTCAATTCCGCTAAACTCCATGAACAGCACTTGATAACTGTTTTTCAACGGCGTGGGGTTTTTACCAATCGCCAATTGGGAAAATAATGCCTCGAAATCGGCAGCATAAGCCACATCATAATAATATTCCAGCATCGACAAAAATAAGCTTTTGCCAAAACGCCGTGGGCGCAGCAGGATATTATGCTCGCCCGTGGCTTCTAATTTAGCAATGTACGCGCTTTTATCGACAAAGGTATAACCCTCGCTAATAACCTTTTTGAAATTGCTTAAACCGTAAGGAATTTTCTGCTGCATGATGGTGCTCATCGATAGATCACGATTAAGGGGTGACTATAGCACCGAATCTTGCACAAGGAAAAAAGGGTGATGCTGAGAGTTGGACAAATTCTGTTATGCTGTGATGCTTGCAAAGTACAAAAATGGTTCAGGAGGAAGGTATGTCTGATACATTCAAAGCGTTAGTGCTAACACAGGTTGATGGCAAAACCACGGCAGCGATTCGCCAATTAACCCATGCTGATTTACCCGCTGGTGAGGTTTTAGTTGAAGTGGCGTATTCGTCGCTTAACTACAAAGACGGTTTGGCGGTAACGGGTTTAGGGAAAATCGTGCGTGCGTTCCCAATGGTGGCGGGGATTGATTTTGTGGGTAAAGTGATTGAATCTTCATCAGAACGCTACCAAGTAGGGGATTCGGTGATCCTGACGGGCTGGGGCGTGGGTGAAAAACATTGGGGTGGTTACGCCCAACGCGCTCGTGTGCAAGCCGATTGGCTCGTGCCTTTACCCAGCAAACTCACGGCGCAACAGGCTATGACCATTGGCACGGCAGGTTTAACCGCGATGTTGTGCGTGATGGCATTGGCAGAATCGGGAGTCAAACCCGAATCTGGTGAAATCGTCGTGACGGGGGCAGCAGGTGGCGTGGGTAGCGTTGCTGTGGCATTGCTGGCGCAGCGTGGTTATCAGGTTGTTGCTGTTACAGGTCGTCCCGAAACGCATGATTTCTTGAGCAAATTGGGTGCAAAGCGTTTTATCAGTCGAGAAGCAATGAGCCAGCCTGCACGTCCGTTGGAATCGCAACGTTGGGCGGGTGCGGTTGATGTGGTGGGTGGCGATATTCTCGCTCGCGTATTGGCTGAAATGGACTACAACGGCGTGGTAGCTGCTTGTGGTTTAGCCAATAACTTCAAGCTCAATACTTCGGTCATGCCTTTTATTCTGCGCAATGTCAGTTTGCGCGGGGTTGATTCTGTCAGTTGCCCGTTTGAACGGCGGACTCAGGCATGGCAAAACTTAGCCAATGAATTACCCGCTAACGTTTACGAAGACTTGGGGCAAGTCATTGCGCTTGAAGCTGTGCCGCAGGCTGCACAAGACATTATCGCAGGTAAAATTCAGGGGCGTGTTCTTGTTGATCCTAATTTATGAGGTTGCGCATTTTTCCTTCCATTGACTGCTGAGGAAGCGTAGACACGAAACTGTGTAACAACTGGCAATAACAAAGCTGCAAGACTATGCTTAAATGTTGTTACACAGTTTAAGGGGTTAGGCTTTTAATGCTTTAAAGGCGAGACACGCCACTGTGCGGACGTGATGCGTGGCTATTGCTTATATTTTATGTTTGATTAATTCAGATAATATCAGCAAAATAAAGTTTCGGGCTTGATTTAATCCTTCTGGAGATAAGGAATGCGTTATTGTGGCTTGGATTTTGGGACAAGTAATTCCACCATCGGCGTTGAATATCAGCAGCAATTGCAGATGGTCGCATTGGATGCGGAGAAAACGACATTGCGTTCGGCGGTGTTTATTAATGACGAAGAGCATCAGTTTAATTACGGCAAACACGCGATTGAAAATTACACATTAGGCGTTGATGGGCGTTTGTTAATGTCATTGAAAAGCGTGTTAGGCTCATCCTTAATGCAGGAAAAAACGGTAGTGTTTAATCAAATGCAACCGTTTACCGCAATTCTCGAAAACTTTATTCGCCACATTAAAACCAAAGCCGAACAATTCGGGCAAACGGATTTGGATAGTGTAGTAATGGGTCGTCCGGTCTATTTTAAGGATAATAACCCAGAGCTGGATCAACTCGCGCAAAATACGCTAGAAGGCATTTTACGCACGGTTGGTTTTAAACACATTCAATTCCAATTTGAGCCGATTGCGGCTTCGGCGTTTTACAAACAACAGATTTCTCAAGAAGAATTGGTGTTAATCATTGACTTAGGTGGTGGTACATCAGACTTTTCTTTGGTGCGGATGCAGCCCCAGCAAACGGCCAGTTTTGGGGACATTCTGGCATCCGATGGGATTCATATTGGTGGTAATGATTTTGATAAACTGCTGAATTACGCTAAGGTTTCACCGCATCTAGGGCGTGGTACTTTAATGAAAGCCTTAAATGGTGCGGATATTGAGATTCCATCGCACTGGTATCACGATTTAGCAACGTGGCACAAAATCAACTTTTTGTATAAGCATGAAACCTTATTGGATGTACGCACTTTGTTGAACGCGGCTTACGAAAAAGATAAGTTGCAGATGCTATTAACGGTTTTGAAAGAGCGTTATGGGCATCACATTGCTGAAAGTGTGGAACGCAGTAAGATCCAATTGTCAGCGGCAGACATTGCACAAATTGATTTGGATTTTATGGAGGATGATTGGTTAATTGAAGTCAGTAAACAAGAGTTTCATGAGTTACTGCATTATGACATCACAAAGCTGGAAAATGTTATTCAGCAGTTATTGAAAACAGCCGATGTGAGAGCCACGGATATTCATACAGTGTTTTTCACGGGCGGGTCTAGCAAAATTGCAGTGATTCAGTCGCGTTTAATGGCTTTGTTCCCCCAAGCGAAATTCATGGAAGCGGATTATTTTAATAGCGTGGGTATGGGCTTAGCGATCGAAGCACAAGCCTGTTTCCGTTAAAACTAATAGTTGTTAGGAATGGGTTGTGAAAGCAGAGATTTCAGACATAACAGGCGTGGTGCTTGCCGGAGGGCAGGGCAGTCGTATGGGTGGGGTGGATAAGGGGTTGTTACGCTGGCGTGGTGAACGATTAATCGCGTCCATTCTGGCGGGATTACAGCCACAGGTGGGGCAACTCATGATCAATGCCAATCGTCATCTGGAGGAGTACCAACAGTTTGGTGTGCCTGTGGTTGGCGATACATTGGCGGGTTTCCAAGGGCCATTGGCGGGAATGTTGGTGGCGTTGCAACAGGCTGCCACGCCTTATGTGTTGTGCGTGCCGTGTGACACACCTAGGGTTTTTCCGAGCCTTGCGGCACGTTTGTTGGGGGCTTTACAAGCACAACAGGCGGATATTGCGGTGGTGCATGATGGTAAACATTTGCAGCCGATGCACGTTTTATTAGCGACGCATTTATTCCCCAGTTTGCAGGCGTATTTAGCGGCAGGTGGGCGCAGTCCGCAGCGGTGGTTTGCACAACAGCGCGTGGCAACGGTGGATTGTCGTGATGTGGCGGATTATTTTCGTGGCATGAATACGCCAGCGGAACAACAAGCCCTCGAACAGGCTGTGCCCGTGCCGATTTTGGGATTTTGTGCGTACAGTGGTACGGGCAAAACCACTTTACTGACGCAGTTGATACCTTTATTAAAGGCGCAAGGTTTGCGTTTGGCGGTAATTAAACATACGCATCATGTGATTGATGTCGATAAACCAGGTAAAGACAGCTACCGAATGCGTGAAGCGGGGGCTGAACAGGTAATTTTGGCTTCGCGGCAGCGCTTAATTGTGATGCGTGAATTACCCCAAGCGCACGATGAAGCCTTGCTCGCGGATGCATTGGCGGCGATTCCGGCAGGTTCGGCGGATTTGATTTTGATCGAAGGCTTTAAACACGAGCCATTTCCACGCATTGAAGTTCACCGTAAAGGCTTGGGTAATCCCTTACTTTTCCCCAGTGATCCGCACATCGTGGCGATTGCGACGGATGATATTGAGTTAGCCACTTCTGATAAAATTAAATGCCTGAATTTAAACGAAATTACAGAAATTACAGCTTTCGTGCGTCAGTGGTGTTTGCAGCAAGCGAGCAGTTTCTCTGATTGCCTGATATAACAAGTGCAAAGTGTTGCAAGAATACTCCAACCTTTTCCCAACCTCTGATGCGTATGCTGGGGTTCTGAGGTCGAGGCTGGAGTTCCTGCTATTAACTCCACAACGCAAATGTTCAATACGAGAGAGAGGAAAGAACCATGCAATATGCAAATCCTAATACCGAAGGTGCGGTTGTCAACTTTAAAGAGCGTTATGCCAACTTCATCGGTGGTCAATGGGTTGCTCCTGTTAAAGGCGAGTATTTCGACAATATCTCCCCTGTTAATGGCAAACCTTTCTGCCAAATTCCACGTTCCACTGCTGAAGACATCGAACTGGCATTGGATGCTGCTCACGCTGCGAAAGACGCATGGGCGAAAACATCTCCAACCGCTCGCGCTAACATCCTGTTGAAAATCGCTGACCGTATCGAAGCGAATCTGGAAAAATTAGCGGTTGCTGAAACTTGGGACAACGGTAAAGCCGTTCGTGAAACATTAAACGCTGACGTACCATTGTCCGCTGACCATTTCCGTTACTTTGCTGGCTGCTTGCGTGCGCAAGAAGGTAGCATCGGTGAAATCGACGAAAACACGGTTGCTTACCACTTCCACGAGCCATTAGGCGTGGTTGGTCAAATCATTCCTTGGAACTTCCCACTGCTGATGGCAGCTTGGAAATTAGCTCCAGCATTGGCAGCAGGTAACTGCATTGTCATGAAGCCAGCCGAGCAAACCCCTGCTTCCATCTTAGTATTGATGGAATGTATCGCGGACTTGTTACCAGCAGGCGTTTTGAACGTTGTCAACGGCTTCGGCGTTGAAGCGGGTAAAGCACTGGCAACCAGCACACGCATTGCGAAAATCGCGTTCACGGGTTCTACACCAGTCGGCTCGTTGATTATGAAATACGCTGCGGACAACATTATTCCATCTACGGTAGAACTGGGTGGCAAATCTCCTAACATCTACTTCAAAGACGTTATGGAGCATGAAGATGCATTCTTGAGCAAAGCGGTCGAAGGTGCAGTATTAGCGTTCTTCAACCAAGGCGAAGTTTGTACTTGCCCATCTCGCTTGTTGATCCAAG
>CAZEQX010000158.1:0-5096 GCA_964514635.1 uncultured Thiothrix sp.
GATACGTTGGGCAAGGGCTTGTTGGAGTTGGGCTGTTCGCGTCATGGTTATTTCAGTTTGTAGGATGTGATCAAGGTAGGTATCGTAGCAGAATCTCCGCTATGGCGCATAAGCCGCAACCACCCAAAGGAGTTTTCATGTCCGCAGAACATCCGATTGTTGCGATTACCGGATCATCCAGTGCGGTATCTGACGCGCTGATTACAGCGTTGGAACACGTTTTTTGGAAAGAGCAGGTGAAAGCGGCGTATATCGAAGGTACGGCTTTCTTTCGTTACGAACGCGATGCCATGCGCGAAAAAGTGCAGCACGCGCAGGCAAATGGGCAAGTGTTTAGCCACTATCATCCTGATGCCAATCAATTAGCTGCCTTAGCCGCTTTGTTCGCACAATACGCAACCACAGGGCAAGGACAATATCGGCATTATGTGCGCAATACACGGCAAGCACGAAAAGCACAGCAAGCGGCTGGTACATTTACCGCGTGGCAAGCAATGGATACGGATACCGATTTATTGCTGTACCACGGTTTGCACGGTGGCGTGGTGATGCAAGGCATTGATATTCGCCAATACCCCGATTTGCTGCTGGGAATCGCGCCGAATGCGAACATGGAATGGACACGCAAAGTTCAGCAGGATATTGCCAAACACGGCGCGACGGAACAACAAGTACAGGCAATGATTTTGCACCATTTACCCGATTACATTGCCTACATCATGCCGCAGTTTGAGCACGTTCACATTAATTTCCAAATGATTCCGGTGGTGGATACCTGCGACCCGTTTCATGATACTAGTGTGCCGAGTTTGCAGGAATGTTATCTGGTGATTCGTTTCCAACGCGATTTTCGCCCGTGGTTTCCGCAGTTTATGCAAGGCATCGCGGGGGCGTTTATGGCGCGGCAAAATACCTTGGTTGTGCCGGGGACGCGCTTATTGAATGTGGCGGAAGTCATTCTCATGCCATTGATTCATCAATTAATTACCACCAGTCGACAATTACGCCAGATGGCAGATGTGCCGCCCGAACGTAATAAGGGGTTGGTGCATAAATTAGGCTGACTGCCAGCATTGCGGATTCGCAATGCGCCTTAGCGTCGCATCGCTGATAGTGGTAGCGAGATTGAGATGAGGTAATGGCAATGGAATCTTCAACAAATGTGCAAATCAATCGTGCTTGTGTCGCACATCCTGTTCAAAAAGATGAGGATTGGCAAGCAGTTCTCCCCCTAATTCAAGAGCAGTTGCACAGCGAACAGCTTGAATTAGAACCTGATCAACTGCTGTACCAAGCGGGTACGGCAGCGCGTGATTTGTTTATCTTAAACGCAGGGCGGGTGCAATTGTTTAAAATATTACCCAATGGACAACAGCACATGCTGCGTTTGGCGCAAGCGGGGGATGTATTCGGCTTTGATGGTTTAGTGGATCATTTCTACAACCACAGCGCTCAAGCCGTGACGGCTGTCACCGTCTGTCGTATTGCTATTCAGCATTTACAGGCTTTAAGTAGCCATTATCCGCAGTTGGAACGCTTACTCATGGTGCGTTGTTTACGCGATTTACAACACGCTGATGAGCGGCGATTGATACAGGTCGCTTAATTCCTATTCATCGCAAGTGAAGCTGTGATTCGGGATAATTTGACTTTTACCAATGAGATACTGTTTGCTTTGCGGCAAGTTGTGCCGTTTTTCAGTGTCAGAACATTAATCAAGGAGCGTAAACGATGAAACAATATGGGTTACTGCTGGGCATGGCGATGTTATTAACGGCATGTGGCGGGGATAAAACCGCACAAGCTCCTAGTGATGCCCCTAAGGCATCCGAACAAATGGCGCAACAAGCCGCGCAAAATACGGCGGTACACCGTGAATCAGCACCTGTTGCACAACAACCTGACAAAGCGGTTTTGACCGAAGAAGCTAAAGCTGCTGTGCAAGCCTTTAGTGGTGCATTAAAAGGCGAGTTAGAAAGCGCGATCAAAACCGGAGGCCCTGTTGAAGCATTGAAAGTCTGCAATACCAAAGCCCCAGAAATTACCAAAACGGTTTCCAGCGAAAAGGGCTTGCAAATCAGTCGTGTGAGTTTAAAAAACCGTAACCCTAGCAATGCGCCTAATGACTGGCAAACCGATGTGTTGAAACAATTTGAAACGCGCAAAGCGGGTGGCGAAGACATGGCAAACATGGCATACGCTGAAGTGGTGGGCAATGAGTTTCGCTTTATGAAAGCTATTCCTACGGGTACGTTGTGTTTAAATTGCCACGGCACGCAAATTAGCCCTGCAATCACGGCTAAACTTGGCGAATTGTACCCCCAAGACAAAGCTACCGGATTCCAAGAAGGCGATTTACGCGGTGCATTTGTGGTTGTAAAAAATCTAGCACAATAGTTGGGGTTCTTGTCATGCCCTTATCCGACGTTTAGGCTTTGTTCTTACTGCTTGAACGCAGTAATATTCCTGAGGTAACAGGGCAACGCGCTGTGCTTGGACGGATGAAGGAGAGGGTATGTCACACATTAAAGGCAGGGGTCATTGTCGCTCCTGTCAAATCCGGCATTTGAGTATTTTTGCTCAGTTGCCAGAAGTTCGTTTGGTGGAAATTCAAAGTTTCCAACCATCTATTGTCGCCTTTGGTACGGATGAAACGGTTTATCATCAGGGCGACATCTCAATTAATGCGTTCACCTTACGCCGTGGATTGGTTAAACTGGTCAAAACTTTGCCCAATGGTCGTACCCAAATTGTGCGTGTCTTGCGCGAAGGGGATTTATTCGGTTTTGATGGATTTGCTGGGGAAACCTACAATCACACCGCGATTCCACTCACGGAGATTGAAGTCTGTCGTTTACCGCTTAGTGAATTGCTGGAGCTAAAAAAGCAAAACCCTGAAATCGAAAACACCATGATGAAACGCTGGATTCAGCATTTGCGTGAAGCCGAAGACATGATGCTCGAACTCGGCGCGAAAAAAGCTGCCGAGCGTTTGGCTTCATTTCTGATTCGTTGGTGTGAAAATTCCGCACCTAATGGCTTCACACCGCTGCCATTATCGCGCGGCGAAATTGGCGAATTACTGGGTTTAACGATTGAAACGGTGAGTCGTTTTTTATCCGATTGGAAACGACAAAATGTGATTAACGAACAGCGCGGTTCTATCCAAATCGTGGATGTGGATAAGCTGCGTAAACTGGCGTGTAGCGGCGGGAGTTGTTAAACGTGAACCGAATGAAAGCAGAAGCCAGCCTCAACTTGTACATTACGGCAGTGCATCCGTGCCCGTATTTGCCGGATCGTGAAGCCGTGAATTTACTGGTTGACCCCTGTTTTAACATGACCGCGAGCATGTATGCGCGACTGTTGAACAATGGGTTTCGGCGTAGCGGACACGATGTGTATCGCCCGCATTGTCGGGGCTGTTCTGCTTGCGTTTCGACACGCATTCCTGTGCAAGATTTCAAGCCGGATCGTTCACAACGCCGCACTTTTAAGCGCAATCTGGATTTACAAGTGGTGTTAAATCACGACGGCTTTAAACCCGAATACGACAGCCTGTACCGTCGTTATATTCGCCAGCGCCATTTAGGGGGCGGGATGGATACGGACAGTACCGAAACGTTTGCTAGTTTTTTACTAACACCGTGGTGCAATACGGTATTGGTGGAGTTTCGTGATGCCGAGCGTCTCTTGGCTGTTGCGGCAGTGGATGTACTGAAAAATGGTATTTCCTCGGTTTACACCTTTTTTGACCCTGATGTGGCGGTGGAACGAGGGTTGGGAACATTCGCCGTATTATGGCAAATCGAATACGCTCGCGCTTTGGGATTGCCGTATGTGTTCCCAGGTTATTGGATCGAAGAAGCGCGGAAAATGCGTTACAAAGTGCGTTTTCAGCCAATTGAAGGTTTAAAAGACGGAGCTTGGCAAAGACTGCCTGCCTTGGTCGATGAAGGGGAATGAGCCTATCACCAATATGATAATAGGCTCATGGCTTGATGTGTTAAGCGGTATTGGGTTGTTCGGCTAATGCCACCTCACGCACCATGTTTACAAGGTCAATAAGGGATTGTGCGTGCATTTTTTCCATCATGTGACTGCGATGAAATTCGACTGTCTTCACACTCACTCCTAATTTTTCTGCGATTTCTTTATTGGAATGGTTGTCGATAACCAAATCCATGACTTCGCGCTCACGTTCGGTGAGGTTGGCAATACGCGCTTGCAACATGGCCAAGCGAATGCGGGCGGGCTGATTTTCACGATCTCGACCGAGAGCTTCTTGCACATAATCCAATAGCACTTGGTCATCGAACGGTTTTTCGAGGAAGTACATTGCACCCGCACGCATTGCGCGGACTGCCATCGGAATATCACCGTGTCCGGTAATGAAAATAATCGGTAGGGAATGTTTTTGTGTGTTCAAGCATTGCTGCAATTGTAGGCCGCTCATACCGGACATACGCACGTCTAATAATAAACAACCTACCATATACATGGTGTAATGGCGCAAGAAAGCTTCAGCCGATTCAAATGTTACGACTTTCATTTGTGCTGATTCTAAAAGCCAGCGTAAAGAGTCGCGTACAGCGGGGTCATCATCCACAATAAATACAGTCGGTTGATAATTCATACAAGGTTTCCCTGTGAGGACTGAAAAATCACATGGCGTAATGCAACGCAATGTATAAAACGAATACAGCGAATACCTAACTCGGTAGTTTTAATGGCTGGGATTATTTTACACGGTGTATAGACGCAAAAGAATAAAGAGCCAGCAAGACTGGCTCTTCTAAATTTAGGCTTTTCTAGCTTATAGGTGTTTAGGTTTTCGTTTTGGGCTTCTACGTTGTCACAACGTTGATATTCGTCTTGTGCTTGTGTTTCCTCCTAGCAGTCCTGCGTCTCTCGCGCCTCTCCGCCACAAGCACAGGCGCATTATAGGGAAAGCCGCAGTGCAGCATAAAGGCTTACAGTTTAGGGTTTTCCCTAGCATTTTAGGGTTTTCAGATACTAGAACGGAATATCGTCGTCGAAGTCTTCAAAACCACCGCTTGAGCTTGGTGCAGGTTTGTTTTGATTGCTTGGCGCGT
>CAZEQX010000159.1:0-5045 GCA_964514635.1 uncultured Thiothrix sp.
AAACGGCGCGGATTGATCGGATGATTGAGTTGAACCAGCAGACCATCGACAAGCTCAAGGAGTACCGGACTGCACTGATTACGGCAGCGGTGACGGGCAAAATTGACGTGCGGAAGTGGCAGGAGGAGGCCAATCATGCAACCCCATGAACTACCCACCCATGAAACCTTAACCATTGAATTTAAAAGCGACCGCAAGAAATTAGCCGATAGTGATTTGCTGGCAGCAGTCGTGTGCCTTGCTAATACCGCAGGCGGCGAACTGTGGTTAGGCGTTGAAGATGACGGTACACCCACGGGTTTGCATCCTGACCACCAAATGCCGAATGCATTGGTTGGCTTAATTGCTGCCCGCACTTCACCTTCGCTGGTGGTCACGGTAGACGTTGTGGAAGTGCAAAATGTCCGCGTTGCTTGTCTTCACGTCCCGCAAGCTCATTCCGCCACTGCA
The DNA here is from genome assembly GCA_964514635.1 of uncultured Thiothrix sp. GTDB lineage: Bacteria > Pseudomonadota > Gammaproteobacteria > Thiotrichales > Thiotrichaceae > Thiothrix. The sequence continues at coordinate 451 of CAZEQX010000159.1, forward strand.
ACGACGGCGGGCGTTTACTTACGCCGACGGCTTAAGTTTGATGGTTCTCCTGAATGCGTTCCGCTGTTACCCCATGAGTTTGTTAGTCGTTCGACTACCTTGGGGCAGTTGGATTTGTCTGCCCAACCCGTGCAAGGGGCGCAACTTGGCGATTTTGACCCGCTGGAACGTGAACGCTTGCGCCAGAACATCCAATACTACGGTGGTGATCGGATATTATTGGAGCTAGATGATGAAGCCTTGGATGGTGCATTGGGTTTGACCCGTCGTACCAGCGATGGTAGCCGTATCCCCACATTGTTAGGTTTATTGTTGCTGGGGCGTGAAGCCGCTTTGCGCCAGTTTGTGCCTTCACATGAACTGGCATTTCAGGTGCTGGAACGTGAGGAGGTGCGTTTCAATGAGTTTCGGCGTTTTCCATTACTGAAATTGCTGGATTGGCTGGAAACCAGTTTTCACCCTTTTAACCCTGAACGTGAATTGCAAGTGGGGCTGTTCCGTGTGCCTGTTCCACAAGTCGATAGGGCTGCATTCCGTGAGGCTATCGCTAATGCCGTTATCCATCGTGATTACACCCGTTTGGGGGCTGTTCATGTGCGGTTGGATGATGATGGTTTAACCATTAGTAACCCCGGTGGTTTGGTTGAAGGAGTGACGCTACATAATTTATTGACCACTGAGCCGCGCCCCCGTAATCCAGCTTTAGCAGATGCAATGAAGCGCATTGGTTTAGTTGAGCGTTCTGGACGTGGTGTGGATTTAATCTATCGTGGCTTGTTGCGCTTTGGTCGTCCAAAGCCAGATTATCGGCGTACCGATACGGTTAATGTCATCCTGAAATTGAGTACCGCCGAGGCTGACCTTAACTTTTTAAAAATGGTAGTGGATGAAGAAAGCCAAAGCGGTAATCCATTACCGATTGATAGCTTGATTGCCTTAGCGGTGTTACGCGAATTGCGGCGTATCACCAGTGAAGAGTTGGCACAGCATTTACAAAAAGACATGGATCAGGCAAAGCGTGTGCTGGAGAGCTTACACGAAGCGGGTTTGGTGCAAGCACACGGCGTTAACAAGGGGCGCTCTTATACATTATCGGCAGGGGTGTATCAGGTATTGGGAGACAAGGCGGCTTACACGCGCCAAGTCGGTTTTTCCAGTTTGCAAAATGAGCAACTTGTCTTGAATTATGTGGCACAACACGGGCAAATCAGCCGCAGTGAAGCAATGGAATTATGCCGATTGTCTGAAGGTCAAGCTAAAGCATTGCTGAGAAAGCTAACACAGTCAGAACAGTTACAGATGAAAGGCGCGAGTACTGCTACTTTTTACACCAAACCGGATGAGTGCGGATGAATGCGGATGAATGCGGATGAATGCGGATGAATGCGGATGAATGCGGATGAATGCCATTCGCTGTCGCTGGTTAGATACTGAATTGCTTACAACGAGGATAAATGGAATGCCTGCTGGAAAAACGCATACCGAAGACCGCTTTGAAGAAGCTATCGAAGCAGAATTGTTGGAAAACGGTGGTTATGTGAGGGATGAGAATCCCTATGACCGCGCTTATGCCTTTAAACCAGCGAGTATTCTGCAATTCATTGCCGACAGCCAGCCCAAACAGTGGCAAGCCTTTAAACGCATTCACGGTGATAATAGCCCTAAGCAGCTACTGGAAAGCCTGCACAAGGAATTGAATACGAAAGGCATGTTGCATGTGTTACGCCACGGTTATAAGTGCTTGGGTAAGCCATTTCGGGTAGCTTACTTTGCCCCAAATAATCAATTGAATCCCGAAACGTGGAAGTTGTACGCTGAAAACCGCCTCAGTGTGACTCGTCAACTGTATTTCAGTGAACAAGACAACAAATCACTGGATATGGTATTGTTTTTGAACGGTTTACCGATTGTGACATTGGAACTGAAAAATGAAATGTCAGGCAGTGAAACCGTAGCAGATGCGCAAAAGCAGTATCGGGAAAGGCGTAACCCTAAAGAGCTATTGTTTACTTTCAAACAGCGAGCTTTGGTGCATTTTGCGGTGGATACGACGCAAGTCTATATGACAACGCGGCTTGCTGGTCAGCAGACCCATTTTTTGCCGTTTAATCGTGGCTACCAACACGGTGCGGGTAATCCACCAATGGAAAATGACTACGCTACCGCTTATTTGTGGCGCGAGGTATTACCGCGTGACAGCTTATTGTCGATTCTTGGCAAATTCATGCACTTGCAGGTGGAAGAGAAAAAGCTGTACAGCACCACTGGTATCAAACGTATCGAGAAAGAGACGTTGATCTTTCCGCGTTACCATCAGTTAGATGTGGTGCGTCAACTGGTTGCGCACACCCGCACGGTTGGGGCTGGGCGCAATTACTTGATTCAACATTCCGCTGGTTCGGGTAAATCCAATTCCATTGCGTGGTTGGCGCATCATTTAGCAAGTTTGCACAATGCGGCTGATGAAAAGGTGTTTGATACCACCATTGTGGTGACGGATCGGCGCGTATTGGATCAGCAGTTACAAAAGACCATCTACCAGTTTGAACACAAGGAAGGCGTTATCAAGCGCATTGATGAAGACACCCGCCAATTGGTGGAAGCGCTATCCGGTAATACACCGATTATTATCAGCACCTTGCAGAAATTCCCGTTTGTGATTGAAACCATCGACAAACTCAACAAGGAGCAAGCCGAAAAAGCCAAACAGGATGGTGATAGGGGTAGCTATCAGGCATTGAAATGGAGCACCAAAAATAAACGTTTCGCTGTTATTGTGGATGAAGCGCACAGTTCCCAGACGGGTGAAAATGCGATGGATTTGAAAGGCATCCTCAACCAAGACGGTATTCAAGAAGCTGCTCAACAGTACATTGCCGACCATTATGATGAATATGGTGATGTTGAAGGCGATATTGACCCACTCGACTCTGCTGTGCGAACCATGATGAAACGTGGCAAACAGGAAAACATTAGCTTCTTTGGTTTTACGGCGACCCCTAAGTACAAAACTAAGCACTTGTTTGATGAGCCGGGGGTAAGTGGTGAAGCGCCTTTTCATGAATACACCATGAAACAAGCGATTGAAGAGAAATTCATCCTTGATGTGTTGGCACATTACACAACTTATGACAACTTTTACCAACTCAAACTGAAAAGCGAACACGACCCAGAGGTGATTCGTACCCCTACCACCAAGGCATTGATGCGCTTTGCCTCGCTTCACCCGACCGTCATCCAGCAAAAAACCGAAATCATTGTGGAACATTTCCGTGAGCATGTTCGTGCCAAAATTGCCGGACGCGCCAAAGCAATGGTGGTAACAGAATCGCGTTTACATGCAGTGCGTTACAAACGTGCGTTTGATGCTTACATCCAGAAAAAGGGTTATAACGACATACGCACATTAGTGGCTTTTTCCGGCACGGTGCATGATCGGGATATTCCCGACAGCCGTTTTACCGAAGTGCAGATGAATAATGGCATCAAGGAAAAGGAGTTACCCGAACAGTTTGATAGCAATGAATATCAGGTGTTATTGGTGGCAGAAAAATACCAGACAGGTTTTGATCAACCTTACCTACACACCATGTATGTGGACAAGCGTCTGGCTGGTATTCAGGCGGTGCAAACCCTGTCACGTTTGAATCGAACTTGTACGGGCAAAACTGATACTTTCGTACTGGATTTCAGAAATAAGACGGATGATATTTACAAGGCTTTCAAACCGTTTTACAAGGTCACACAAGCGGAAGAGCTAGTCGATGCACAGAAACTGTATGATTTACAACATCAGGTAATGGAATATCAGTTGTTCACAGTGGCAGATACCTTGGCATTTTACCGCTGTTTTGACCCGCTCAAAGACAAAATCCATAAAAATGACCATGCCAAAATGAACAACTTGCTAGATAAGGCGGTGACACGTTTTAGAGGCTTGGAAGAAAACAAACAGGATGAAGCCAAAAGCCTGTTGGTTAATTTTCGTAATATTTACGCCTTTCTATCGCAGGTTATCTCGTTTCATGATCAGGAACTGGAATTACTTTATGTTTATACCCGCTTCTTGCTGAGCAAATTACCCCGTAGACCCGCTGTCGATACCCAACGTGTTGATGATCTGGTTGAGCTTGAGTTCTATCGCGCTGAAAAACAGGAAGCTTTGCGGATTCAACTGGATGATGGTGCAGAAGCAGAACGCCTAAAAGGGCCAACCGATGTGGGAACAGGTAAAGGACAGGATGAAGTTGTTGCCTTGTCCCGCTTGATTGACGTGCTCAATGAACGTTTTGGTGGGGATTTTACCCAAGCCGATGAGTTTTTCTTTAACCAAATTCAACAACAAGCTGTGGAAGATGAAACCCTACGGCAAGCCGCCAAGGTCAATAGTTTTGAGGATTTTAAAAGCCTGTTAAGGGATACGCTGAATGGTTTAATGATTGATCGCATGGATGACAATGCAGCCATTTTCACCCGGATGATGACGGATGAGGAATTTAATTCAGTCACTTTTGAGTGGTTGGCAGAGAAAATTTATCAGCAGCACCAAATCGCTCTCCTAATATGGGAATAGCGGAAGTTGTGCCGCTTAGAAA
>CAZEQX010000160.1:0-4977 GCA_964514635.1 uncultured Thiothrix sp.
AGTACAGCGAGGAAGAATTGCGCCGCGAAGAGTGGAATGCCGCCGAAAAGCGTGGCTTACAGAAAGGCGTTGAACTGGGCAAGGAGGAAGGTAAGCAGGAAGAAAAAAGGGAAATCGCTCGCAACCTGTTGGACATTCTGGATGATGCCACCATCGCTAAAAAAACAGGGCTGACCGAAGCAGAAGTCGCCGCCTTGCGTTGATTGTTGCTGTGGGGATAAGGAACTGAGCAGCAACATCGCAAAACAACACAGCCGTTTGTCAGTATTCGGAGGGGATCACTTCACTGGTCGTGCGTAAAACGAGCAATTTTAGGAACAAACTATTGGTCATGTGGTCTTAGCACATGGCTACGTTTACACCGCTGATGGCAAACTACAAAGTGAGACATTACCCAGTGGTGTGGTGGTGAGCTACGTTTACACGCAAGATAAACTCTCTGGCATCAGTCTCGATGGGCAAGCGTACATGAGCAATATCCGTTACAACGCAGCGGGCAATGTCACCAGTTGGCAATGGGCAGACGGCACAACGTACAGCAAAACCTATGATGCGAATGGCAAGCTCCAAACCTTCCCGCTCGGCAATGTCACTCGCACCCTCAGCTACGACAGCGTAGGCAATATCACAGGTTGGGATGACAACGGCGATGCTGCGAAAGCCAAACACTTCAGCTATGACTTGCTTGACCGTTTGGAAGGGTACACTGCTGCCAACGAAACACAAGCCTTTCAATACGATAGCAACGGCAACCGCACCACCAAAACCGACAACGGCAACACTACCGTTTACGGACTCCAACCCAACAGCAACCGCTTAACCCAAATTGGTAATGTGCATCAAACACTGGATGCAAACGGTAATTTGCTCAACGATGGTGCACACAGCTACACCTACAACGCCCAAAACCGCCTCGTCAGTGTGGACGGTGCAACGACTTATGGCTACAACGCCGACGATCAACGGGTAAAGAAAACCACCCAAACCGGAACAACGCTGTACGCATGGGATAACGACCACATCATTGGCGAATACACCCAAGGCAACCAAAACAGCACAGCGCAAGCAACTGAAACGATTTACTTCGGCAACACGCCCGTAGCCGCCGTCCAGAACGGCAATATTTACCGCATTTATGCCGACCAGATCGATACCCCGCGCGTTATTACCGACGCAACAGGCAAAACCGTTTGGTCATGGGAGAGCAAACCCTTTGGCGAAACTGCACCCAACGAAGACCCCGACCAAGACGGTTTGAGCCTGCATTATAGCCAACGTTTCCCCGGTCAAACCTACGATGCGGAAACAGGGCTGCATTACAACTTCCACCGCGACTATAACCCACAAACCGGACGCTATGTACAAAGTGACCCGATTGGATTGGGTGGGGGAATGAATAGCTTTGCGTATGTAAAAGCTATGCCACTCAATTTTGTGGACTGGGAGGGACTTAAACTAGCATATGGTTCAGAAGCAATGAGAAAGTACTATAGTCCTCTAGTTGATAAAATAAGAAATGCAAATGCAACAGGAAAAAAACTAATAGATTTTATTACGAGTGCAAGTATGACATTCACCGTATATTATCAAAAAGGAGCAACAGGGGTTCTTACAAAAAGCCAAGTGCGGGACATGTATATTGATAATACCATGACGTATCAAATGTGTGCGAGAAAAGCAACTGATCCACAGAAAAAATAGTGGTTGCTACGGCAAATCAGTTGAGAATTTTTACTCATGAGCTGGGACATTTTGCTGGTGGAAAAGATGATGGTACAGGGGATATGAATAATGCAAATAATTGGGAAAATCCAATTGCTCAAGTATTTGACGGTTATATCCGAACACAGTATGCGGGTCCAAAAAATGGTAAATGTAATTAAAGCTTTCAGAAAGGTTGTATGGTGAATAAGTATTTCGCTTTTGTTTGTTTAATATTAATTGGATGTTCTACTTATGAAGTAGAACAGATTACTTATCAAGATATGGCTGCATGTTGGAAGAATGGAAATGACGAAAAACTTTTGTATCTTGCCGAAAGTCATCTTAAGAATAATCTTAGAAGAAAAGTATATTCATTCATAGGTTCGGATGGTTATCTAGGGTGTTCTGTATTTGGTCTGCCTGCTGATTTTAATCATGAACAATATGGAGTTCGGTGTTTAGAGTCAAATTCTGGTCATCCCGATGATAGGTGTCAGATGGCTTATGTTGAAGCTTACAATAAATTATTATTTGAGCAGATTAAGTCTGGAGCTATTAAGTAAATAAACTGCTGAATGAGTTTTTATCTAGTGGAGAGTGGCATACGCTCTTCATCAGATATGATGCGTGAAACGAGCAATTTAGGAACAAACCATTGGTCATGTGGTCTTAGCGCATGGCTACGTTTATAGAAACTGCACCCAACGAAGACCCCGACCAAGACGGTTTGAGCCTGCATTATAGCCAACGTTTCCCCGGTCAAACCTACGATGCGGAAACAGGGCTGCATTACAACTTCCACCGCGACTATAACCCACAAACCGGACGCTATGTACAAAGTGACCCGATTGGATTGGGTGGGGGAATGAATAGCTTTGCGTATGTAAAAGCTTCACCAATCTTACTGATAGATTCACAGGGTACTCATGTAAAGGTGCAGCAATCAAAAGATAACAAAACGGTAAATCTCACTATCGGTGTTACTTACTCGTATGATGCAGGTTTAACAAACCGAACGACAGCGATGAATAATGCTATCAAAAGCGCATGGACAAAAACAGTTGGGATTTACACAGTAAAAATGACCGTAAATACAACCACCGTGAACTCAATAAAGATGTTCTATAAAGAGTATAATACCACTAATGCATCTGAACGAGAAAAGTATGCGTCCCGAGTATATATCGCGCAAAACTCAGGAAAATGGAATACATATGATTTGAATTATGATGATTACAAGGGATATCCAAATTATACGGCTGCACATGAAGCAGGGCATTTGATGGGATTACCAGATTACTATAGTCTTGGTACTAGCTATTTGATGGGTACGCCATGGGGATATAAGATAACGTCATCTCAAATAGAAGCAATTATTGTATATTCGAAAAATATTGGAACGTGGAGTAATTAAGTGTTTTTAAAGAAAGTCGGATTTATGTTTGGATGTCTAATGGTGATCTTCACCGTTTCATGCAATAAAGTGAATAACGTTGGCACACAAGATACGTCGCTAGTCACTCCGACAATAAAATGGTTTTTAATCAGTGAGTGGCGTGGTATGAAACATATTTCATCTGAGGTTGATATGGATGATTATTTACCTTGCTTACAGGATAAGGGGATGGATATGCAATTCTTTAAAAAACATGCTGGAAAAACATTGTGTTCTAGTCATGTTGAAATTGTAGAAGAATCCGTGAGATGTCTTGGTATATGGAAAAGCAATGAGCTCTATTCTATTAATGGTCAGTTTGATTTAGGATGTAAGATAAACAATATTCCCTTTGATGCAAATACTAGTTTTAATGCCGACCTTTTGCAGGTTCAAAGCAATCAATCTCTTGCTCAAAATATTTTTTATTTGATAAATTCTGACGAATTAAAAAAGCGTCATATCGATATTTTTTATGCAAATAAAGTGATGCCAGTTCTTCCTAAGTAAATGTTGAAAATATTATACGTTTTATTATTAATTTATTATGCTGGTATTGCCACTTGTATGAATACAGCATTAACTTTTGCTAGTGGTTATGGGAAGGAGCTATTAACTACCAAGCAAATGCAGTTATTAGATGATCAGGTAGCTAAGACCTTATCTGAATGTCGTTTTCTGTATCATAAAAATTCTGTTGGTGTTGTGACAGGAAAAGCTATTTATGAATGCATTGAAGGATTTCATTCATGGTTTTGGTCTCAAGGAAACTATAAGCAACTGAAGCTTTCTAATCAACAAGTTAATCATTTTCATCTGTTAGATGATTATCTAGGCAATAAAGTAATGCCTTATGTGCTGGGAACTGAAAAACATGATCAAGCTAAACTTTTAAGAAGAATAGCTTCTATTGATGCTGATAATTTGTATTTTATTCAGTCCCTGATAACTCAGGGTGTTCCTGTAAAGAATATTTTGTTACACCAAGTTGGCAAGGGTGGTTCTGATGCAGAATCTTGTAAACCTTACCATTTGTTTTTAAGTAAAAACATTGCACTTTACCAATCTTCCAAAACGCTCTATGAGCCTATGCCTGATATAAACGGGCAGCAAGGCATAGCCCCATCCTATCGGTGGGAGGATTTGTACTATTTAACAGATACTTCGTATCGAACTTATACCTGTTATGATGATATTGCTTTGTTAGTAAAAGTAGCACCTGATTTGTTAAATAAAAAGCATAACTATGATGGTGCTACACCACTACATTATTATCTTCGTGGTTTATTTAAGAGAGATAAGCAGGATATCAAGTTGGTGAGTATTTTAATGACACCTACTAATGTCAATATGAAATCAAATGATGGTAATACACCATTACATGAATTGCTTAATGGTAAAAAGCCATTCGTCACAGATAAGGAAATTATTCAAATGATGATTGATAAAGGTGCGGATATAAATATAAGAAATAACCAAGGTGTAACTGTGAAAGAGATAATTGAAAAACGACTGGATTTATTAAACTTAGTTAAGCAGAAAAGGAGTATTGCACTACCATAACTCCGTATGTAACATTGACCTGAAATCGATTTTGCCCCATTGAATTATCCCATCAGTGAGTGGCAAATGGTGGGCGGAGTTATATTTTTTACGTCGTTACACCAGTAGGTTAGTCACTTGTAACGTCGAGTTACCCTGTATCCTATTCAGGAATACTGCCAACGTATGGCTCAATACTTTGCGAAATATTCTGACGGTGAGATGCTAGTGATCCCTTGCTCGGAAGTATTCACTGGTTCACCAGGCAAATACGTTACCTTGAAAGACACTCTAAG
>CAZEQX010000161.1:0-4971 GCA_964514635.1 uncultured Thiothrix sp.
TCGGAAAATGTCCCCGCGCCGCCTTCACCGAATTGCACATTCGACTCTGGGTTTAATTCATGCTTACGCCACAAACCCCAAGTATCTTTGGTGCGCTCACGGACTTTTTTGCCACGTTCCAAAATAATCGGGCGAAACCCCATCTGCGCTAATACCAAACCCGCCATAATCCCGCACGGACCAAAACCCACCACAATTGGGCGTTGTTGCAGATTTTCCGGCGCGTGGGTTACAAAATGATAGCTAGTATCCGGCGCAACGCGCACATGCGGGTCTTTCGCAAACTGGGCGAGAACGTCGGTTTCCTGCGTTATCGTCGCATCAATCGTGTACACCAACTTAATTGCATGACGCTGCCGAGCATCGTAACCGCGTTTAAATACCGTAAAATTCAACAAATCGGCAGGCGTAATACCCAAACGATCCACAATCGCAGCAGGCAAATCTTCAGCAGCATGTTCCAGCGGCAAGCGTAACTCAGTCAGACGTATCATGGGCAAAGACGTATCACAAACAACAAAACGCGGGAGTATACACTACAAGCAACAGCCGTCAGAAATCACCAACGGCTGCTAAACACTTAAAAGGTTGTGTTAAATCCACCCAACTGGTGCTAATGCTATCAGTTACCTTGGAATTGCGCGTCAGTGAGGATTCGTGGATTCGTTTCATCCGCCGCGAGCACACTGGCATCTTGCACAAATGTCTTATACGCGGGGTAAACGTTAAAACCGTTTTCCTGCGTCGCGCCATATTGCCCTGCGAACATGGACCAATTGGTTTCTTTGTCTTCATTAAACCAAGCAATCATACGAATGTTATTGGTCTTCACATAACTGGCTAACTGTGTAATCCACGCATCTTTCGCGGCAGCATTAATCCCCGTTGTGGTGGTTGCTGTCGATGCGACTTCGGTAATGGCGACGGGTTTGTTTGGCGAAAGCGCGGCAATACGCCCCCGCATGTTTGCAAAAACTTGAGTGGGCGTTTGCCAACTAGACCAAGGCATTGCTTGCCCCCAATTATAACCATCCAACCCCACCCAATTCACATACGCATCCCCTGGGTAATAGGCTTCTGCGGTAAATGCACCGACATCGCTATTATTGACTGACCAAACCCATTGCACATGCGAATTGTCCAAGCCTTGCGCATTTACCCGCTGGTAAACACGTCGCCACATTGATACATAATCTGCTGGTGTATTCACACCCGCTTGCGCACTCCACGGGTACCAATTGCCATTAGGCTCATGCGCGAGACGAATATAAACACGGCGATCGTCTGTTGTTCCATACACGCCATCCGTACCTGCTAAAAACTGGCGTAATTTCCCACCCCAACGATCCACATAGGTATCATAGTCGCCACTTGCAATTCGGGTTTCAATGTCATCGGGCGTACCATTTGCGACGTAAGGCTCCCATGTAATCATGGGCACGTTACCATGATCCCAAATAAACGGTAGCTGGTAGGTGAATAACAAGGATTCAGATGTTTCTGTCCAGTCCGTATATAACTCGACAAGCGCATTTTTCCTGCCTTGCCACTGCTCAAGATTGGTTACATCGCTCATTGCCCAACCCTGATTACCATAATAAGTACCCAAAAGGGTTTGCGCGTGCAGTGCGGGAGTAGCTAATAACAGACTTGCTGTTATACCAACAGAATAGAGATGTTTCATAATAGCCCCAGATATGATTATTCAATAATCATTGAACATTATTACACCAAACTGGTTAAAAACTAACAAGATTATTTCTATACAGCAAAAAATAATAATATGCATAAAAATAATAAAAATGCATGATTAATAGGACGATAAATCTCTATATAAATCAAAATAATATAAATAGATATAATGTTGAATTATGATTTTAATGCCAATTAAATAAAAAATACTTATTCATATCCTATAATTTAATTTGGATTCAGGTGGATTTGTGGGCTTTGGGGCTATCGGTTTAATGAAATATACCATTCATCATTTTAACTAATACCTTAAATCCGTTTTCTATTTATCCTGATCACCAACCATAGATATGATTTTATCAATCATTAATTTTATTAATTAATAACTGGAATATTGCGTAATCCCGTCATTACACAACCGAATTTGTTTTGGAGTATTTCATGAGAGCATTCATTCAACCACTCTTGCCAACCGCCGATCTATTTTTATCACCTTTGATTTACCCAACGGCATGGCTAATGAAAAAGGTTCGCCAAGCTGGATTACATCGTCTCCCACGTTGCCGTGATGCATTATTAAAGATTGGTGTATTGCCAATACAAAATCATTATTACGAACCACAGTTTGATTTCAGTACGCAACAATCGGATTTTACGAAGGATCGAAAGCTGCCTGGTATTGATTGGAACGTGGCGGAGCAATTAGCTTTATTACAACGCTTTCAATACGCTGACGAATTAAAAAACCTGCCAAACAAAAAAGGGAAACACATCGAGTTTCATTTCAATAATCAGAATTTTGAGTCCGGTGATGCTGAATACTGGTATCAACTCGTTCGCACTGTGCGCCCAACGCGCATTATTGAAATTGGTAGCGGTAATTCAACATTAATGGCGATTAAAGCGATCCGCGCTAATCAGCAAGCAACGCCCGATTATCAATGTGAACACATTTGCATTGAACCTTATGAAATGCCGTGGCTAGAACAATCCGGCGTGACGGTAGTACGCAAAAAAGTGGAAGACATGGATGTAGCATTCTTCGCACAATTACAAGCGAATGATATTCTATTTATTGATTCATCCCACATTATTCGACCACATGGTGATGTTTTGTTTGAATACTTAGAATTGCTACCCACGCTAAATCCTGGTGTTATTGTTCATATCCACGATATTTTTTCACCACGGAATTACTTACCCGAATGGGTCAGAGACGAAGTACGTCTGTGGAACGAACAATATTTATTGGAAGCTTTTTTAAGTAATAATAAAGATTGGAAAATTATTGGTGCATTAAACTTTTTACAACACCACCATCACGAGCAATTAAAAGCGGTAGCACCCTACCTAACACCAGAACGTAACCCTGGCTCATTTTACATTCAAAAAGTGGCCTAAACTTCTCATTCAGCCAGCGATTGTGTACTGGTCGCTGGCATTGCGCTAACAAAACCGCTAAGTTAGGCATTTACACAGTGAAAATCGATGCCCATTTCTGATACCTACCCATCCATTTATGATGTGGTACGCCAAATTCCTGAAGGCAAAGTCGCAACCTATGGCGATATTGCTGCATTAGCAGGTTTGCCGAACCATGCGCGACTGGTGGGATACGCCCTACACGCTTTGCCCATTTACACCGATGTGCCGTGGCAGCGAGTCATTAATGCGCAAGGCAAAATCAGTTTAGGGCGAGCAGACATCGGCGGTGAATTACAGCAACGGCGTTTATTAGAAGAAGAAGGTGTGGTGTTTTTAAACGGTCGGGTGGATTTGAAAGTGTATCGTTGGCAACCATACTCTTAACCAAAAGCGAATAATCTTTTTATTTCCATTGTATTTATCAACCTTTTGTTAGTTCATAGAATGGCGGCATCACCGATTTGGACAAGGAAACTAAACCATGTTAATGCCTACCGTTTTTGTGTCGCATGGCGCACCCGATATTGTATTACACAAAGACTCACCAACACTCGCTTGCTGGCAGCAATTAGGTAAAGACTTGCCACGCCCTAAAGCCATTCTGGTATTGTCAGCGCATTGGGGCAGCACACAACCTGTATTAAGTACTGCCAAAATGCCCGAAACCATCCACGATTTTGGCGGTTTTCCAGCCAACCTGTATCGCTTGCAATACCCCGCTCGTGGCGTGCCTGAACTAGCCGAACAGGTGCAAACGTGTTTAAACCATGCGGGCATTCCACTGCGGATCGACAATCAACGCGGTTTGGATCATGGAGCATGGATTCCACTCATAACCATGTACCCTGATGCGGATATTCCAGTCACACAATTATCCATCCAACCGAATGCAGGTACAGCGTGGCATTTACAATTGGGTAAAGCCTTACAACCTCTGCGGGAACAAGGTGTGTTAATCCTGACTTCGGGCGCGGTAACGCACAACTTCGCGTGGTTATCGCACAGTGATAAACCCTTGCCTGCGGCGCGTATTTTCAGTGATTGGTTAGGCGATAATTTACAGCAGCGCAATATCGATAAGCTACTGAATTACCGTGACAAAGTTGCACCCTTCGGCGCGGATTCACACCCCACCGAAGAACATTTATTGCCATTATTTGTAAGCTTAGGTGCAAGCATTGACGCAGACGAACTCACCCGCTACACGCCGGAATTTACTTATTCAGCCCTAGCGATGGATGCTTACCTCTGGCAATAGTGCGCTTCGTTCCGGCTTGGCATAGACTGCGAAATATCACCATCAGCACAGCAAGGATGAATCATGGAATACCGTCGTCTCGAGCATACTGATCTACAAGTCAGCGTTATTTGTTTGGGCACAATGACGTTTGGCGAGCAAAACACCGAAGCCGAAGCACACGCTCAACTCGATTATGCAATGGCAAACGGGGTGAATTTCATTGACGCAGCGGAATTATACCCCGTCCCACCACGCGGCGAGACGCAAGGGCGCACCGAACAATACATTGGCTCGTGGTTAAAACGCAGCGGCAAACGTGATCAAGTCATTCTTGCCAGCAAAGTCGCAGGACCCGGCCCTAAAGATTGGATTGGGCATGTACGCAATGGCCCCAAGCTCAATGCGCAACACATTCACCAAGCCATTGATGCCAGTTTACAACGCTTGCAAACCGATTACCTCGACCTGTACCAAGTGCATTGGCCAAGCCGCAGCACCAATTATTTCGGCAAACTTGGCTACCAATACGCGCGGGACAACCACCACGAAACGATTCATGAAACCCTCAGCGCATTAAGTGCCCTCGTGCAAGCAGGTAAAGTGCGCTATATCGG
>CAZEQX010000162.1:0-4841 GCA_964514635.1 uncultured Thiothrix sp.
CACAAGTTTCCATGTACTGCGCACTGAACCGTAAAGAAAGCCGTGGTGCTCACGCGCGTGAAGACTTCCCAGACCGTCACGACGAAGAGTGGATGAAACACACTGTCGCGTGGATTGATGAAGCGGGTAAAGTTGCTATCGACTACCGTCCGGTTCACACTTACACGCTGACTGACGAAATCGAATACATCGCACCGAAAAAACGCGTTTACTAAGGGAGCATAACCATGGCTGAATTTAAATTGCCTGCCAACTCGGTTGTTAAAGAAGGCAAAACGTGGGCAGCCCCAACTGGTGCGACTCGCGTCAAAAATTTCCGTATTTACCGCTACGATCCAGATAGTGGGCAAAACCCACGCTGGGACACTTACGGCATTGATTTAGACAACTGTGGCCCAATGATTTTGGACGCTTTGTTAAAAATCAAAAACGAAATCGACCCAACCCTGACGTTCCGTCGTTCTTGCCGCGAAGGTATTTGTGGTTCTTGTGCGATGAACATCGGTGGTGGTAACACCTTGGCCTGTATCAAAGCCATTGACGATTTCGACGGCGACGTTACCATCAGCCCTCTGCCACACATGGAAGTCATCAAGGACTTAGTTCCAGATTTGACACACTTCTATGCGCAGTACGCTTCCATCAAACCGTGGATGCAAACCCAAACACCAGCAACCCCTGGTCGTGAACGTCTGCAATCCCCTGAAGACCGTAAGAAACTGGACGGCTTGTATGAGTGTATCTTGTGCGCAAGCTGCTCGACTTCTTGCCCAAGCTACTGGTGGAACGGCGACCGTTACTTGGGTCCTTCTGTTTTACTGCAAGCGTACCGTTGGGTTATCGACAGCCGCGACGAAGCGACTGGCGAACGTCTGGACAATTTGGAAGACCCATTCCGTCTGTACCGTTGCCACACCATCATGAACTGCACCAACACTTGCCCTAAAGGTTTGAACCCTGCCAAGGCAATCGGTGAGTTGAAGAAAATGATGGTTGAGCGTCGTTAAGGCGATCATCATGAGCGAACTTTCCCGCCTAAAAATGCGCTGTCGGCGCGGCATGAAAGAGCTGGATGTGGTGTTCGGGGCTTACCTCGAACGCCACTACCCTACCGCTAATGAACAAGAACAGCAACGTCTCAATGAATTGCTGGACATGCAAGACCCGTTGCTGTTTGGGATGATACTGGGTCTTGACCCTGTACCCACACCGTATGAAGACCTGATTCAGAAACTGAGGCAGGTGCATGGTTGATCCTCAATTTGAGGAACGGATGGTACGCCTGCGTTGGGCGTGCCGCCGTACTTTACAAGTGCTGGATCGCCCATTAGGGTCTTTTTTGCGTGACTGTTACCGCACACTCCCCATGTCAGAACAGTTTGCGTTTGAACGCTTATTACAAGCCAAAGATCAAGACATCCTCGATTGGATCATCGGTAATCGCCGCACCCTAGATGCTGGCGTGCAAGCCATTGCTGAAAAAATTCGAGCTCACGACAACCAAATGGTCGGAGGAACTCCCCATGCCTGAACTGCTTGACTTGTCTGCGCAAGCTGCTTATGCCTACTTGCAGTCGACACCGAATAGTCTTTTGATTGACATTCGCTCGACTTCCGAATTTTTGTTCGTCGGACATCCGACGGATGCCGTACACATTGCATGGTTGGACGAACCAGATTGGGAAATCAACCCTGACTTTGTACCCACCGTCAAACGCCTTGTCGAGAGCCGTTGCAGGGGAATTAACCCTTATAAAGAAGCAGGTATTATTCTCATTTGTCGCAGCGGCAAACGCAGCTTTGACGCGGGTTACGCCCTAATTGAAGCCGGATTTGAAAAAGTCATGCATGTCCATGAGGGTTTTGAAGGTGTATTAGACGCAAATCGGCATCGTTCCACCGTTAATGGTTGGCGCTTTCAGGGGCTACCGTGGGAGCAATCATAACCGTTTATTGCTAAGCCCCACTGACAATAACGGGGCGGTTCGTTGTTTTTTAAGCAGCAACTTGCTGAATTTCCATTTATATTAGCCATAATCATACCCAAAGCAACCTGATTAATAATTAAATTAGTCGGGTTTCTCCTGCCAGTTATCCTATTTGTATCAATTTTTCATCGAAAAATCATTCGATTGCAAATCCAAGTGTTAGATACTATAACCTACTGTACGTTTTTCGATACATTGTCTCACACAAATAATCAATCAAAGGAGTTCCCCCCTGTATGAAACTGAAATCATTGCTCGTATTATTGCTGGCAGGCATCTGGGGTGTCGGTAGCTGGTGGTGGTATACTTGCAAAATCAAGGGATTTTGCGGTGCGGATGTGAAAACGGCACAAGTTGCGGCTGGTGTAGCCAGTGGTGGAGCTGCCTTATCATCGGGTGCGGGAAATAGCTCTTCGACGGATGACACAAAAGACAGTGACAACGATGGCATTCCAGACCTCAAAGAAATCGAATTAGGCCTAAACCCTAATAATGCTGATACCGATGGTGATGGCGTTGCCGATGGTAAAGAAGTTGCGTTGGGTCTGAAAGCTAATCAAGAGGATACCGATGGCGATGGCATTTCCGATGCGATCGAATTAGCACAGTCATCTCAAGATACTGACGGTGATGGAAAAATTAATGCGTTAGACAACGATGATGACGGTGATGGTGTGTTGACGGCTGACGAACGTCCTGATCCAAACGGCGATGGCAATGTTGATGATGCGACGGACAGCAATGGTAATAAAATTGCTGATTATTTAGAAAAAGACGTTAATCCAGCAGCGTCAACCCAAACTGCTGCTGGTGATACCGAAAAATTAGCCGCTGAACAAAAGGCCAAAGAGGAAGCCGATAAGAAGCTCGCCGCTGAACAAAAAGCCAAAGAGGAAGCCGATAAGAAGCTCGCCGCTGAGCAAAAGGCCAAAGAGGAATCGGAAAAATTAGCCGCTGAACAAAAGGCCAAAGAGGAAGCCGATAAGAAACTCGCCGCTGAGCAAAAGGCCAAAGAGGAATCGGAAAAATTAGCCGCTGAACAAAAGGCCAAAGAGGAAGCCGATAAAGTCACTATCGAGACCACCACCACCCAAGGCGGTGATATTGGTCCTGCGACATTACACTTCCCAACAGGTTCGGCTAATCCAGAATTGGCAACGGAGACCAAAGCGTATTTTGAGAAAGTTGCACAATATCTCAAGGCCAATCCAAACAGCAAAATTACCATTGTTGGGCATACTGACAATAAAGGTGATGCTGCTAAGAATAAAGCGTTAGGTTTAAAACGTGCTGAAATGCTACAAAAAATGTTGGTGGATAGCGGCGCACCTAAGGAACGTGTCAGTGCTGCATCAGAAGGCCCCAATAAACCTATTGCGGATAATGCGACAGAAGAAGGTCGTAAGAAAAATCGTCGTGTTGAAATTACCCCCATTAAATAAAGGAAGCCATCGACTATGTTCCATGATATTACCAGTCGTTATGACTTAACCAACGCCAGCTTAGAAGTGATTATCATGCTCGGTGTTTCCTTCTTGCTGGGTTTCTTGTTTTGTTACTTCCGTAATCGTCCCGATCACGATGAGGAGTAAAACATGAATCAAAGCAATCCTGATTACACGTTTGGTATCGCCAGTTTAGAAATCGCCCTGCTTTGCTTGGGGTTTTTCTTACTAGGGATGCTATTGTGTTGGCTGCTACGGAAAATGGGAGTTTGCTGTCGCCAATCATCTTATACTGATGAATCAATGGCTTGGGAACGTAATGAAAACAATCCCAATACGGATTTATCATGGGATAAACCACGCGCTAAACGTGAATTTCCAACGCCATCAACGTCGGGAAGCTTTACCGCTGACATCAACACATTATTGCGTGACAAAACGACAAGCACCACGACTACAAACGTGAGTAGTAATACCAGTAATATCGCCAGTATTGCCAGCAGTATTGCTAGTTCTACAATTGCTAGTCTTGGGAACGGTCGTAAAGATGATTTGAAAAAGCTGGAAGGCATTGGTCCAAAAATTGAAAAGTTGCTGAATAGTGCAGGCATTCAAAACTTTGATCAATTAGCGGCAATCACACCAGACCTATTAAAATCACTATTAGATGCGGAAGGTGGACAGTTTAAGATGCACGACCCTAAAACATGGCCTTATCAAGCTGAATTAGCAGCAAAGGGCGAATGGGGTCGCCTGAAAGACTATCAAAACCTTATTATTAGCGGGCGTGATATTTAATCCGCTAACTCATAAGACCGGCTTAACTGCCGGTCTTTGCTTATTATCAGGTCGTCACGCTTTCGGGATCAAGGAATTAAAGATATGAATCACAATACAGCTACAACATACACTTTCGAGATAGCAAGTCTTGAAATCATCTCCCTATTATTAGTTTCATTTATTCTAGGAACACTCTTATGCTGGCTATTACGTCGCATGGGGATTTGTTGTCGCGTTAAACAAACTGAAGTCAAAACAACGCCACACACCACGTCGACATTGGTTACACGTCCAGCGGTCATTTCTAAAGAGAATGCTCCTGTGTCTGTTAAACCATCATCGGTTAAGCCATCTATTTCAACCGTCGATGTGAAACTGGCGGATGCTCCAACAGTTAAACCAACAGTGGTGCAAAAACCCATTGATTTTAATTGGTTATCTTCCTTTGATCCTCATAAACCGA
Organism: uncultured Thiothrix sp.; assembly: GCA_964514635.1. Taxonomy (GTDB): domain Bacteria; phylum Pseudomonadota; class Gammaproteobacteria; order Thiotrichales; family Thiotrichaceae; genus Thiothrix. The sequence continues at coordinate 4,677 of CAZEQX010000162.1, forward strand.
TTATGCGCTCTCCTGATAATACTATTGGGTTAGACACCAAGGTAGAATTACCCACTATCAACGTAAAAGAAGCGGATATTAAAACGCCTAGTCTGGTTCTCGCGACGACAGCGGCTGTTGCAGCAGCGGCAAAACCTGTTTCTGATTGGGTAGCGAGTTTTGACC
>CAZEQX010000163.1:0-4630 GCA_964514635.1 uncultured Thiothrix sp.
TGAATACAACTGCACAAACGACTGTTCACACACCTGCTATCACTTATGCAGTGAGTGAATGGGAAAATTACGCGAATTTATTCGCTTCTGTCACAACATCAGTGCAATTAGCCGTTTACCGCGAAGCTTGCCAATATTTACACGGTGATGTAGTGGATTGCGGCTGTGGCACAGCAAAACTTGCACCATTATTAGCCGATAATGCAGATATTACGTCTTACACGGGCATTGATTACGCCGAAGAAATGGTCAATGTTGCACAAAACATTATTCAGCGTTTACAACGTGATGATTTTGCAATCTTACACAGCAAAATTGAAGACGTTCATGCGCAATTCACAGCGGGTGTATCCATCCAAAGTTATTACGCATGGCCGAACCCAATAGCGACATTATCCAGCATTTATGCTTTGCTCGCCCCCCAATCCGTGTTCATTTTGGCCACACCAAACACGGATTTGCCGATTGAGCAATTATTGATGGATGCGGAAAAAGAACTCATCGCCCACCCAGATTTTGCCGCTTACAAGCGTTATAACCTGCAATTGGCGATGAACCCACAAGCGAATTTTATCAGCATGGATGCGCTGATCAAGCAAGTGCAACAGGTGGGGTTTCATGTGATCGAATGTCATCAGCGGCATTTTCGTGGCGGACTGAATTTTCTAGTCCTTAGCAAAGATTAAGCCCTACTGATACTTCCCTACAAATCAACGTATAATGACGGTCACGTTGAGGTGGTCGTCATTATAGAAAAGGATGGAGTGTCGTTAGCAATGGCCGTGAAATCCCATATCGTTGGTGAATTTGTAGAAAAACTTTACTTGTCCGATGAGCTAGAAAAACGCTTTCGCATTTACGAAGAGGTTGTCCGTTCATTAGGGTTTGAAGCTGTCACATTTGCTTTTGCCCCAAATGTTGAACTCACTGGTGATTTACTTGCACCTGTTTTTTTACACTCTTCACCTTATCCAACTGGATTTTTAGCGCAATATAACGAAGAAAAACTCCACACAAAAGATTTTACCATTCGCAAAATTACGCATCAGCAACTCGAACCAATGGATTGGCGCGAGCATGAGCATTCTAATAGCATCACAAATGATGAAAAACGTGTCATTCAAATAGCGCGTAGCGATCATGGTATTATGAATGGTATATCCATTCCGACCATGAACAAAAATATTGGCATGGCTGGCGCGAGCGTACTCAGTCTTGAAAAAGACGTTAGTTTTAATATTTTAAAGTGTGAGAACTTAGAAACGCTGGTGCTCTGTACTTACCTTTTTCACAACCATGTATTTTCTTACAACAAAATTCCCCATCAATTTATATTATCGCTGGTCAACTCTCTAAAACCTGTTGAAATCAAAATACTACGGTACATTGCATCGGGCAAACCCTTTAAAAACATCACTTATGAAACTGGAATAAGTCGTGGTTATGCATCGAACAAACTGGATAACCTACGCGCTCGACTGGGGGGAATTAATAAAGATAAGTTGCTCTATTTGCTTGGCTTGTTGAATATTCTTGACGACGTATAGTTCGTTAATCACAACAGCCATTCAATTTGAGACTTGCGCAATGATAGACCATCATGGAAGAAGGGATAGAAGTGTTAAATTAGACCCCCTAAAGGTTAAAAACAGAGCAGAAATGCGCGGCATTACCAGCCTAAATCGCTTTGAACGGGAATTTCTGCGTTATATCGGTCAACCACCCGATACACATAGCACCGCTCCGGCGAATGCTTGGTACGGAAAAAAACTCGATAAAAATAAAGCAATGACGATTGCAGTATTTTTAGGCCTGAATAGTTACGAATCATTATTACCCAGTCGTTGTCCCGATTTATTTTATCCAGAACCGCTAACGTGGGATGCACGTTATTCACCACCAGGAGCATTATTAAAAGCCGAATACGGCATTGTACCGTTTCATCATCGTCGCCGAGAATTAGAAGACTTGGCCTCATGGTGTTTCAGTGATTACCGCCTTGCCGTCCGGCTTTATACGGGGATTGGCGGCATGGGGAAAACACGCCTTGCGATTGAACAGTGTCGTCAACTGCATGAGAAATACCACTGGGTTACGGGTTTTCTACACCCTAAAGCAGCCATTGTCGCCGTCGGTGAAGCCTTTACTTGGCTACACGAAATCAGCTCACCTGTGCTAATCGTCTTGGACTATGTGGAAACCCGCCGCTACGAATTAGTGGCGTTATTACGCGCTGCAATGAGCAGCACCACCAAAGTTCGCGTGATTTTACTCGCGCGGGCGGCATCGGGTTGGTGGAATACATTGCAAACGGAGGGACATGGCGTGGGCGATTTACTCATGAGTTCGGCCACAACACGCCTGAATCTACAGCCATTATCCATGACCATGAAAGAACGCGAAGAGTCTTATTTTCTTGCTGCTGATCACTTTGCGCATTGCCTAACACGCCCACCAACCCTAACCCCACCATTGGATTTGGGCACGGATTATTTTGAGCGCGTGTTACTGTTACACATGCAAGCACTCATCGCGATTGAAGGTAATCAAGCCGAACAAAGCAGCCAAGGCATTTTGGCCGTCGTATTAAATCGTGAAAGGCGATTTTGGGAAACACAGGCGAATCAACGTTTGTTGCCACCCAGTTTGCACAAGGCTATTGGGCTGGCAATGGCGCACATTACGCTGATGGGTGGAGCACGGGACAAAGCCAGTGCACAACAAATGGTTGATCGCATCACACTCTTAGCAGGTAGTAAACGCCACGAACGCCAAGCAATCGTCGAATTACTGCACAGCATTTACCCCAGTCACGTTTCCGATTATGACACGCAACATCCACACAATTACATTGACCCGCTGCAACCGGACTTACTTGGGGAATACCTAATTGAAGAAGAACTCAAAGACGACCCAACCGCCATTCTTAGGGTGCTGTTAGAGGCAGCATGAGCCGCCGCCCCCAACGTGGTCAAAGAAGCAGGTTATTCGCCTGCTTCCACCACAGATTCCTCGATACTGTCATCGGTATCGCTTTGTTCGGTCAGAATCGGCGCGACTTGCACCAATTTTTCACCCTCGTTTAAGCGAATCAACGTCACACCTTGGGTATTGCGCCCAACGATAGAAATATCAGCAACCGGAGTCCGCACTAATGTACCGCCGTCGGTAATCAGCATGATCTGGCAATCGTCACGCACTTGCACCGCGCCAATCGCATTGCCGTTGCGTTCTGAGGTTTGAATCGCAATCACACCTTGACCGCCACGCCCTTGCACAGAAAACTCATCGACGCGCGTGCGTTTACCGTAACCATTTTCAGTCGCAATCAGTAATTCGCCTTCACCGACGATAATCAGCGCATTGACTTCGTGACCTTCTTCCAATTTGATCCCACGCACGCCCGTGGCGGTACGCCCCATTGCGCGTACATCGTCTTCGTGGAAACGAATCGCCTTGCCCGAAGTGCTGAACAACATGACATCGTTAGCCCCATCTGTTACCGCAACATCGACTAATTTATCACCATCACGCAAATCCACCGCAATGATTCCTGCCGTGCGCGGGCGCGAAAACTCGGTTAATGGCGTTTTCTTCACCGTGCCTTGCGAGGTAGCCATGAAGATATATTTATCCTCAGCATACTCCCGGATCGGCAACACGGCATTAATGCGTTCACCTTCCTCTAACGGTAATAAATTCACCATTGGCTTACCGCGTGAGGTACGCCCCGCCATTGGCAATTGGTAAACTTTCAACCAATACATCCGCCCACGACTGGAGAAACACAACAATGTGTCGTGCATACTGGCAATGAACAGCTTTTCGATGAAATCTTCCTCTTTCATCGAAGTTGCTGCTTTACCCCGCCCGCCGCGTTTTTGCGCTCGGTAAGTATCCAGCGTTTGCGCTTTGGCATAACCTTCGTGCGAGAGCGTGACCATGACCTCCTCATCGGCGATCAGGTCTTCCATGCTTAAGTCTTCACCGACCACATTGATTTCGGTGCGACGTTTATCGCCGTAAGTTTCACGGATTAATAACAATTCATCACGAATCACTTGCAGCAAACGGTCTGGATTCGCGAGGATTTCTAATAAATCGGCGATTTTGTCCAGTAATTCACGGTATTCACCAATGATTTTGTCTTTTTCTAACCCCGTCAAACGGTGCAGACGTAAATCCAAAATCGCTTGGGCTTGCACATCAGACAAACGATAACCATCAGCGTGCAAACCAAATTGTTCAGGCAGATCGTCCGGTCGGCAAATATCCGCCCCAGCTCGCGTGAGCATTTCGCTGACAATCCCCGCATCCCAAACACGCCCTAATAAACCTGCTTTGGCTTCTGCGGGGCTTGGTGCGGCTTTGATCAGTGCGATAATTGCGTCGATATTGGAAAGCGCAATCGCTAAACCTTCCAAAATGTGCGCCCGCTCCCGCGCTTTACGCACCTCAAAAATGGTACGGCGCGTGACAATCTCACGGCGATGCCGCAGGAACGCTTCTAAAACTTCTTTTAAATTCAGTAGCTTAGGTTGACCATCCACCAAAGCCACCATGTTAATGCCGAACACACTCTGCATTTGCGTTTGCTTGTAGAGGTTATTCAGCACCACTTCGCCCGATT
>CAZEQX010000164.1:0-4629 GCA_964514635.1 uncultured Thiothrix sp.
CAACGTATGCGTGGTATTTAGCCGGATTAGTCTTCCAATGGCTGAAGCAGCAAGGCGGCTTAAGCGCGATGGCGGCGATTAACGAGCGTAAAGCGGCGAAATTGTATGCAGCAATTGACGCTTCCGACTTTTATCACAGCCCCGTGGATGTGGCGTGCCGTTCGTGGATGAATGTGCCGTTTACTTTAGCGAATCCCGAACTCGATAAAGCATTCGTGAGCGAAGCGGAACAAGCGGGTTTGGTGTCGCTGAAAGGGCATCGTTCCGTCGGTGGGATGCGTGCCAGTATTTATAACGCCATGCCAGAGACGGGCGTGGACGCATTGATCCATTTCATGCAAGATTTCGCACAGCGTAAGGGTTAAGTATGGCTTTGGATTTACAAGCAATTCGCCAGCAGATTGACGCGCTGGATACGCAAATTCTGGAACTGTTAAATAAGCGTGCAGCGTGTGCGGAACAGGTGGCACACGCTAAACTCGCCGAAGACCCGAATGCGACGTTTTACCGTCCCGAACGTGAGGCACAAATCCTCACGCGGATGCAGTCGATCAACCCAGGGCCGTTGCGCAATGAACAAATCACGCATTTATTCCGTGAAATCATTGCCTCATGTTTGGCGTTGGAAGAGTCCATGTGCATTGCGTACTTAGGACCAGAAGGCACGTTTACCCAAGAAGCCACGCTCAAACATTTTGGTCTTGGTGTGGGAACGCAACCTGTCGATTCGATTCCGCAGGTATTCCGCGAAGTCGAAGCAGGGCGCGTGCGTTACGGGGTTGTACCGATTGAAAATTCCACCGAAGGCGTGGTAACGCATACGTTGGATATGTTCGTGCAGTCCAATTTGCGGATTTGTGGCGAAATTACCTTACGCATTCACCAAAACTTGATGTGCCGTCACGAACGATGGCAAAGCGTGACAAAGGTTTATTCCCATGCACAATCGTTAGCGCAATGCCGCTATTGGTTGGATAAACACCTACCGCACGCCGAACGCATCCCCGTTAGTAGCAATGCCGAAGCCGCCCGTTTAGCCTCGCTTGATGATACCGCCGCCGCGATTGGTAGCCGCCAAGCTGCGCCGCTGTACGGTTTATTATTGCTACAAGAAAACATTGAAGATAACGTCAATAACACCACGCGCTTTTTGGTGATTGGTAAACAAACCGTTCCCGCCAGCGGTAATGATCGCACTTCGTTGCTGGTATCGACGCGCAATAAACCAGGGTCATTATTCCATCTATTAAAACCGTTAGCCGAAAACGGAGTCGACATGACGCGCATTGAATCGCGCCCAGCGAAAACCACGAATTGGGAATACGTTTTCTTCCTCGATTTGGCGGGGCACGAGCAAGACGACAATATTCGTTTGGCATTAAAGGCGTTACACGAAGAAGCCGAAGTGGTGCGGATTCTCGGTTCGTATCCGGTGGCGATTATCTAAGTACTTGTTAATGGGGGGCGCAATGCCTCCTTGGTCAAAATATCGATATTATTTAAAATATCGATATATCTTGCATCTAGGCTCGATTGCTTTATCCTATCCCTTGAGTGAGGAAACAGTCATTGGAGGAGTGCCTGTTAATGAGCCATTGTGGGAAAAAGTACACATACCCGTCGAGCCAAGATTTAAAATCGTTGATTCGCTTTGAGGAGGATACTGGCAACATTTGGTTGGGGCAGCAACGCATGGTACTGCTGCACACGGAGGCGTTTGGGTCAATGCGCGGCGAGCTGATCGAATCGTTTGGCGAAGCCTATGCGCGAGGCGTATTAATGCGCATGGGGTACGCGGCTGCACAATCTGATGTGCAGTTGGCGAATAAATTACGCCCGAATACGCCTGCAATGGAGCGTTTTTTGGCAGGTCCACAGTTACACGGTTTGGAAGGCATGGTCAGTGTCGAACCCGTCAGCGTGGAAATGGATGTGCAGCGCGGGCGTTTCTATGGCGAATTTACTTGGCGTAATTCGTTTGAAGCGGCTGAACATTTACACCGTTATGGCATTGCCAATGAACCCGTGTGTTGGAATCTATTGGGTTATGCCACGGGTTATACCAGCGCGTTTATGGGTAAACCGATTTATTTCAAAGAGGTGGAATGCGTCGGTAAAGGCGATAAACAGTGTCGTATTATTGGCAAACCGCTGGAAGATTGGGAAGACGCGGACGAATTACGCGATTTATTTTCATTGGAATCTATGGCGCAAAAGCTGCATTCGTTAGAGGAAGAAGTGCAATTTTTGCGTAAGGAAATGATCGGGTATGCGCGTCCTGAAAACATTATTGCCGAATCCACACCGATTCGTGAGATTATGTATTTGCTGCACAAAGCCGCTGAAACTCATGTCACGGTATTAATGCTAGGTGAAACAGGTGTGGGTAAAGAAGTTTTCTCACAAGCCTTGCATCAAATGGGAATACGCAAAGACGCGCCATTCATTGCGGTGAATTGTGCGGCCTTACCGCGTGAATTAGTGGAAGCTGAATTATTTGGGGTAGAAAAAGGCGGTTATACGGGGGCAGATAAATCGCGCATGGGGCGTTTTGAACGTGCTAATGGTGGTACATTGTTTTTAGATGAACTAGGCGAATTGGATGCACCTGCACAAGCTAAACTATTACGCGCGATTCAAACAGGTGAATTTGAACGTGTTGGTGGTTCAGAAAAAATTAAAGTCGACGTGCGTTTAATTGCCGCGACCAATGCCAATTTATTAGAGCGCGTGCGTGAAGGTACATTCCGTGCGGATTTGTATTACCGTTTAAACGTTTTCCCCATTACCATTCCACCGTTACGCGAACGCCGTGCGGATATTCCAGGGTTGATTCGGAAGTTTATTGATAAATACAATAAAAAGTACGGTAAACATGTTTTAGGGGTCACAGATGACACTTTACGACGTTTTGCGGCTTATCATTGGCCGGGTAATATTCGTGAATTGGAAAACATTTTAGAGCGCGGCGTGATATTAGCCGAAAACCACACGCGAATTGAATCCAACCAAATTTGTTTGGGAATGCCTTGTCCAACCGATGATTTTATGGTGATCGGGCGCGATGGCAATTTAGAACCGAATGATAAACCCGATGTGTTGGATGATTTATTAGGGCGTATGGTGCAAACGGGTATCGATTTTGAAACGCTCGAAAAACAAATCCTCGACAAAGCTCTTAAAAAAGCAGGTGGTAATGTTTTAGAAACCGCGCGTATTTTAGGTATTAGCGGCCCTCAATGCCGTTATCGCCTGAAAAAACTGGGTTTGGCGTGAAACCGTTTTCACGCTTTATCCGGCAAATACCCTGCTGTATTGCTTTCCACCCAGCGCGTTGAACCATCGGTTAAGGTTTCGCGTTTCCAAAAAGGCGCGGTGTGTTTTAAGGTTTCCATGATCGTGCGGCACGCCTCAAACGCGGCTGCGCGATGTGCCGACCAAACCGCCACCAAAACAATCGGTTGTGCGGGGGTAATCTCGCCCACCCGATGCACGATTAAGGCTGCATCCAAAGCGTATTGCGCCACCGCATCGTTGGCTAATTGCGCCAACTGCCGTTCAGTCATCCCCGCGTAATGCTCCAAATACATCGCGGTGACATCATCGCCTGCGTTAAAATCGCGCATTGTCCCCACGAATACTGCCGTCGCCCCGTATTGCCCCGCACGCAACGCGCTTTGTGCTTCCCAATCCGCTAAATATTGCCACGGCTCAAACGGTTCGGCTGATAAACTGATATGTATCAAAGGTCTAACCCTCATAAAATGCGCGGATGTTCACGGTTACGCCAATGCTATCGAGCGTTAAACTATCTTCCAGTGATGAATACACGCGCAATAACCATTCATCGCGCTTTAAACGGTGAAAATGTTCGACCAAAACCGTTTCAGGGTCGACCAATAGGTAATCCTGCAACCCCGCAATCGAACGGTAATGCGTGAATTTCCCAACACGATCATAATCGCGGGTGCTTGGCGATAAAACCTCAATAATAATCAGCGGATTCAATAAGGTACGCTGATTATCCGTCAGTTCTGGTTCGCCACAAAATACCGACACATCGGGGTAAGTATCCAACCCCGACGGCGTGTGTACCCGCATATCGCTATTCATCGGTTGGCAGGGTTTACCGCGCAAGGCTTGGCGCAATATGGCGAAGATATTGCCCGAAACCCGCGCATGATGAAACGTTCCCCCCGCCATTGCATACACTTGCCCATCCAGAAACTCATGCTTTTCATCACTTTGCGCATCAAGCTGCAAATAATCGGCGCGGCTTAGTAGCTGTTTGGCTTGTAACATCGTGGCGTTACTCGGTGGTGGAATCGGGCTAGGATAACACATTTAAGCGGTGTTCCAGCGCATGTGAATGATGCCTTGTCGAGCGTATTTATTTTTACACCAAGTATTTTATCGATGATATTTATTGGTTGATCTTGCATATCTAATACCTAAAAGCTATAAGGAAAATATATTTTTACTTAAACACACGGGGCAAAACATGAGCAAAAATCTGGAACTGGCGGAAGTCATTAGCGCATTACGCGCAGAGCTGAATTTGGCTAAACAAAACGCCGTAGGGGAAGATATTCGTTTCAATATCAATAATGTGGAAATTGAATTGCAAAC
>CAZEQX010000165.1:0-4626 GCA_964514635.1 uncultured Thiothrix sp.
GCAACCAAATCACACATACTTGGGTAAACGGTCGCTTATTGTTGGACAATCGCCAACTCACGACGCTTGATGAAGCAGCCCTGATTGCCAATGCACAAGCATGGCAGGCTAAAATTGGAGAAACCCCGTGACCACAACAACCCCGAATGTCGATCCCAATGAAATCCGTAAATTTGAAGAACTCGCCTACCGTTGGTGGGATACCGAAAGCGAGTTCAAACCATTGCACGACATTAACCCCTTACGCTTAAACTACATTGATGACCGTGCATCCATCAAAGGCAAACAGGTTATTGATGTCGGTTGTGGCGGTGGCATTCTTGCTGAAAGCATGGCACGACGTGGCGCGACAGTGATCGGCATTGACATGGGTGAAACACCGCTTTCCGTGGCGCAAATGCACGCGTTGGAATCACAAATCGCGGTCGATTACCAACAAATCACTGCCGAAGACATGGCAGTACAACACGCAGGGGCATTTGATGTTGTCACCTGCATGGAAATGTTAGAACACGTCCCCGATCCAGCTTCGGTTATTGCGGCCTGTGCACAAATGGTAAAACCCAATGGGCATGTGTTTTTTTCATCGATTAATCGCAACCCGAAAGCGTTCTTAATGGCGATTGTTGGCGCAGAATACATCATGAACATGCTCCCCAAAGGCACGCATGAATATGGCAAGTTCATTAAACCGTCAGAACTCGAAAAAGCTGCACGTTCTGTCGGGCTAAAACTGCGAAATATCACGGGTTTAACCTACAATCCTATCTTCCAAAGTTATCGTCTTAGCCCCGACGTTGATGTCAACTACATGATGCACTTCACAAAGGAAGATTGAGTTCATGGTTAAATTCAAACGACTTGCCACTTGCATGGCACTGCCGTTGTTATTAAATGCGTGTGCCGTACATTATGACGGTGTGGAATTAAGCCCCAATGGCGATCCGCGACTGGCTCAAGTCACTCCCGCCATGCAACAAAACATTGAAGATTTAACCAATGCTTTGATTGCGTTAGACCCGAACGTCATCGACCCACGCGAAGCGCGTTCGGTGGCGCATGACGCTTACATTTACCCGATGTATTTAGCGAACGACTGGAATCTGACATGGCCGCCGCTGTATCACAATACCCTACGCAACGCCAACCAACGCAAAGCAGGTTTGTGCGTGGATTGGGCGCGTGCTATGCGGGCGCGGATGCGTTCTAAAAACTTGCAAACTTTTGATTTATATTGGGGTATTGCACATAAAGGCAATGCATGGCAAGAACACAGCACACTGGTTGTTACCGCTAAAGGCCATCCGTTTGATAGCGGCATTATCCTCGACCCGTGGCGCAATTCAGGTGAGTTGTTCTGGAGCGTACTGAAAGAAGATAAAGAATACCCGTGGAAATACTTTGAAGGGCCGGGTTAATCCCAGCCCTTACGCCAGTCATTATTGGCGATGGAAAGTCAGAACCAGCACATCCCGCCAAGCGCGGCGTGTTGGTTCGGCGGGTGCAATTTCGGTAACACCATGATAAACCGCATGATCATTCACTATCACCAAATCGCCTTGGGTTTGCAAAGTTCCCTCCGCTAACGGTTGCATCGCATTGTCGTAAATACGACTGACCCCACCTTGAATATTCTGCCGATCCATCATCATGATGAGAATGTATTCCGCACCGTCTTTATGCACACCTTCTGGTGTTGGTTTTCCCAACTGATCTGGCTGCGCCACAATGCGAAACTGATGTGCTTGAATGCGCCACAATTCTTGTGGGCTGCGTGAAAACTGCTGTGTTGCCCAGCGCACAATGCTCGTTAAGACCGGATTCTGTAATGTCGTCGGCAACCACGCCCGAAAATGGCGATTAAAACCACCGTGCACATGATTATAGTGGCTACTTTGGTAATGCGGCTCGTGTGGTAACACCGTCAGTTTGCCATGTCGCCAATGCAATACCGAATAACGCCGATAGCGGTAATCACCACCATCGCGTAAATACGGGTCGCGTACCAGACCATTCCAACTGGCGCGAAACCGTCGATAAGCTTGCCCCATGCGCCGTACAAGCTGCTGCTGCAAACGATTCGATTCGCCCACTGCGAACATAAATCCGGGTTGATGCAATTGCGTATTCACTGTCCTCACTACTTTTTGGTTACAAGCAATCTCATATTGTAAGAGCGCATACCGCATGTGAATAGATCACACAGGCGTATTGGCGATAAGCGTAGCGCGTAACGGTGCGGGATAACCTTCAATCGTGCGGCTGTTATCGTGCGGATCAAGGAAATCAGCCAAGGATTCCCCCTTGCTCCACGCCGTACAACGCTGTTCCGCCGTCGTGGTTGGTGTCACATCCACCACGCGAATGTGGGTAAAGTTTAAACGCTTTAACCACAACTCCAGCATGGCTACCGATGGAATAAACCACACATTGCGCATTTTGGCGTAGCGGTCTTGCGGCATCAACGCGGTTTGCGCATTGCCTTCGACCACCAATGTTTCCAATACCAATTCACCACCTGCGCGTAATGCCCGCCGTAATTCTTGCAAATGCCCTAACGGGTCACGACGGTGATACAACACCCCCATTGAAAACGCGGTGTCAAAACCTTTCTGGCGGAAATCGGGCAAATCTTCACTTTTCAATGGCAACATCCACACGGGATGTTCACCAGCATAACGCTTAATCGTTTGGAATTGCGTGAGAAAAAGCAAAGTCGGGTCAATGCCAATCACAGCTTGCGCCCCCGCCGCGTGCATACGCCACAAGTGATAGCCGCTGCCACAACCAACATCCAACACGATTCGATCTTGTAGGGAACTCAAGTGCGGAACAACCCGTTCCCATTTCCAATCCGAACGCCATTCGGTATCAACATTAATGCCAAATAATTCGTAAGGCCCTTTACGCCACGGAATCAAAGCTTGCAAAGCGGCGTGTAATTGCGCCTGCGTTATTGCATCGGTATCACTTGCCAAACCAACGCGCACCGCCGCTGCATTAAAATCGCAACGAGAAGGCGTAATCGCAGGCAAAGCATCCAAAACCGCCTGCCATTCGGCCTGTTTACCGTGCGGATGCTCACGCGCGGCTTGGGCTAATTGTTCTGGCAGCGTCGCCAACCACGGCGCGAGCCGCGATTGTTGTAAAAAGTTGTGTAATGCTTGATCCATTCTACTCTTCGTTACGCCTTGACCGCCAACATGGAAATAAAGTTAAACCCCTGAAACCACTGCATCACTTGCGTAAAGCCAGCCGCTTGCAAACGTGCTTGATGTTGTTCCGGCGTATCGGCAATTAACACATTTTCAATCGCGGAACGTTTTTGGCTGATTTCCAATTCGGAATAACCATTAGCGCGTTTAAAAGCCAGATGCAAATCATTCAGCACGGTTTGTTGCCCATCATTGGCAAACTGCACTTTTTCCGACAATACCAAAATACCATTAGGAATCAGCGCGTCATGAATGCGTTGCAATACCGCTAAACGTTCCGCAGGTTTTAAAAATTGCAAGGTAAAATTCAATACCACCACAGAAGCCTTATGCAGTGGCACGTTTTGCAAATCGTCACATAACACCGTAAAGCGATGCGCTGGCAAATGCCGGAGTAAGATTTGCTCACAACGTTGCGTCATCGCAGGGGAATTATCCACGCCCATGAAATGCACGCCATCCGCCCGCACTTGTGCCGCCATCGACAGCGTTGCCGCCCCTAGCGAACACCCCAAATCGTAAATGTGCGTATTGGCCACCGCGTACTGTTGGGCAATCACACCCAACAAGCTAATGATATTCTCATAACCGGGGACAGAACGGCGAATCATGTCGGGGAAGACATCGGCCACCGCCGCATTAAAGGCGAAATCCACCACCTGTCCTTGCGGTAGCGCGTAAATCGCATCACGCGCCATTAAAGCGATTCCCCCGCCCATACACTATCCGCTGGCTGACGCGGGTATACCGCATGTTCGCCCGTGCGTTGCCCTGCATCCGCCCCCAAATAGAATAAGAATGGCGCAACCATCGCTTCAGGACGTGCGACGCTTTCGGGGTTTTCACCGGGGAAATTTAAGGTACGCATACTGGTACGAATCGCGCCAGTGTCAACCGTATTGACACGAATGAAATGCTTGGGGTCGTCACATTCTGCCGCCAAAATCTCGCAATACGCCCGCATGGCTGCTTTCGCCACGCCAAACGCACCGTAATACGCTTTATTCGATTCGTGGTCGGCAAACACAATGGACGCATCCGCCGCTTCTTCTAACAATGGCAAACACGCACGGGTTAGTAAGAAGTTCGCGTGCAAATTCACCATAATCATTTTCGACCACAGTTCAGTTTCATAATGCTTCAGCGGAGTAAAACACGCCAACCACGCCGCATTTAACACCACACCATCCAACCGCCCTAACTGTTCGCGAATGTTATTGGCTAAATCTTCGTAATCTTTCGCGGTTGCCCCTTGCAAATCCAGTGGATAAATCGCAGGCTCAGGATACCCCGCTGTCACAATCTCATCGTAAGCGGCCTCCACACGGCGCACGTCTTTATCCAACATCACGACTGTCGCGCCAAATTTCGCGCAAGCCATTGCAATCGCCTTACCTAATCCGGCTGCTGC
>CAZEQX010000166.1:0-2446 GCA_964514635.1 uncultured Thiothrix sp.
TGCCGAGCGCGTTCTCGCCAGTTTGCAAAATATCCTCGCCATTATGCAGGCTTGACAGCTTTCGCGATTAACCTTTTTTCCATAAGTAATGCTTTATATATTATAAATATTCTGATAGAAATTAGTCTTATCTTGTATTTCTGGTTTAGATAGCGGATGGAGCGGGCAATGGGTGTTTTGGGGCGACATATCTTAGCGGCGTATTTCAATGATGCACGGTTGAATTTGTTGGAATGTTTGAATGACATCCGTGAAAAAGTAGGTCAGAAGCGGTTGGACAATGATGACCAGATTCAACAAGCTTTCAATGATTTGAATTTGGTTAATACTACGCCGGAACGTCAAAGCGAATTGATGAAGCAATTACGCTACCGTTTTCCATTTTTAGATGTTTTAACGGATGCCAGTGGCAAAGGTAAGAACCGCCAAGCGAATGCAACGCCATTACCACAGTATTATGCTAGTCAACTAACGTGGATGTTAGCGTTAGTACAAGGGTTGCGTAATCACTTTACCCACCCTACTGATCTGGAGCTGGAATTAGATTTTGCGACGCATAGGCGTTTATACCTAGCATTGAGTAAGTTATATAAACGTAGTTTCCATACGGTAAAACAGCGTTTTGGTTATGCAACAACCGTTATGAAGCCATTAGAACGTTGTGCAAAAGGTGGTATACCCAAAACGCCGCAAGCCTTTTCTTTTGCGCTGGCGGTGAGACCCCCGATTAAGCCAACCGTTACAGAGAGAAATCAACAGTTAAAACAGTCAGCTATTTTCCATGATTTCGGTTTGATTTTATTTTGTTCTTTGTTTTTAGAAAAAAGCCAAAGTGCAAAATTAATTGATTATTTTTGGCAATTGCCCAAACACGCTGTTTGGTCGACAGATGAGCGCAGTATTATGCGGGAAATGTTGGTGGTGTATCGAGTTCGTTTGCCAATTCAGCGTTTACAGGCTCACGATACAACAACGGCTGTTACTTTAGACACATTATCGGAATTATCACGTTGTCCACGTCCCTTATTGAAAGTCTTGAGTCCTGAAGATCAACAGCGTTTTCGAGGTGATGTATACAAAGATGCTGAAGCGAATCGTTTGGATGACTCGGAAGAAACGACCACTGAAAATACATTCTTGTTTGCGCGTGGGCATAATGACCGTTTTACTGCATTAATGATGCGGTTTTTGGATTTTGACGCAAGTAACCAATTGCGTTTTGCAGTGGACTTAGGGCAGTTTTATTACAATGTGCGTTTGAAACCTGCGAATCATTTTACTGACCAGCAACCACGGGTGCGGCGTTTGGGGCAAAAAATATTGGCTTACGGTAAGTTATTGGACTTTGAGCAAGCTGAAAAACCGCAAAACTGGCAGCAACTGGAAGAAATCTATTATCTCGCAAGGATAGCAGAATCAGAACTATTAGCCAGTAACCCTCAAACAATTCAGCCATTGCGTGCTTATATTGTACGAACTTGCCCGCATTATCATTATTTTGAGGACAAGATTGGTTTTTGTTTAGCAAAGAATAGTGTGAAAGCTAGTTACCCCGATTTGCCCGTATCTCAAGCGCAGCAAGCTGCTATTTTGCAACGTCCGATAGCACAACAAATGCAACCTGAGTTTTGGATGAGTCCAGAACAGTTATTAGCCGTAGCGTTTTATCATCACCTGAAAACACGCGCTAATTTCTGGAACGATGAACGTTATTTGGCATTGGATGTTTTGTTCAATAAATACCGTATAGGAATGAAAAAACTCATTAACGCATTACCGTTATCAATGGAATTAACAGGCACACCACATTCACCTGAACGGCGTGTGGCTGCCCAGCAGTGGGTGAACCAATTTTTTGATGCGGGTAATAATCCCCGTTTTCATGTGACATTGAGTGGTTTGCCAAAAGTTTTAGTTGAGCATTTAATAGGTAAAACAGGGCGGCAATTGTCAGTGGCAGAAGTGGTCGAACGTGCCCAGCATTTGTTAGCTGAAACTGAACATAAACAAAAGCAAATTAAGCAATTATTGCAAAGTGATAAGCAGCGTGGGCAAAAAGGTTTTAAATCCATTAAGTGCGGGCATATCGGTGATTTTCTAGCGGAAGATTTATTACGTTTTCAACCTGTGAATCCAACGCGTGATGATGGCGGAAAGATTAATAGTCAGCGGTTTCAAATATTGCAAGCAGCCTTGGCTTATTACGGTGCACATTTGCATGAGCCACCGCGTATTGTGGATTTGTTGGTTGATGCGGGGTTATTAAGTGGTGATTATGCACATCCTTTTTTAGCCGAGTTGAAACTGTTGGAACGCCCAGATCAATACCAAGGTTTAATCAGTTTTTATGAAGCGTATTTAAAAGCGCGTGTTGGCTTCTTAAAACGCTTTATCCATACGCAGCGTCAACAACGCCATGCACAAAATCCGCAGTGGTTGCGTTTGC
>CAZEQX010000166.1:2456-4616 GCA_964514635.1 uncultured Thiothrix sp.
GGTTAGGTGAACAATTGGATACTGCTGGTGAACTTAAGCAACCTTTACCATTAGCGGATAATATGTTGTATGCGCCAATCCGCGATATGACCGCAGCAATGTTGGGCATGGATGCGTTGGCTTTAGAGCGTGAAGGTTCGCAAACCTTACCCCAAGGTACACTGATTCGCCCCTCTATTACATGGCTGATTAAGCGTTATTTAGCTCATGAGCAAGACGGTGCACAAGTCATGTATCAATTGGTTCGGCAACACAATTTGTTCAATACATGGCTGGATAAACGCACCCCTAAGCAGAAATTTGCTGAAAAGCGGGTGCATTATTTACCTGAAAGTGAACGGCAGGCACTAATGCTAACGGTGCGTCACTATGTGCGGACGGCAAAACCTACCGCGCAGGCGGAGCAGGAAAAGCACGAAAAACTGGCTAAGTTATTAAAAGCTTATCAACGCGATGAGCAAGCAATTCGTTGTTTTATTCCACAGGACATGTTGTTGTACTTGTATGCGCGGCAATATTTAGCGGATTTGCAATTGGGGAGTCAGGCACAACATGCACCTGTTTGGCAGCTACGCTCGATTGAGAATACTTTATTGAATACGCCGATTCGTTATGAATTGGCTGTGCCGAAAACGGATAAGGCATTATTCCATCAAGCTTGTAAAATTCGTCAATTGGGCGAATTGGGTTTATTAGTGCGTGACCGCCGCTTGACGAGTCTAATGCCTTTTTATGCACCGCAGGAAAGCAGTATTGATCAGGCAGAAATCATTGCGGAATTAGCCAGCTATCAGCGCACACGGGTAAAAATCATGAAGCTGGTGCATGAGCTGGAACAGCAAATCTTGCAGTGGATGCGGCATATTCCAGAACGTAGTGCCGAGCAATTACAGCACACTAAACGTTTGTTGGGCAAAGGGCGACACGGTGATTTCTTGTTTGCTTTATATCAGCGCGTGCAACAACAAGACCCAACACCAGTTGCGGTTTTATTTGATCATAATCGTGTGCAACGGGTACTTAAAATTCGTAATGCGTTTGCGCACAATCAGTACCCTGATGCGGTGCTATTTGCGGATGTGGCGCAACAGGTGCAAGCTGAGGCGATTCCGGTTAATCCGGCGAACCACCGTAAAGTGGCAGAACGCTTTATTGGCATAATGGAAGCGACTTATCAGGCATGGCAACGCTATTTGGTGTAGCAGGAGTAGACAATGGCGACGTATTGGAATGACGGTTTGGATGCAGGGCAATGGGTAACAATTATTACCAGCGCGTCGTCGGTTTTGGTGACATTGATTGTGGCCGTTATTGCAGCGCGTTTAGCCCATCGTTATGCGGTGCGCCAAGCGCAAATTGCGCACGATTACCACCTAGCGCAAGCGCGGATGTTACACAATACCACGGTGCAAACCGACCGATTACGGCGGGAAATTGCGGCATTGGAACAAGTGTGGTCATTATTGGCTTACATGAGCGATAAAAAAAGTGATCAAGCTATCATTCATTGGCAAACGCAACGCCAAGGCAATCAGAAAATCACGCAGTATTATTTTGCCCCGCAGCCTTTAAAAACCTTCGCTTTGCAAAAGACCAGTGAAGTGTTTTACCAACAACACGCAGGTTTATTTATATCGAATACGGTGCGCGATTTACTGTTTGGCTATCGTGCCATTATCATGGGCTTTTACATGGCACACCAAGCAGCTATTGATAATGGGGGTAGTGACTTAATCGCCATTAATAATGCGGAACAGGTCGAAAAATTAAAAAGTATTTACACGGAATTAAATACATTATTACGGCAGGAATTGGAACAGCGTTATGCTAAACTACTTGTCCCTGACACACCGTTACAAGGCGGAAGCGTGCAATAATTACCCAAAAACGAGGTTGTAAAATGCTAACTTTGCAAAGCCGTTTTGATGTATTGAACAATGCTCTTCAAGGCATTGATCTAGCAGTATTTTTCGCAAGTGGCGGGGTGTTGGAGAGCCTGCTAGTTAAAGGCGGGACTACGACCACTAGTCGTAGAATCAACCGCATCTAGTTTATCGTGTTGGAGAGCCTGCTAGTTAAAGGCGGGACTACGACTTTGTGTAGCGCTAGATCGGAAGAGCGTCGTGTAGGGAAGAGTGTGCCCTCTATGTGTAGATCTCG
>CAZEQX010000167.1:0-4558 GCA_964514635.1 uncultured Thiothrix sp.
CTTCACCATATTGGATATTTAATGGCGAAACAGTGAAAGAGCTTTATGAAAATTATCATAATGCCATCGGGGAAGAATAGAGATTTTCCCCGCTATGCGGGGCTTCCCTGATTGCTTGTGATTAGGGATCACAGGCCAGCACCCAATCCTTCGTCAATGTATTTTTGCAGTTGTTGCGTGCGGGCTTCAGTCATGGCTTGTAATTCGCTATTCAGTGATAACGGGTACATACTCCCCCAACAGGTTTGTATATCGTCTTCTTCACAAGCGAACATCGCATCGATTTCGGCATCACGGAAAGCAATCCACGCCTTTTGCGCTGCTTTCAGTTTCGCTGTCGCTGTCTTTTCAGCCTTGAACTTGGTCATGAGATTTTTCCAAGTTTCATTCAGTTTTTTATCCGCTGCTTGATAATCTTCATAAGCACAGACATTTAATTCTGACTGATTACCATCGCGGTTGCATTTTATTGCCTCATCTGCCCATACGACAGTGTGGCTCAATAACAGCACCAATGCAGTCGCTATGATTTTTTTCATCTTTATCCCTCGGTTATGTATTTGTCATCACGCTATTGAGAGGCACGCACCACCTTAAACAACGACTGACCCAAACGATACACACGCTGGAATTGCTCTTGCCATGACGCGGATGTCGTTGTGTCTAATCGTCGACGATTCAGTTGCACTTGCAATGCCTTGTGGTAAGTATCGTCTAATAATTGCTGCAATGCCATTAAATTATAAGTTTTTTCTGTTCCCACAGCGAGCGGTATGATGGTATCTAACTTTAGTAAGTCACGATTGTAGTCAATCGCCTCTTTAATGAGTTTAGCTTTAGGCGTAATAGGGTTAGTCAACTCATACGGTGGCTGCCATTCCTGTAATGGTGGCAAACGATCAACTTGATTTAACACACCGATAATTACCGGAGGACGACGGCTAATATGCTCCGGCTTTGCAAACCACGCATCCCAACGTTGTTTAAATGCTAAATCCAATGCTCGCGCTGGCTGATTCGCTTTTAACACCCACAGCACCGCATCACATTTTAGCAATTGCTCGAATAAAGCTTGATCGTGCTCTTCATTACCATCCAAACCCGCTAAATCTAACAAATGCAAAATATCCGTGTCCGCTATAGTGGCCTTGTACAATTGCGCCATTGCTGTCGTCGGAATCTGCCCGACTTCCGCAACCATCGAACCCAATAGCGCATTCACAATTGATGACTTTCCTGCACTCACCTGCCCCAATAAACCAATGGTTACAGGTTCTAATGGCAGAGCAGCTAATTGCTGATTATCGGCTGTTACTTTTTGTGAATATGCTTGCAACTCCTGCTCGCTTGCTTTAAAGCGTCCACTATAAAGGTCAATGGCAACCGCTGCGACTTCTTGCAATAAGGCTCGTTTTAATGATAGCTGAACCGTTACCGACAAATCACCAAAAACCTGATTCATGATTTGCGAGCGTGCTTCTGCCAATAAACCTGTCGGCGTAAAAGCCCGAATCATGCGATAAGTATTCCATAATGTTTTACCTTTTTCATACTTATCGCGATGATCATATAACCAATGCAATGTTGAAAGGTTAATATGCTCGACCGCAGGAACGTGCTCTTTTAATAATAAACGGTAACGGCGGCTAATTTCCTCAACCATAGTGAGCATTTCAACCACACTAAATGCCAAGGTCTGGTGTTTTTTTGCAGAACGATAATATTGAGCAGTCTGAGTTAATAAATTCAAAGCGTGCTCTCGCAAGACAGACCACTCCGCGTTTTCTTGTAACTGTTGTTCAATGGTTTGATTTAGAGCTTGCCATAACTGTGTATCTTTATCACTCCAATCTGGTGAAACTTGTACCCAAGTATCCACTGTTTGTAAGTTTTGTAATGATTGCTGTGACTGAGTATGAAAACCCCACCAAGCCAGTGCCGCAATACTACTACACGCGGTTATTACCGCCATAAAAATCAATAAATAGCCCTGTGTATAAATCGCATGTACACCAAAGCCCAATAAAACCAATAATGGAATCCCCATTAGCAATAGCAAAAAAGGGACAAGTTTTGTGGATAAACGTTGTAATAGGGTAAACAGTTTAGACGGTTGCTTTGGTTTCATGATCTTTCATGCTCAACATTTCAGAAAAGACTTGTTCGTATAATGCTTGCAGCGTTTCACGGCTAACGTGTTCACCATGATAATGATGATAAAAGTATTTCGCGGCTACTCGACCCAGCGCATACGTTGCAACAAAACTCATACTTGCAGATGTTGCCGTACCAACAGTTTGCCCATAAACAGGAATCAATTTAACTAATTGTCGAATCCCAAAGCGCGTCGCATATTGCACGCCAAATCCCGTACCCAATGCCGCCACTAATTCCGAAAATAAACGCCGATCCCACGTTAAACCATAATGGTTTGCCAAACTGTGAAACAATTTGCCCTGTATCGCAGAAACCGCCACCGCACCCGCCACGGGCAATGCATCGCTCGCCGCCGCTGCACCTGCGTACCACAACACTTCATTTCGCACTTCGGCAAAACCCATTGCCTCTTGATCTTGGCTGTCGTCCTCCTGTTGCAACTGCGCCAAAATGGGGAGAATATCCGCCAAAGCCTGCCGTAATGCTTGTAAACCAACCGCTTGGTCGTGCTCACCGACAAAGTCCACCACAACCTGCGTTAATGCTGTTCCCACTACCGTTTCAACCTGTTGCTGATTGTAGGCTATCGCCTGCTGACGTTGTGCTTCGTCCACCAACAGCATCCCCGTATGCACCACAATAATATGCTGAATGCGCCTTGCTGTTCGTACTTGCCGCAACGCATTCAACACAGCACTTTGCTCAGGGTCGTCAACCTTCATCACCACCACCAGCGCGTGGCTACGGTTCTCACACGCGGCAATATCCTCGCTCGCGTCATAATTCGCTTCTGCTAAACCGCGCGTATCCAAGAAACGCAATAAGGGTTTATCCTTTGGAAAATCATAAGCTTGTGCCGTTTTCGTACACGGCTGAAAACCGTTACCAATCACCACCCGCTCATCACCTGTGAGCACATGAATAAGGGATGATTTCCCAGCCCCCGTTTTACCTAATAACCATAATGTGGGTAAATGGTGTATTTGATGCTGGAACAGTTTTTCCAATGCCGGATTTTTTTCAGGATTCACCCATGCTTTCGCCCGCTCTAACCAATCCATTTTTTCATTCCTATAAGATGAATCTGGCTAGTGTAACGAATTTTCACAGATTTATTGAATTTCCCTTTTAGAGTCGGGACTAGTCACAATCAGCATGATGAGGAATTTCAATCACTATACTGAGTCCACCTAATAAGGGTTCGTCCGATATAGTCAACGACCCACAGCTTTTTTTCACAATGTTATGGATAATTGACAACCCTAATCCAGAACCAACTTGCCCACTACCTAAAACACGATGAAACGGGTTTAAGATCAAACTACGTTCTTTTTTTTCCACCCCTAACCCATCATCATGGAATTCCATCACCATGTGAGTAGCTGTATCGTAATACCGAATCAACAATGTAGTGTAACGCGGTGTGTATTTGATAGTATTATCAATCAGATTCTTAATGATGGTTTTTAACTGCCAAATATTTAAAGCAACAGGAAGCGGAGACCTCACATCAAGATCAACGGTAATTTCCTTGCTTTCCAATAGATCAACCATCTCACTTAATGTATCAACCACCACTTCTTTAAAGTACGTCTTTTGCTTTTCTTCTACAGAAAACTGCGTTCTACCATGCGCCAGCATTTGCTCTAGCAAACTATTAAGTCTGTCAACAGCCTCCAGCATCTTCTTTAAATAAATACGATTACCCATCGTTGAAAAATGTTGGGAAAAATACTGCATCTGAATTTTCAATGCTGACAATGGGGAACGTAACTCATGAGTCGCTTCCATAATAAAATGATTCTGCTCATTGTAACTAGATTCCACCCTAGCGATCATATTATTAATCGCCATGTAAAACTCATATATTTCTTTAGGAATTGTATTAGGTTTGATTAACCAATAGTCCTTGATACTTTTCGAGGAAATATCCGTTGAAAGCTCATAAACTGGAGCAAAAGCCCTTCTTACAACCACTACCACCAATATCGACAGAAAAAACATCAATAAAAAAATAGGTAAAAAACTATGCACCGCAATCTGCAAAGCGGACACCTGCAATGAGTTCAACGTTTGTTTAATAATGATTGTTCTATTGTCGTTGTGGATCACATATTGCCGCCAAAGTAAATTATTCTTTTTGATCGTACTCCAACCCAAGTTATATTGCTTATTTGTATCATCAGTAAAAATATCAACCACCATTTCTGAATTTAGGTTTTGGTCAACATCAAACATAAAGTTAATATGCTTATCAATTTTCAAGACATTTGAAATCAGTGTCGCAAATTGACTGATTTGCTTATCCTGCTGTAATAACTCTGAATTGTAAGTATTATAAAAATTATAGATACCAAGCAAAGGTAGAAAAACCATAATCAACATATTGATTGCTGTTATG
>CAZEQX010000168.1:0-4554 GCA_964514635.1 uncultured Thiothrix sp.
TGAATTTAGCGTTAGCAATGGGTAGACGTTTGATTGCCTTGCTCAATAGCATAGAGGCGCAACACCCTAAAACGCTGTAATGGTCAAGTAAATCAGGACAGTTCGTTATGATCTTGGGTATATTATCCTATCTTGAAGTGTCTGATTTCATTAGATACAGAACAATGACACAATTCAGTTTACGGTTTCGCATACTTCTTAAAATTCTGTTTTTTGCTAAATATTATTTTTATGGTGAATTATTTTCTTCTATTTTATTTGTTCGTGGTATACTATTAGCCTTAAGTTTGGCAAGCGTAAATCCGTTAGTGGAATGTCGCTTGTGTATTAGGGGTTTGATCCAGATAGGGGAATTTTCTGGTATCGTACTTAGCATCTGCAAGTGTTAGTGATTTATTAAAAAATTGCATTTGGGAATAGCTGATAGATGCACTTAACCTTTCCTATTTCCTTGTGGATTATTAATCATTTAAATGCAGATGCACCAATATCGCGTTGAGATACATAAATTAGAATAGGGGAATTATGAATAGTTATCGTTTTGATGCATTACCGCCAAAAATAGACATCACGGGTAATTTTGATTCGTCATGTGAATTGTTATTGAGTGATGTGGCTTTAGCTGCATTAGAAAACAATAACCTAAAGCTAAAAATATTACACGTTGGGGAAAAGCCTAAACTCTCTAGGTTTAAGATTTCTCTCGGATGCAAGGCGGGTAATATCCATATTATGCTGGCAAGTGATGATGTAAATATCGATTTTGGTGATCAATCGGCTGGTACTTATCATTTACGATTATGGCGTAATAGTTCGGTTATTGTTGGTTCACGCACAACCGCAAATCAGGTGGTGATTGTTTGCAATAACTCAGCTTTTGTTTGTGGCGAAGATTGTATGTTTTCCGATGGGATTCTGATTCAAACGGCTGACCAACATGGTATTGTGGATCTTGCCACTGGCAAAATCGTGAACGATATGTTTAGAACAATTAGGTTAGGAAATCATGTGTGGTTGGGTAGGGATTGTTCGCTTATGCCAAACGCGACAGTGGGTAATGGTGCGATCATTGGTGCTGGTTCAATTGTGACCAAGCCCATTCCAGCGCAGTCGCTTGCGGTAGGTGTTCCGGCGCGGGTTATTAAAAAAAATTACACTTGGACACGTCCGCCAACGGAATTGGATGGGTATTCACGGCGGGCTATCGCTGCATGGCAGGCTCAGCACGGGTAGCCTGAACAATATCGCACAAGGGGAGGGCTGGAAACCAGATTGCGTTGCCTCCCTTGTACGATGAGTAAAAAACTACAGCAGAGTTTGTCCGG
The DNA here is from genome assembly GCA_964514635.1 of uncultured Thiothrix sp. Classification (GTDB taxonomy): domain Bacteria; phylum Pseudomonadota; class Gammaproteobacteria; order Thiotrichales; family Thiotrichaceae; genus Thiothrix. The sequence goes on from CAZEQX010000168.1 coordinate 1,326, forward strand.
TTTTTTCCCAGTCTTTCATGAATGCAGCCAGACCTTTGTCCGTGAGGGGGTGATTGTATAACTGCCACAAGATTTTCGGTGGTAAGGTCGCAACGTGTGCGCCAGCCATTGCAGATTCTAAAACGTGGCTGGGGCTACGCACGGAAGCAGACAAAACTTGGGTTTTAAATTCGGGGTAGTTGTCGTAAATACTCACAATGTCACGAATCAACTGCATACCTGATTCGCCCACATCATCCAGCCGCCCAATAAATGGTGAAACGTAAGTCGCGCCCGCTTTTGCGGCTAACAATGCCTGTAAAGCGCTGAAACATAGGGTGACGTTGACGGCTGTGCCTTCCGTACTTAGGGCTTTGCAGGTTTTTAGACCATCGACGGTCAAAGGCACTTTAATGCAGACATTATCTGCGATATTGCGCAAAATATCGGCTTCTTTCATCATGGTTGTATGATCCGTTGCCAAGACTTCCGCGCTGACATGTCCTGGGACGATTTGGCAAATATCACGAACCAATTCAACAAAGTTTTTACCCGAACTGGCGACGAGTGACGGGTTAGTGGTTACGCCATCCACCATGCCTGTGGCGACCAATGCGCTGATTTCGTTAATGTCACCTGTATCGACAAAAAATTTCATTTTCTCTTCCTTTGAATGTCTTTGTGTTGTTCGAGGGCAGCTTACCGCATTGCGAGTTTTCACAACAAGCCAATGACCGTTAAGCGGTACGAATGTTGTGTTGATGTACATGGCGATGCATCAATACAATCAAATACATACCAATAATCATAAAGGCTGCTGCAATGAATAATGGGCTTTGATAACTGTGGGTAATCGTCACTAAATAGCCTGTGATGACAGGGGCGAGGATTTGCGCAATACCATAACTGACCGTTAAACGAGCCATTGCTTTGGCAGGATTAGCGGGAAAATAACGCCCCACAATCGACAGCATCAAGCTGACTATCCCCACAAATGTGCCGCCATAAAGCATCGCGCCAAACAAATTCACCCATAGATCTTGGCTAAGTGCGGGCAAAATAATCGCCACGATTTGCAAACCATACGCCAGTAACAAGGCAGCACTTTGCCCCAACCACGTCGCTATGCGATCCCAAACAAAGGTCGAAGGCATGGCCGCCAAACCAACAATAACCCATGCCCAACTACCTTTGCCTGCGAATACGGGAAATTTTTCCAAAATAGCCACAATAAACGTCGCACTCACCACATAACCAAACCCCGCACAAAAATACGCCGCGATTAACAACATCATGGTGCGCGAGGAAGGTGGAACAGCCTGCGGTGTTGCGGTGTACATTTGTGCTTGTGCCGGATGTGGCAGCCATAACCACGCAGGAATCAATAATGTAAGCCCTATCATACCCAGATACAGCCATTGTTGATCCCAAGATGCGTGAGACGACATCAGCGCAACCGCCACACCCGACACCACAATACCCAACCCTAATCCTGTGAAGTGCAGACCTAATTCCGACTTGTATTGGTGGCGAATCAACCAATTCATAATCAACCCAGAAGCGAGTAATAACCCTGCTGTACTGGAAAAGCCGGAAATGTAACGCAATACCACCCACATACCGAGGTTTTGCGTCATGCCCATTGCCAACGTACTGAGCACTGCGAGGATCAATCCAACTCGATAAAACACAAATTTGCGGTGCAAATCGCTGGTCATTGCGGCTAAAATCGCGCCACTGATATAGCCCATGTAGTTTGCCGTGGCTAACCAACCACCTGCCAAAGGCGATAAATCCGCCTGTTGTTGCATGATTGGTAGTAACGGTGTGTATGCAAAACGCGCAATACCCACTGTCAGTACCAAAGCACAAATACCCGCCAGAATTACTCGGTAACGTTCCATACCCATGTCACTTGTTAGGATTAAGTGGTACTCATCATAAGTGAGGAAAGCTTTTCTTTGCTAGAATAAGCTCCTGTTGTGTACATAAAAGATAATGTAAGCCAATGTTTCAGTCGCACTACACGGTTTCTTGGGGGATTGCCCTGTTCTGCCTTGTTATGATGGGTAATGGTTATGCCAGCGAAAAGCCAGCATGGCATCAAGTCGCGTACAAAGTCGCGACTAAGCCTTCGTTGGCACAACTAGCCGATAAGCATCATGCATTGTTCGATTTTTTCCTAAAAAATGCATTGGAAGGCAAGGGTAAAGAGGATTTTCTGAAAGTCACGGCGCGTACTCGGAATAAAATCCAGTGGCGTGATGATAATGGGACAAATATCTACAATGACGCATTTCGGCGATCCTATGATTTTGTAAGCAAAATGGATTTGAAAGGAATGCCCGACACGGTGATGCTGATTCCATACCTTGAGTCACAATGGCACGGCAAGAAAGGGCGCAAAGATGGCGATTACGGTTATTGGCAATTCGTGCCTGATGTGATTAAGGAAATCCAAACACTGGATTATGTTCCGGCTGCGGTGCGTACAGGTGATATTGACGCGGTGCGGGCTGACCCGCAATTGAGCACAGAAGCGGCTCAGGTTCACCTTCACCGTTACCATTTTTATTTTGCAAATGTGGCTAAATATTCCGAAAGCGATGCATGGCTGCTGACATTTGTCGCATTTAACTGGGGCGCGGGCAATGTCAAACGCATGATGGCTGATTTAGAAGCGGAAGGCATCGAGCCTAATTTTTCAAATTTTTACCATCGCTTGTATAGCACTTACCAAAAAAATAAAGGCGACCGCTCCATGCGAGCAGCGGTGGAATACGTCCCCAGTTTGTGGAACATCGCACAACTAGTTAAAAAGGCGAATTGAGTGCTATCTGCTCAAGCGAGAGGCTAAGGCCTCTCGCCCAAGTTGGTATTATTGGTAAGCTGCGGGGCTTGTGCCTGCGGCGATTGCTTCCAGCAGTAAGGATTTGCCTTTCATGCCCACTGGTTTGGGGATGCCCATTAATTGCAGCACAGTAGGGGCAAGGTTGCTCAAGCCGCCATCGGTGGACAAACGCCAGTTCACTTGGTCGATCACCAAGCACGGTACGGGGTAAACCGTGTGCTGGGTATTGGGTTCGCCGCTGAGTGGGTCAAGGTATTCGTCGCAGTTGCCGTGGTCGGAAGTCAGAATCACGGAATATTCGTGCGTCATTGCCGCATCCAACACGCGCCCGACTTCACGGTCTAACGCTTCCAGATCGGAAGAGCGTCGTGTAGGGAAAGAGTGTGCCTCTATGTGTAG
>CAZEQX010000169.1:0-4529 GCA_964514635.1 uncultured Thiothrix sp.
GCATTCATTTGTGGCGAGCATCGGTAGGGTTAGCTTTGCAAGACATGAAATACACGCATCGTAACCTTGAACTCATTGATTGGGAGATCGTGAATGAATTTGTTTGACCAAACGTCCCAATCGCCTGAAAAACCGTGATTTGTGGGATATTGCTTGGCTACACCAACAAGCTATCGAGACACCGTTATCATTGGTGCTGCAAAAAATAGCGGATTATAAGCAAACACCCTCAAGTTTCAGTGTTTCACTTGAGCAACGTTTGCACCAATTGCAAAATGATTCACAGGTAAAGGTAGATTTCCAACACGAAATGCGGCGTTTTTTACCGCCTGCTGTGGCGGAGCGTACCGTGGAAAATCCATCCTTTTGGGTCTACCTTAGTAACACGATAGTGGAAGAAGGGCAGCGTATATTGCGTTATTTACAACAAGGTAATAATGCAGTCAGTTTTCAAATGTAATGAATGTAAACCTGTACAACCAGAGATTCCTAAATGTCGCGCCCTAGTTTGCCCGATTTAACCGCGTTTCAAGTGATTGCTACGCACCGCAGTTTTCGCAAAGCCGCGACGGAGCTGGGTGTATCAGCGTCGGCGCTCAGCCATACCATGCGTGGTTTAGAAGAACAGTTAGGCGTGCGGTTATTGCATCGCACGACGCGCAGTGTGGCATTAACCGAAGCGGGGCAGGCGTTATTGGCACGTTTGCAGCCTGCGTTGTGGGAAATTCAAGACGCATTGGATAGCGTGAATGCGTTTCGGGAAACGCCGCGTGGTACATTGCGTTTGAATGTGCCATCAGATGCAGCACGATTTTTACTTGCGCCCAAGTTGGCTGGATTTTTGGCGACTTACCCCGATGTGCAATTGGAACTGATTAGTGATGATCATTTGCTCGATATTGTCGCACATGGGTTTGATGCGGGGATTCGTTGCCAAGAAACCTTGCCGCAAGACATGGTGGCGATTCCTTTTGGACAGAACCAACGTTTTGTGGTGGTGGCTTCGCCTGCATTTTGTGCGCAATACGGTGTGCCGCAAACGCCGCCGGAATTGATGCAGTTTGCCTGCATTCGTCGGCGTTTTCCCAATGGCGAGTTGTATCACTGGGAATTTGCGCGAGGTCTGGAAACTTGCGCAGTGAACGTGCAGGGCAGTTTCACCGCCAGCGATTCGTATGTGATGCGCGAGGCGGCGTTGCAAGGTTTGGGATTCGCGTATTTGTTGGAACAACACGTTACCGACGACGTGAAAAACGGCAGATTAGTGCAAGTGCTGGCGGATTATTGTCCGGCAGATGCCGGATTTTTCCTGTATTACCCCAGCCGTAAACAGCTTTCCGCCAGCTTGCGTGCTTTGATTGCTTATTGGAAAACTGCCTGAGTGAGGTGGTTTTGCTTTAACGCCACTAACACATCAATCGCTTGCTGGATTTCTGCCATTGTTACCGCGCCGCTGTGATCCGCGTCGACACGTTCAAAATTGCGGAATAAACGCGGCATCACGCCTTTGGCTTCTTCGCGGGTAACTTGCCCGTCTTTGTTGGCATCGGCTTGCGCGAAACGCTGTTCCAGCGTGGCTTGCAGTTTGTCTTGTTGTGCTGGGGTTAAAGCTTCGGCATGTGCGACAGATAACGCGCTTAAGCTTAGTAATACGCTGATGAGTAACGTTTTCATGTGGATAACTCCTTAACTGTTTTTAGGTTGCCACGCGGGGGAAGCGAACAGATACGCTAAGCGTTCGCGCCAGTGACGGGCGTGGTAAAGGTCACGTCCGATTTGTAGCCATTCGCTAAACACAATGCGCAGTGGGTTGTAACTGTATTCCGGTGTGGTTAAACCGTAGCGGCATGGCGTGGTTTCGGGGCGATAAGTGCCAAACAAGTGGTCAAACAGCATGGTTACGCCGCCGAAATTACAATCCAAGTATTCACGGTTGGAAGCATGGTGCACACGATGATTTGACGGCGAATTAAACACCCGATCAAACCAGCTCAAACGCGGGACTAATTCGGTGTGTAACCAAAACTGATAGAGCAAATTCAGCGCGAACATGCTTGCCACGGCTAATGGGTGAAAACCTAACAGCACCAAGGGCACGAAAAACACGAATGTGCCGCTGATATTCGCTGTCCAGCCCAAACGGTACGCATTGGCGAGTGCCATGTGATTCGGCGAATGATGCACACGATGCGATGCCCAAAACCAACGCACGGTATGCGCGGCGCGGTGTTCCCAGTAATACGCGAATTCCATCGCGGCAAATAACAGGGCAATGCCCCACAGCGTATCCAACGGAATGGTAAACAGGCGGTATTCCCACACCCAACTGAAAACGCCTAACGCCAAGCCACGGCTCAACACATTGAATAATGGTTGCCCAATGGCGACACCGAGCGAGGCGAGGCTTTCTTTCCAGTCGTAACCGTTGGGGTGCTGGCGTTGCAGCCAGACCCCTTCGATGAATGCGCATACCACCAGTACGGGTAAAGCATTCAATAGTAGGTTCATTATTTGCTCCGTGTTACATGGCGTGAGCTGCCGTTGCCATGTGTGACGGTGCGTGAACCATTGCCACCATCGACGGAACGAATTTCTTTACCGTTGACATCGGTGCTTTTGCTGTAATTGCCGTTGCCGTCGGTGGAAACATGATGGTTGATGTCATAAGTTTTGCCGCCATCGGTGGTCACGGTTGCGCCACCGCTACGGCTATGACCTTCGGCAAATGCATTACCCGCGAATAAAACGCTCAAAGCTAAGACGCTGGCAGTCAAAGTGGTGTTGAAATGTTTCATGGTTCAGTCTCCTTACAGTATTAGTCGGGTTCAGTACACCGCCAAGTGTTGTGTGCCTTGCGGTATGGTTGTCACTGTACGGGTTAAATGTAAGAAGCTGATTGCAGCGGCTTACGACTTTATGACAAAGCATGTCAGATGTGCTGTCGTGTAACCGTTTGTAATAATTTGCTGCGGCGAGTGGGAAAGATTTCGGTAGGATGCTGGCAAAGCAACCGAGGAAATGCGCATGACCACGCCCAGCCCTGCCAAGATTTTAGTATTAGATGATGAAGCCGAGTTACGCCAATTATTACAACGCTATTTGGGCGAACAAGGCTTTCAAGTTCGCATGCTTGCCGATTCCAGCCAGCTTTATAAGTTGTTACAGCGTGAAAGTTTCGACGCGCTCGTGCTGGATTTAATGATGCCCAACGAAAACGGTTTAAGCGTGTGCCGTAACTTACGCGCCCAAGGTGAAACGCTGCCGATTATTATGCTCACCGCACGCGGCGACCCGTTAGACCGCATTATTGGTTTGGAAATGGGGGCGGATGATTACCTTGCCAAACCGTTTACCCCGCGCGAATTGGTGGCGCGGATTCAAGCGATTTTGCGCCGCCAACGCCTTGCCATGCAGCCCGTCGCGCCGCACAAACTCAGCAGCCACAGCGACACGGTGAGTTTTGGCGAATTTGTATTGAATCTGGAAACGCAAACCCTGACACGCAATGGCGAAGTGTTACCGCTGTCGTCCACCGAATTTTTATTACTCCGCGCCTTTGTCGCCAATGCGGGGCGAACCTTGGGGCGCGAACGCTTGATCGAACTTACACGCGGGCGTGATTGCGAAGCTTCCGACCGTAGCATTGATGTGCAAGTTTTGCGCTTACGCCGTTTACTGGAAACCGATACCAGCAACCCACAGTATTTGCGCACGGTTTGGGGTTCGGGCTATGTGTTCATTCCCGAAGGCAAAGCGGAACACCGCGCATGAAACATAGCTTATTACGCCAAAATATTAGCTTGTTGCTGGGCTTAGCCATTGTCAGTCAAACGCTAACGGGCTTGTTTTTATTGGTATTGGTGCAAAAACCGCGTTTGGATGCCGTGATTAATTTCGCCTTACACCATGTAACGTGGGTGGAAAGCAGTTTGGCACAATTATCCCCCGCACAACGCCAACAATTAGTCGGGCAAATTAATGGTTCGGGGTATTTACACCTGCAACAGAATCCACCCGATCAACGCACCACGCAAGCTGCACCTGAATTGCTACGGTTGGTTTTCAAGCAACGCTTACCCGAACCGTGGCATTCCAATGCCGCTTTGGTAACGTGGCAAACCACTCCTAATACTGCGTTATGGCTGCAATTATCGCCTGAGACGGGTGGTTATTGGGCGAGGTTGGATTTGCAACGCTTAGAAATTTTGCCATCGGGCGTGTGGGCGTGGGTGTTTTTGTGCAGCATGTTAATCAGTTTAGCGGGGGCGATTCTGATTCAGCGGCGCATTAACCGCCCGTTGCGCACTTTGGTGACGGCGGTTGAACGGGTTGGACAAGGCAAACCTGCACACTTGGATGAAACCGATTTACCGCCTGAAATTGCTACCGTTGCCCACCGTTTCAATGTCATGCAAACCAGTTTGGCACAAGCGGAACAGGCGCGAAACGTGATGCTGGCTGGGGTTTCGCACGATTTGCGCACGCCTTTAACCAAAGTGCGCCTAGGGTTGGAACTGTTACCCACGACT
>CAZEQX010000170.1:0-4520 GCA_964514635.1 uncultured Thiothrix sp.
GCGCTTAGGCTTTTACCCTGTCTACGTTGCGCGGTGGATTGTGGTGTCTTCAGCGTTTTCGGCATAGCATGTGTTGGTAACGCGCTAATGACCGCCAGGGTTCTTGTTGGGAGTACGCGCGTTCCAGTGGTAATACTTCATCTAAAGCGGCACTACGACGCACATCACGGTACATGTAATCGTAAAAACACCGCACGCCCGACCATGTTTCCAGTTCCAAACCCAATGGTTCTAACCAGCCCAATACTTCATCAGGTTTCAAGGGGGAAATCGGGGCTAGGCCTTTGCGCCCGTCGCTGGCAATTTCGCCCGCTTGTACTGTGGCTAAATCACCCGCAATCAGCCGCCGCATCACCGTGGAATGGTAGTTAAAAAACATCAACGAGACTTGCCCCCCTGGTTTCAAACAGGTGAGTAACTGTTCTAAGACCACTCGCGGTTCTGCCAACCATTCCATAACGGCATGGAAGGTGATGAAATCAAAGGGTTTACAACCAGATTCAACCAGCTCCTGCACCGTCGCCTGTACCAATTCAATCGAATCCTGCAACTGCTCTTCGGCAATCGTCGCTTGGGCGCGTTGTAACATTTCCGCAGAAGGTTCAGCCAGAACGACCTGATGCCCGTGCTGCGCCAGCCAAATCGACATTTGCCCCAAACCGCCCCCCGCATCCAATACACGCAATGAGCGGCATTGAGGGGTAGCAGGCACAATGCTGCTCATGAGGTCATCTTGCAAAATCGCCAGACGAATCATGCCGCGTGGGTCATCGTAAATCTGGCGTTGAAAACGATTGGCAAGTCCATCGAACACTCGGTCTTGTTTCATCAGGGCATACTCTACTAACAGGTGTTCGCTAACCTAACGTTTTTTTTCGCTACAAACCAGAAAAAAATACTGAAGTGTCAACCGCTGTTTACAATCTTTTTGCTAGGATGTTCATAAGTCGCCGTTATGAGCAGGTGCGACGACCCACACAGATAACACCTGACCTGCTACTTTTTTGCGTGCCGGGAATACCCCTCAACTGACCATTTACTGGCACTCAATGGCTGACTCCTCGTTGGGTTGGCCTTTTTTTACTACACCGCTTGCTGCAATAATCACGTTTACTGGCCGTTTACCAGTTGTTCAAGTGTTTCCCAACGGGTGAAAGCTTGTTCCAACTGTGCCTCAAGGTCTTGCAGCGCTTGTTGTTTGGCGGCGATAACCGTACTGCTTTGCTGATAGAACTCCGTAGTACCCATCGCCGCCTGCAAATCATTCAATGCTGTTTCCAACTGTTCAATTTGCGCGGGTAACTGTTCCAGTTCACGCTGTTCCTTGAAGCTGAGTTTTTTCTTCGCGGCGGGCTTTTCGGCTTTGGGCTTTTCCACTGGCTTTTCGGCCTTAGGGGTTACAGGTTTTTCCTGAACCGGACGCTGCATCAGCCAATCATCATAACCGCCCGCGTATTCTTCAATGCTAATGGTTTCGCCTTGTGCGCTGTAGCGAGTTTCAAACACAATGCTGCGCGTCACCACGCTATTGAGGAAACTCCGATCATGCGAGATTAATAATAACGTACCTTGATACTCAATTAATAATTCTTCGAGTAATTCTAAGGTTTCTGCATCCAAATCATTGGTTGGCTCGTCCAGCACCAATAAATTGGAAGGTTGCGCAAATAAACGCGCTAACAACAAACGGTTACGTTCCCCGCCTGACAACACTTTCACAGGCTTTTGGATTTGCAGCGGCGTGAATAAGAAATCCTGCAAATAGCTGATAATGTGTTTCTTTTGCCCATTAATCTCGACGTAATCCGAACCAGGTGCAAGGTTATCGCGTAAGTTTTTTTCGTCATCGAATTGCGCTCGATGCTGGTCAAAATACGCCACTTGTAAACGTGTACCCAAATCCACTTTGCCCGCATTGGGTTGTAATTGCCCCAATAACAGTTTAATCAACGTGGTTTTGCCCACACCGTTTGCGCCGATAATGCCGATTTTGTCGCCGCGTAATACCGTGGTACTGAAATGCTTGATCAGGGTTTTATCCTGCCAAGCGTAGCTGAGGTCAGTCGCTTCGATAACAATTTTACCCGAAGCATCGGCCTGCCCGATTTGCGCTTGCACTTTGCCTTGTAAGTTACGCCGTTGTTTAAACTCTTCGCGCATGGCTTCCAAACGCCGTACCCGACCTTCATTGCGGGTGCGCCGCGCTTTCACACCTTGGCGAATCCACACTTCTTCCTCGGCTAAACGCTTGTCGAATAATGCGGCTTGTTGCGCTTCGGCTTCGAGTGCCGCTTGTTTGCGTTCTTGGTATTGCTGATACGTTCCCACCCAACTGGTGAGTTTACCGCGATCCAGTTCGATAATGCGGGTGGCAAGTTTTTGCACGAAAGCGCGGTCATGCGAAACAAACAGCAAAGTGCCACGATAGCCCAGCAAAAACTCTTCCAGCCATTCAATCGCGGGAATGTCCAAATGGTTAGTCGGCTCGTCGAGTAACAGTAAATCCGGTTCGGATACCAAAGCGCGAGCCAATAACGCGCGGCGTTTCCACCCGCCGGATAAACTGTCGAACGTGGCACTGCCATCCAACTGCAAACGCGAGAGTACAGTGTCCACTTTCCATTGCACTTGCCATTCGTCTTCAGGGTGTAAATCGCGCAAGCCTTCGGCAACAATATCAAATACTTGTGCCGCGCTGCCATGCGGTACGTCTTGTTGCAAGCGGGCGATTTTTAAATCTGGCGAATGAATGATTTCCCCATCATCGGCTTGCACTTCGCGGCACAGCAATTTCATGAGCGTGGATTTGCCCGTGCCATTGCGCCCAACCAAACACAGGCGTTCGCCTTGTTCGATTTGCAGTTCAATGCCGTCAAATAAACGGTTATCGCCGTTTTCGAGGTGGATATTGCGTAGGTTTAACAGTGCCATTGCCAGATTTACTTGCTGAATGAATCAATAATCGCCAGATTGTAGCGGGAGTTCGCTAAACAAACAGCGTCCCCCCCACAAGATACGCTTAAGCGCGGCGTAATTCTTTAGGCAGCACGAAAGAAACGTTTTCGGTAATGCCAGAATCTTGTACTTTCACCAGCGCACCGTGGTTTTGCAGGTGGTTAATCACCCCCTCCACCAAGACTTCAGGTGCAGACGCGCCCGCTGTCACGCCAATGCTTGCTTTGCCTAGCAACCATTCGGGGCGAATGTCTTCCGCACCATCAATCAAATACGCAGGTGTACCGCGCTTTTCGGCGATTTCGCGCAAACGGTTGGAATTGGAACTGTTCGGCGAACCAACCACCAGTACCAAATCGCTTTCATCCGCGAGTTTTTTCAGTGCGTCTTGGCGATTTTGCGTGGCGTAACAAATGTCGTCTTTCTTCGGGCCCATGATTGCGGGGTATTTTTGGCGCAAGGCATCAATCACAATCGAGGCATCATCCACTGATAACGTGGTTTGCGTGACGAAGGCGAGCAGTTCGGGGTTTTGCACCTGTAATTCGGCAACTTCTTGCGGCGAATCCACGCGGTAAATCGCACCGCCATTGCTGTTGTCGTATTGCCCCATTGTGCCTTCGACTTCGGGGTGATTTTTGTGCCCAATCAGAATGGTTTCACGCCCTTCACGGCTGTAACGCAGCACTTCCATGTGGACTTTGGTCACAAGTGGGCAAGTGGCATCGAATACTTTTAAACCACGGCGTTTGGCTTCGTCTTGTACCGCGCGTGAAACCCCGTGTGCACTAAAGATGACGGTGGCATCGTCGGGAACTTCATCGAGTTCTTGCACAAATACCGCGCCTTTTTCGCGCAAGTTATTCACCACAAAGCGGTTATGCACGACTTCATGACGCACATAGACGGGTGCGCCAAGCACTTCTAAAGCGCGGTCAACGATTTCAATAGCGCGGTCAACACCCGCACAAAAGCCGCGTGGGTTAGCGAGAATAGCTTGCAAAGTGGTCATAGCGGTTTCGGTACGCATCACTGGTTATTAAAAACCGGAAGCGTACAAGGTCTGCAACGGTAAAGTCCAATAGCGTTAGGTTTTTAGGTTAATGGAATCAGATCAGTGACATCCATGTAACAACTTTTGCGCGGATTCAAATGCGGGTGAACGTGCAACCAGTAACGGTGTTTACGGTGCAATGTGCCTTCTTTGACATCCACCAATTCCACCACTTGTTGGTTTTTTAAGGTTGTCGCTACCGCAGAACGCGGGTCGGGTTCGCGCCAACAGTTTGCCGTACTGTGGGTATTCACCTGATACACCGTCGCCACTACGCGCTCAGGTGGCAATGGGTGCAATGCTGTCACGGTTTCCTGACGGCAACCACTTAGTAAAGTAGCGGCTAATAACAATCCACAGTAATTCATCCCGCGTTCCCCAATCCTATCCTTGTGTCCACTAACCCTTTCTCTGTGCTATTAAACGCAGGAGCTATTGAAACGCCTACCTAATCCCGCTTTAATGGTGCGTTTTTCAAGATTTAACGGAAGTAAACATGAAAGTTCTGGTC
>CAZEQX010000171.1:0-4483 GCA_964514635.1 uncultured Thiothrix sp.
GGCGCAGGCGTACACATTGTCCATCTTTTAAATCAATCGCGGGAATCAGCAGCATAATCACATCCTAATTTGGGTTGCTGTATCCTACCCCAAAACCCGCGTATAAGTCACAGGATTGACAAGGAGCATCAGCATGTTTGAATTATTCGCACGCAAAAAAGCCGTCATGCCCAGCCCAGAAGCTGCATTAGCAGGACGTGACACCCCAATGCCCGTTTCCAACCGCCATTATGTGAAAGGTACGCCATTGCAACCGCCGTTTCCCGCTAACATGCAGCAAGCTGTGTTTGGTTTGGGGTGTTTTTGGGGCGCGGAACGCAAATTCTGGCAAATGGACGGCGTGTATACCACAGCGGTGGGTTACGCGGCGGGTTACACACCGAATCCCACTTATGAGGAAGTTTGTTCTGGCATGACAGGGCATAACGAAGTGGTGTTGGTGGTATTTGACCCTGGTAGCGTGAGTTATGCGGCATTACTCAAAGTGTTTTGGGAGGCGCACAACCCCACACAAGGAATGCGCCAAGGTAATGACGTGGGTACACAATACCGTTCAGGTATTTACACATTTAATAACGAGCAACAGCAAACCGCGCTGACCAGTTTGGCGCAATACCAATTAGCATTGGAAGATGTTGGTTATGGTGCAATTACGACGGAAATCCTACCTGACGTTGTTTTTTACTATGCTGAAGATTATCACCAGCAATATTTGGCAAAAAATCCGAACGGGTACTGCGGTTTAGGTGGTACAGGAGTGGTTTATTAATAGCACTTTGTAAAAAACCAACCCAGCCCGTTGAGGGACTATAAAGCTGGGTTGGTTACAGAGGAAACCCACGCATTATGATAACAGTCCGCTCTAGAATACTAGGTGTGAATGACAGTAAATTGTAAGAAATTGTAACAATCAAAATGGCTGAAAAATAATAGAGTTAGGCTATATTGTTTATTTATTGCCTATTTATTGTGAAGAGCAATGGGTTTATCCCTTATCAGTTTTCATAATGCCGTAATTTTAGAAAATACCTAATATTTTTAATCTTTAAAACCGAGAATAAACACCATCCAACCACTTTATATGGGGTGTTATGGCTTGATAGAGGGCATTGAAAAAGCCAATGTGAAATGCTCTACTTAGCTGTAAGAAAACGCTCAATCTCCGTTTCTGTGCATAAAAATTCTGTTTCCAATCGTGCCTGAAAAGTTGTTTGTGCTAATTGCAGAACGTCTTGAGCAATAATGCGATCCAAACAATCTTGTAAAATGGGTGAGCTATATAAATGCGCCGTTGCCTTGAGACGATGCGCTAGTGTTGCGGCAGCTCCCCATTCCTGCTGACGTAAACAGGTGAGTAGTTCTTGACGATATTGACGTATTTGCGGCAAGGCCATTGTCAGGAAGCGTTGCGCTCCATCCTGCCCCAGCATTTCAACTAATCCCCCGAGTGCTTTCATTGTTATAAAACCAACCGATAGCCCTTACGCCATACGGTATGTATGTGTTTGGGCGAATGTGGGGTATCGCCAAGTTTTTTGCGTAAACGATTGATTTGCATGTCGATACTTCGGTTCATAGGGTGGTGCTCACTTCCATGTAGTGCATACGAAATCGCATCACGGCTGATGACCTGTCCAGCATTTTGGCAAAAGAAGGCCAGCAACTGCGTCTCAAGTGATGTTAATTTGACCAAGTTGTTTTCTTGAATCAAAATTTCTAGGGTCGGATCGAACAGTTGATCCCCAATTTTAATGGGCTGTTCTTCCGTTTGAGCCTGTCGTCGCAACGTATTCTGTATGCGAATGAGCAACTCCTTTGGATGAAAAGGTTTAATTAGATAATCAATTGCACCTAGTTCTAGTCCCTTTAATCTGTCTTTGGCGGAATTTCGCGCGGACAGGATTAAAATAGGAATGTGTGGATAATGTTTTTTCAACCATTCTAACCAGTACAAGCCGTCTTTACCTGGTATCACAATGTCTAGTGCTACCAGGTCAATTTGAAAATTACTCAACACCATACCAATGCTCTCACCATTGGGGAGGGTGTTGACCAAGAACCCATGCGTAGTGAGATATTCCACTAGCAGGTTTTGCAGTAGAACATCATCATCAACAAGCAAGATTCGATATGCATGGTTGTTATTCAAGGGTAAATGTCAACCAGTTGATTAAAGCAAGTAAAGAGCCTTGCGTATTTTAAATTTTAACAAGAAAAATGCTGGGAAAAATTGTAACAAAGTGTAACAGGCAGGCGGCAACACTCCCCCCGCAATCAAGGGCTGCTCTATCACTACTTTGTCGCTAGTGTTGCTGGTAACGGTTCAACTGCGTTTCAATTAAATCGCCATTTTCCCGATGTTGCACTTGTACAATCCCGTAGTGTAGCTCTGGGGCTAACCACAGGGTGGTTTGCTGATCACGATCTTGATGGGCGACTTCAACCTTTTCACAGGTGTATTTGCCTGCGGGGACTTCAATGGTTTCTGTCCCTAAACGGCGAAAATGATACGCTTGTAATTTGCCTTTGCTGGCGACTTGGTACTGCAAGGGCTTACCTGTGGCAAGGTCGTCCATGAGATACAACTCCATGACAGCGGCATCTAGTGTGCCAGCGGGAACGGCTAGTTGATAAGGGGTGTCGTTGTATGTACCGCTGATTTGTGTCGCGTTGGTAAATTCAAAGCTATCACGTTTGTTTTTACGTTTGCTTTTGTGCTGTTGGGTGTACTGTTGTGGTGAGAGATTTTTATCGCTGGTTTGGCCTGTACTGCGTTCGGTTAAGGTATCGCCACTCAACAGGGCTGCAACGCCATTCGCTTTGGTATTTTTCTGATAAGTGTATTGCGAACCTTGGTAGCTTAATTGCACGTTGGTCTCACCCATGTTTAGACCCTTGGTGCTTACGGTGTAGGTTGCTTCAAAAGCGGCAGGTGCAGCATACAACGGGGAAAGCATGAGGCTCATGCCAAGAATAATGCTAAAACGTGTGAACTGTTTCACTAGTAGATTCCTTGATTTTGAAGTTCAGCGACAGGTTAGACCGTGTCGTTACACGGGGGTTCTGCATAAATCCCAACAGTTTCGTGTTTGAAACCGTTACGCGGCAGTGAATGTGCTATTATTCATCAAACAGTTGCTAGTAATATGGCACTACACAGAAGGCGTGAAATATTAGAAAATCCGCCCCGCCGGATTCACTAGCGATCCATAGACTATCATCCTTAGACCGCACCGAGAAAGTAGGTATACGACGGAGCGGGATCAGTGGATTGATCATCGTGAAATGATTAATATGAAACATCAAAAATCAGGGAGAACCCGTTTGTGAGCCAAGATATCATTAGTCTTTCTGACGCGACTTTTGAGCAAGAAGTACTGAAATCAGCAGTCCCCGTATTGGTTGATTACTGGGCTGAATGGTGTGGCCCTTGCAAGATGATTGCTCCGTTGTTAGACGAAGTTGCGGTTGAATACAAAGGCCGTTTGAAAGTTGCCAAATTGAACATTGACGAAAACCCTGCAACGCCACCACGCTACGGTATTCGCGGTATCCCAACGCTGATGCTGTTCAAAGATGGTGAAGTCGCAGCGACGAAGGTCGGTGCGTTGTCTAAATCACAGTTGATTGCATTCCTGAATCAACATGTGTAACGCGGTGTTGGTTAGCAACACTCACGCCTAGCGTCAGATGCCCAGAAAGGCCTTATCTCTTCTGGGCATGTTGGTCGTATTATTTTGCTGGACTCTATGGTAGTCTGCGTGTTAATTTAAATGTACTTGAATCTGCATCCAGATTCATTCCTGCGAATCCTGTCTCGTTTCTCTTGATGGAATCCTGCTTGGATATAGTTACCCGCTGATGCGTTATGTGCATATTACGGGTCTGTGGCGGTATTCCACTATCTTGCGTACTACAAGGGCCATTGACGAACAGGGGCTTCCTCATCAATTGAATTTGATAATATACGTCGCTCACACATTATATGAACCTGTCCGAATTAAAAAAGAAATCCGCTGCTGAAGTCTTTGATATGGCTCAAGCACTGGGTATTGAAAGTATTTCTCGAACCCGCAAACAGGATATTATTTTCGCCTTGCTCAAAGCTCACGCGCAAAATGGTGAGGATATTTATGGTGATGGCGTATTGGAAATCTTGCAAGATGGTTTTGGTTTTTTACGCTCCCAAGATTCCAGTTATTTAGCAGGTGCAGACGACATCTACGTTTCACCTAGCCAGATTCGCCGCTTTGGGTTGCGCACGGGTGATACCATTGCTGGCAAAATCCGCCCACCGAAAGATAATGAACGTTATTTCGCCCTTCTGAAAGTGGATACCATTAACTACGAACCACCAGAAAGTGCGCGAAATAAAATTGCCTTTGAAAACCTGACTCCACTTCATGCGGATGAAAGAATGCGCATGGAACGCGGTAATGGCAGCCGCGAAGATATTACCGCACGGGTGATTGATATTGTTGCA
>CAZEQX010000172.1:0-4469 GCA_964514635.1 uncultured Thiothrix sp.
TTTCTGCAATGTCGCACCTAAATCAGCCGTAATTTTATCCAAATCGCGTTGCACGCTGGGTAATGTCTGTTTATCTACTGTTTTTAAGGTATCTTTTGCCGCTTTAATGGCTTGTTCAGTTTCCAGTAAAACCTTATTCACATTATCCACGGTTTTATCCAGCTTACCGCTATTCACCAATTTTTTAACACCATCCAAAGTTTCTTGCAGACTGGTCATGATATTTGTTGCCATACCCGCTAAGTCATCAAAATCACCCACGACAGTTGGAAACACCAAACTTTCACCAACCTTTTTAATCTCTGCTGCTTTAGCAGCATCTTCCATACTCAGACTAATGACTTTCTGCCCTGTTAAGAAGCTGGCTGTTTCTAGTTTGGCACGCAAGCCTTTTTTAACTAATTGGTGTAACGCTTGCTCTGCCGCTTCTGCACTTAAATCATCATCAAAACGCTGTGGCTGAATAGACACAACTATTGGAATAGCAACCGCTAAATCATCAGGATTCAGGTTCATGTCAATACTTTCCACCTTACCAACAGGAATACCTTGATATTCCACATTTGCCCCAACCCCTAAACCGCGTACTGAACCTTTAAAGTACATGGTGTAACGTAAACTGTAAGCGTACTCCTGTTCTTGAGTCACATCAAAATTCTTATACAACGTAAACTCTTTACCCTCTTTACTGACACCCGACTTACCACCGCTTAATGGCGTATCGAACGCAATGCCACCTAATAACAAAGAAATGAGTGATTCCACTCGTAATTCTGCACCAGATGCACCCAGTTTAAAATACGCACCGCTGGCATTCCAGAAATGCGAATTGTCATGCACAAATTCAAAATAAGGGTCTCGGATAAATACCTCTAAACGCACTAGATTTTTATCCGCCAATAATTTGTAATCAATCACCTCACCAACGGGTAATTGCTTGTAAGTGATCGGTGCACCAATATCCAAAGAACCCATTGATTCTGCGAGCAAAAAGAAACGTCTGCCGTTTTCTGATGGTGCAATCGCTGGTGGGCGCTCATCCCCTTGATAAAAGCGTTGATCATCTGTATTCGTCCCAGGATCCATCCCAATATACGCACCTGATACCAACGTACTTAATCCAGAAACCCCAGAACGGTTAATGCGCGGACTAACAATCCAAAAACGTGCATCACTGCCTAAATGCCGCCCTATTTCGCGATTTAATTCAATTTCTGCTTCAATACCTTTTAGATCATCACTTAAATGCAGTGATTTTATTTTACCGACACTGACTGCCTTGTATTTCACATCGGTTTTGCCTATTTCCAACCCTTCCGCACTGGAAAACTGCACAATAATGATCGGTCCACGCTGATACCAAGCCTGTATTAATAACCAAACCCCAATAAATAAAGCCACCAACGGAATTAACCACACAGGTGATGGCCATCGTTCGTTCTTCACAACGACATCAGGTAAATCATGGGTTATTGTTGATTCACTCATGATGATGCTTCCCAGTGGTACTATCTTCCCAGATTAAATGCGTATCCAGTGTACGCGCTGCCAACATGGTTAGTACCACAACAGCAGCAAATGACAAACTGCCGACATTTGCTTCTATCCGAGCGATATTTCCAAACTGTACCAACCCCGATAAAATAGCCGTTACAAAAACATCGACCATTGACCAACGCCCAATATTCTCTGTGATTCGGTACAAACGCAACCGATCTTTAGGTCGCCATTGCATACGACGCTGAATAGTAATCAATAAAAAACTCAATGCTAATAACTTTAAAATAGGCACAACAATACTGGCAACAAACACAATTAATGCTAAAGGCCATTGACCTGACTTTAATAAACTGAATACACCACTTAAAATCGTGTCAGGATGTCCACGTCCCAACATATAAACACTCATGACTGGCATTAAATTCGCGGGTATATAAAGAATCATGGCGGAAATTAATAATGCCCATGTCGTGTCGATACTGTGATTATGTTCGTGCATGACTAAACGCGCACCACAGCGTGGACAATGTAAGGTTTGCCGCCAATAGTGGGGTTGTTCGTTTGATTGATTTGACAAGACAGGGCGTGATAATGCACCGCACGCATAACACTGCAATAATCCTGCTGACCGCACGGTTTGCCCTGATCGCTTATTCTCTATCATGACGGCTGAACCTGTTGTTTTAGGGCATCCAAACGCTGCCAAATGGTGAACGGGTCTAATGTCGCGGTAGCGGCCGCCATAACCACCACCAATCCCACAAACGACCAAAAAGCCGGCCCAATAATCAGTGTCGCCATGCTACCTAACTTCACCACCGACACCAGTATCCCTAACATAAAGACTTCCAACATCCCCCAAGGTTTTAACTCACGCATCCAACGGTAAAGCACAATAGCAACTCGTGGTTTCCATGCAAAGCGTATGGTTAATAACACCACCAACAACGAAAAAAGTTCCAACAAAGGAAAGACAATAATATTAAGCACGACTAGGACGGCAATGATCTGATAGTCCTGTTCCCAAAATGCCAAACTTGCTCCTAGTAAATGCAGTTCGTATTCAACATTCTGCGCCCGCAAACCCAATAGTGGGAAAATATTGCTCAATATATACAATAATAAACCACTAATTGTCAGTGCTAGGCTAATTTCCTCCATGCGCGAACGTTGCCGATATAACACAGCCCCACAACGTACACAACATGCTGTTTTACCAACAGAAATAAACTGGTATTGGTGTAGTTGCCCACACTCAGTACACGCAATCTGTTGAGAAATAATTCGCATTTTAACCTAAGAAATTGAAGAAGACTCGACTATACTGTATCGTAAATGCTACACACAACAGAAAAGAAAATACAAAAGCCCTACGATAATCATTTTATCGCCATTAATAATATATTTTTATATAAGCTGCAAGACTTTTAGTTATCACGCCACCACCAAAACAAAAAAAGGGAGTATTCGTTAAAATACTCCCTCGTTAATCGTCACAGCAACAAGAAATTACTTCAGACGATAAGTAACACCCATATACAGTGATTTATCCACAGCATCATTGCCATTGTCGTCAATATCATCATCCACTTTTGATAAGGCAACAACGGTATCAAATGCTAATTTATTAGTAATGTAGTAGCGATAGGTCGAACTGAGCGCGTTGGTGGTAGTATCCGCATCATCCGCGTCATTATGATCGAAATTCGTACTCCAAGTATTGATCCAGTCAATACGGTCGGAAACTTCATGCGTCAGATTCATGGTGTTTTTGGCTGTGTAGCTTTTATCATCATCTTGCAATACCGCAGAGGCCGACGCTTCATTCGAAAACTGGGTGCGATTGCTCAATGGCTTGTGGTACTCAGCCGCTACATCCAATGCAGGCTTACTGTTGCTACCATCATAGTCCTTCAGCACCTCGCTTACGCCCCCTTTCACAACCCAACCATATTTGCGGGTGGAAATACGCTCATTCACCAATACATCATACGCCTTCAGAATGCCTGCCGCCCCTAACTCACCGCTGGTTTTACCCGAAGCTTTTAATGCATTCTCAATATCAGTGATCCAGAATTGTTGGTATTCCGCCGAACCATATTTCGTGCGGTATTCGGTTTCTTTAGCGATAATGCGTGCGACTTGATTGTATTCAGCCTTGCTTAAATCGCTGGTTAAACGTTGTTTAGCGCGTAAGGCTTCAACCAGTCGTAAAGCTTGAGCCATCGGCGTAACATTCACCACACGCCCATAACCCACACCAACGCCCGCTTTCACACGCGGATCATCAGCACCTTTTTTCACACCGACTTCAGCATCACCGTACCAGAAACCACCACGGCTACCTGGTTTGAAATAGTTATTTACGCTAGTGGATGCTGTACCAAGATAATTTTCAACGGTTTCATCACCTTCATCACCACCACGTTTGGATGACCCCTGTAAATCTGCATCAACAGTGACATCACGATCAGGTGAACTGAAGACACGTTCATAATTCATGTCAACGCTTAAATCGTGGCTTGTTTGATCCTGATTGCCGCTGTTGACGTTCAAACGACCGGAAACATAAGCATCTTCGTAAGCACTAGAAGGTTCTTCGTAATCGTATAAAGTCACATCAGCCAATACGCTACTGGTTGTGCTAACTAAAATCGAAGCAATGCTC
The DNA here is from genome assembly GCA_964514635.1 of uncultured Thiothrix sp. Taxonomy (GTDB): domain Bacteria; phylum Pseudomonadota; class Gammaproteobacteria; order Thiotrichales; family Thiotrichaceae; genus Thiothrix. The sequence goes on from CAZEQX010000172.1 coordinate 4,169, forward strand.
CATGCTAGTACATTAGATTTCATGATTAAACTCCAAAATTATTCTAATAATTACAATCGTACAATTGTAAGAAAATCATTATCCTATAAGATAGCCACTTATAATCTCAGCAATAACCCTCACGCCAATATTCAATGGGCAATACAGGGAGCATGTGTTGCGTGTTGCGTTTTGCGATCTACAAACCTGAAAAATCACAACACCACATAAGTGATCAAAATTACTGCCAGACAAGTCCTCAGCTATGTGTATCTGCTGCAATACAGCCAGACGACTTTGAGTCGTAAAATGACTACCAATA
>CAZEQX010000173.1:0-4361 GCA_964514635.1 uncultured Thiothrix sp.
TGCCGCTTTCCCATAAACCTAAGCCGAGATAACCGCTAGGGTCATTTCCTCCTAGGGGAAAATCAGTTTTACGTTCCGTTTTGACATTGGCTGCATTGATACGCAATGTAAACGCTGCCGCTTTGCCATTATCTGCTGAGGTTCCAAATAAACGCGCTTCTTCAGAATGCAGTTTTTGTAAGGCAACCCGATCAGAAGCAACATTAGAGCGAATCTGTCCCCAACGTAATGCCCGCCACCAAAAGCGTAATGCGCCTTTGACCGATGCGGGGGAAATACCTGTCGCTTTTTGTTCGGCATCGCCGATGAACATCGGGGTGACGATGCGGTACGTCGCTTTGATGACGTGGGGTTCTTTAAATTTCAATGCCATGAAAAGCCCTTTGCGGTGATGCAAAAAATTTATGAACGTATTATTAACAGACATTGAACGCTTTGTCAGCACCGACAAGCTTGTCGGTTTAGTGGCTTTTTGTGTGACAGTGTGTTGTTCTGGGGCTGCCACTTGCATTCTGACAATACAGGGAATCGTTTATACCTAATTGAATATAAACGATTAAGTTTCGTATGTTTGTTTGTTCACAAATCCAGTTGATAAAGAATTAATCTGGATTATCATTAACAAAACATTAATAAGCTGTGATTATAATCACCTTTTTTAAAGGTGTAAGGCGTGGCGGGGTAGGCTGATTCCAAACCGTGTTGTGGGGCGTTTGCCGTAGGCTTGGATCAGGTAGTCGTGGGAGATTGGTTTACCAAGAGCTTGTGTTAAATGTTTGTTGGTGTGGGATTTGCGTTCTTCAAACCACGTTTTGCCCATTTCTTTGGCAAGTGCCCGTTTAATAGCATCGTAGCCGAATGTTTCACCGAAAAGTTGGGTATAAATTTGCAGGAATTGCGTGGCGAAGTTTGGCGTTTCTTGGTCTGTCCAGTGCACTGGTGGTAAATCTTGTACGCGCCGTTGCAGCATCCAAACGTAAAACGCCAGTTGGGCAGGGCGCATAGCAACCACCGTGCCACCACAGGTTAGCTGTTTGGTTTGCCAGTCAAAATACACAGCAGGAGGGTCGAAACGTTGTTGCGCGGCGGCAATAGTGCTGCTAAATGTCGCATTTCCGGCGAGCAGATCTTGCGGTAAACCTTCGCGCAAACGTACAAAGGGAATATTTGCTAATGTCACATCGACCTTGGCTGCATCAAAGCCCGTACCATCATTACGCACTACCCACATCGAACGTGGCGGAGGGTAGTAAAATTCTTGATTAAAGAAGTATTCCGAATCCACCACCACATGCGATAAACGGTCTTGCGCCCGCCCGAATAACGACAAGGCATAGCCAATGTAATAGGTCATGGTGCGTCGTCCGCCGGATAGCGAAACGTGCAAACTGCACGACGTATCGGCGGTAAATTCCCTAACCATGTTGGAAATAAAATCCGCTGCATGAGTGCTATCACTGTCGCTACGCACATCGTTTAACGGTGCGCCCGCTTTGTCGGTAATCAGATGAATGTGCTCTGCATTAAAACATGGCACAGGCAGCGCGTAATCCTGACACAATTTCACTAACTGATTCTTGCCATCAGCACACAAACCCGCGCGTACATGTTCCGCTCCGTGTAGGGTGGTGATAATGTGAATTTCGGTTGGCAACCATGCGGGTTTGGTCTGATGTGCCAGAGCGTATAATGTTTCTGTGACGATTTGTGGGGAATTAGCCGCGACGGCCAATAAAATCCGGCGTGGATAAGTGTGTGATGCGTACAGCTCGTGTGTCATGTTTCACCCAGTAATGACAAAACGAAGCTAATAGCACGTTTTTTTAATAAATAAAAGGAGTTATGAATATATTTTTGAACTTAAATTCAAGTTTTAACCAAAAAATATTGCCCAAATAATAAAAGCGAAAATGACCAAGAATAATATGAAGCTCTTATCCATATTATCACTGTCAGTTAGGGAAGCTGCTGCATTGGGTGTTTTAGCAGGTTTGGCGTTAGTAATGGTGTCTATGATTTCTTTCTGTTCGTCTTTAGATAATACACCGAAGTTAGGAACTTTATTGCAAGCATCTTCGATAGATTTCCGAAATGCTGCTTTTTCTGCGGCTTTTTTACCATCTTCTTTACCTTTAGCTTCACCTTCTTTTTTTCCTGATAGAAATAAGGAAATCCCAATGATAATGGCGAGAAACACAAGAATGAAAAAGAATAAGGAAAAATCCATGTATTAACCCTCATATTTTTTGCTAAACGCGACAGAAAACTCTACACCTAAACTTTATTCTCAGGTTTTGTCTTCGTATCTTTCAGAATTTCAGTTAAATTTTTTATTATTTTTTCTTTTTTTTCCGGTGGTATATCATTAAAACCCGTAACTTTCATGCAAACGTCTTTAACAGCTTCTTCAATAATCTTGTTTTCAGCTTCTTTTTGAGCTTCTTCTTTACCTGCTAATTTCCCGTTTTGAAAACCTGCGGAATAGCCATTACTTCTGCCAGAGGTCTCACCATGACCATAGCCAATCGCTAGCCCCAAGCCACATGCTATGAACAACATGATTAATTCACCCATGAACGACACCTCGCATTATTGTCTTGAAATCGTTACTGCTAATGATGGTATGACAAATGTTAATAACAGCGAGGTGATAAAAATCACAGTTTTATTAATAAATACTGATTTTAACTAAGGTTAGTATCGGCTAACTAAAGTTAGTATGAATAAGTTGTTTATGAATAAAAAATTCGGTGTGGTGAGGGATGTATTAGGAGGTTATGTGCAAGCTGTATTCGCCCATGCCCATGACCGCACCTTTGCCGACGTGTGTCCATTGTCCGAGCCAGAGCCATTCCCAGTAGTCGCTGAGTAACGCAGCGGGGATTTGGAAGCTGCCAACTAACCCGCCCATTTGTACTTTGGTTTGTTGGCGGTTGGAGTAGCGTGACCATTCGTACCAATACAAGTCGGAATTATGCACAGGAATACTCGCGGCTTGTTCGCTGAGGCGTTTGGAATCTGGGCTAATGATCCGGTCGGCGTGCAGGGCGTGTAATAGCGACACACGCCGAATCACTTGGTTAATAAACGGCTGGAAGCTAAACCGCGCACAGCGTAGCAATTTGCCATCCTGCATGGCGCGATACGGGCTGTGGAAGGTAATGGTCACATAGCCGTCGTTCGGTAAGGTAGGGCAGGTGGGTAAGTGACTAGGGAGAGCATTAAGGCTTTGTCCGGTTTGGTAAATGGTTTGCCATTGGTCTGTGCCGACCACGGTTTCTTGTTCGACGTATTGCAAACGGTACTGACCATCGTGTTTACCAATCCCTTTTGTACCGACTTGTTGCAGGGTGTGAATCATGTACGGTAAGTGTTCAATCGCTTTGCCAATCAAACTCAAACCAACGGTCAAAGTATCGCCTTGTGCGTATTGTGAGCCAGACGTATCCAGCGGGTGCAGAATGTACGGGTGTGGTGCGGTGTCGATTTTGCCCAACAGTGGTTCTTGTCCGGCGGGCGTTTCAAACACATAGCTGTACACGCACGACCGTTGTAATAAACAGCCCGCGCATGTTGGTTCGTGGGTAACGCAAACCGTGCGGCGCAAGGCGTGTCCAAATGCCCCCCGCCATGTCGACCCTGCATAAGGCGGGAAAAAAATCGGCGTTTCTGCCTGTAAATAAAAACAATAGCGCGTAATTGGCAGGTGCAATGCAGTCATGATAGCCCTTGGTTAGATGAAGCGTGGGTGAATGAATCACCCGTAGTGTACGCAACTGTTGTTATTGAGCAAGAACGACAAGCTTGTCAGTTATCGCTCGTCAGAGGGTTTAATTCTGTCAATGGCCAACGCGGACGCGCACTAATCACCGCAGGTTCACACGCCCCAGCTTGCAAGCGCAATGCCCCTGCATACGCAATCATTGCGCCATTGTCGGTGCAAAATGCCAAGCGTGGAAATGCAACGGTTGCAGGTAATTCTGCCAATTTGGCGCGTAACCGCTGGTTTGCACCCACGCCACCTGCTACTACCAAACGTTTGCGTCCGGCTTGTTCCAAGGCGCGACGACATTTGATAAATAAGGTATCGACCACGGCTTCTTCAAACGCCCGTGCAATATCGGCTTTGTCTTGCTCCGTTTGTGTGGAGTTTTGCCAAGTGGTGAGTGAAAAGGTTTTCAAGCCACTGAAACTGAAATCACAGCCAGGACGGTCAACCATTGGGCGCGGGAATTTATAGACACCTGCGCGACCTTGTTCCGCAAGTTTCGCCAGTAATGGCCCGCCGGGGTAATCCAGTCCCATGAGTTTGGCGGTTTTGTCGAAGGCTTCTCCGGCAGCATCGTCCACGCTTTCGCCCA
>CAZEQX010000174.1:0-4349 GCA_964514635.1 uncultured Thiothrix sp.
GATGCCGCGTGGCCTGCACCTGTGTGGGGGAAATTCCCACCGCTGGCGTACAGCGCGGCGCAAGCCACAGCACGCCTACAGCAATTGCGTCACGCGCTGGCTAGTGAATGAGAATGACTCTATTCCCCACCTTTCACCACCGTTTCCATGATTTGGGTGCGCACTTTTACCACGAGTTTACGCCCCAAGGTTTACAAAACCCGAAACTGGAATGCGTTAGCCACGAAGTCGCGCAGCAACTGGGTTTAACCGATGTGGCTATACGCAGCGATGCGTTTTTGCAGGTATTCAGTGGTAATCAATTATTAACGGGAATGCGCCCGTTAGCACAAGATTACGCAGGACATCAGTTCGGTAAATTTAACCCGTTTTTGGGTGATGGACGTGCGGTGCTATTGGGGGAATTACCAACTCCCAGCGGTGTTTTTGATGTGTGTTTGAAAGGTGTGGGCAAAACGCCGTTTGCGCGTTCTGCTGATGGTAAAGCTGGGTTGAACGAGTGTTTGCACGAATTTCGTACTACCGAGCAATTAGCCGCCTTGGGCGTACCCACGGCACGGTGCTTGTGCGTGGTTTCCGGCAGCGAGTTGGTGTATCGCAGTGGTTTTGAAGCGAGTGCGATGCTAACGCGCATTGCCCCGACACACATCCGTTTTGGCACGTTTGAAAATTACTTTTTCCAGAAAAATACTGCTGCATTACAGGCACTTGCAGATCATACCATTGCGTATCATTTCCCCGATTGTTTGGTGGCGGACGATAAATATGCTGCGTTTTTCCGTGAGGTCGTATTGCGCACGGCGCGGCTGATTGCGCACTGGCAGGTCGTGGGCTTCGTACATGGGGTGATGAACACTGATAATCAGTCGATCCTAGGAATAACCCTAGATGTCGGGGCAAGCCTGTTCACGCCTGAACGTGATGAAAGTTTTGTGGCGCACAGTGGTGATGAACACAAGCGTTATGCGTTCGGGCAACAACCTGTGGTGGGATTATGGAATTGCAATGTACTAGCGCGAGCGTTGTCACCGTTGATCAGTGCCCAAGCATTGCGTGACGGATTGTTGTTATACGAACCGGAATACTTACGGCATTATGCGAGCCTGACTGCGTGATTAAATTTCCCTCTATCCGCCCACACCATGAAGACAAGCTCCACGGTGGAAGGTAAGCATCCGCTTCCTAGCCGTTTAACCTATAGGGAAAAGGCGGCTAGAGCTAACGGCGAACAACCAATTCCGACAGGCGTTCGCGAACCAACTCACTGCCGGACGTGCTGTGGCAGAGTTTGTCCATGAGCATGGTTGGGTCTTGGCAAGAATCCAACGCTTGTCCCATGACCGCATCAATGCAGTGCCGCCATTCTTCCAATTCTGGCGACGCAGAATGAGGTAAGAATGAGCCACGGTACAAGGAGAAAGCTTCATTGGTCTGTTGCTGACGTAAAGCCTGCCAAACTTGAATGAAGTCTGCCCACACGGGCATCTGCAAGCGGTACGGACGCGAACCGATTTGCCCATCTAGCAAGCGGCGTAAGTGCGACAGCTCCGCTTTCAATGTGGTGGTGGAAACGGGCAAGTCCCCATACAGTGCCGCGTGAAACCCTTCTAGGGTCAACCCTTGGGGATTCAACGCCAACAAGCACAGAATTTCCACTTGGCGCATGGGTAAATTCAATGGTTTGCCACGAAATAAAATGCGCGGTTGCCCTAATGCGTGGATTTCCAGCTCAGCGCGTGGCAAATGTTGTGGCAAACAACGCGCAATCGAGCGTGCTAGTTCGGTTACGGCTGCTTGACCTAGTGGTGTGTGTCGATTCCAAGTGGTTGATAAATCTAGGCTTCCGACCACTTCGCCCGATTGTGGGTGAATAATGGGCGCGGCATAACAAACCCAATCATGGATAAATGGTAAGTAGTGTTCGCACGAAAACACGGTGACAGAACGGCGCAGTTTCAGTGATAAACCCACGGCATTTGTGCCTACGGAATGCTCATCCCAGCGTCCGCCTGTCGTGAAATTCACGTTTTCAGCGCGTTTACGCATGTGATTACTGGCAAAAGTCCACAGCAAACGTCCTTGCGGGTCTGCAATAGCCACGACTAATGAACCTTCCTTCGCCAATTGCATCATTTGCTCTTGTTCGCGCTGTGCAGCTTGGCAAAGCAAAGACTCTTTCCAACGGGTGATGGAATTGCCGGGGCTTGATGAATTGAGCACTGCGCTGCCATGACGACATAATGTCATCACGAATGTCATCGGTTTTGGGGAAGTTGCTACCAGTAGTGCTACTGGTGACGAAACGATTCCACTGGTTTTCTATGGTGCGTCGACGATGCGATAAATCAGATGTCGCCAAACTTGTGTGCTCCATACGCCTCCTCCTGCGTAAAAGCTTTTATACAGATGGAGAATTGGCCTCCCAACCTTTTCCCAACCTTTTGGGTGGTAGCATCAGCCATTGCAGATACTCCTAGCCCATTGAAGCATTAGATTATCACGCAAATTCCTAGATGAAAAGCTCATAACATTCAAATATTCGACCAGCAAAAATTAAAAGTTAATCCTAACATTGGATTTTCATTGGGTGTGAATCATAAATTGTTAAATATTTTTAAGCAATTGATTATATTGAATATTTATTTTTCATGCTGTTTGTAATGGTTCTTGTCTTCCGATTAACGGTAGTCCTCTTTTTTGTTATCAAAATCATTAAACTCAGCCAACCTTTTTCCAACCTGTGGCGTTTTAGCATCAATCGCACCGATAAGGTTTATTTTAAACAACATATCGTTTCGGAGAGAGGAGAACTGACTTATGCGTAAACATACTATCGCGTTGGCGATCACTGCTGCTTTGGGTGCATTAAGCGTTAATTCTGCACAAGCGGCAAGCTGGAAAGCGGGTGATTGGGATCTGAGCTTAGGCGGCAACGTCAACACTTATTACAATGTAACCACTTGTGATACCAGCAAACTGAAGTCTGGTAGTGCGACAATGGCAGCATTGGCTTGCTTGGACCCAGATACTGGCACATTCAATAATGACAACACTCACAGTGTTTCCAATGGTTTGTTGCCTGCTGCATTGAACTTCAGTGCTAAAACTAACCAAAATGGCTATGACGTTAGTGGTAATGTGAACGTTTACTACGGCGTTGATTCCCAAGATGGTAACGGTTTTGCGGGTGATGCGCTTGATTTCTCCACTGTTGATGCTCGCCAAGTCTATTTGACTTTCGGTAATGACAAGATGGGTACGGTGAAAGCAGGTCGTGATTTCGGTCTGTTTGGCTTTGACTCGGTTATTGGTGATATGTCATTGCAAGGTACGGGCGCAATGTTCACGTCCGCAGGCCCTGGTCATACTACGTTGGGTGGTTTGGGTTATGGCTACGTCTATACCGACCGTTTAGCTCAAATTAACTGGACAAGTCCGAAAACCAAAAGCGGTTTACAGGCAACTGTTGGGGTATTTAACCCTGTTGATGGCCAAGAATCCCCTGGTGCGGTGCAGTTGACAAACGTTGTGTCTACTGGCGATGCAGGCCAACCCGGTTTCCACGGTAAGTTGAGCTATGACTGGGATAAAGGCAATGGTGTTAAAGGTCATGTGTCTACCAGTGGTTTAAGCCAAAAAGTGAAGCTGGCTTCTGGTAAAGAGTCTGAGATCCAAGGTATTGATGTTTACGGTAAAGTGGATGTGAATAACGCAAGTTTCGCAGCATCTGCCTACCAAGGCAAAGGCATGGATACTTTAGGCTTAGGCGGCATTATCTACCCAGGCTTTGACAGCACATCTGGCGAAGCGGAAAAAGTCAAAGGCTACATGACGCAAGCCTCTTACAAAATTAACAAAACCCGTTTGGGTGTGAACTACTCACAAAGCAAGCAAACCAAGTTGAATCCGCTGAAAAATGATCGTGTGACCTTGGGTGCATATCATAGCTTAACGGATAACCTCACATTGGTCGGTGAAGTGTCCAACCAAAAAAGCACTGTTGCTGGTAATAGTGATAAATCCGGCAGTGTGTCGGTTGGTGCAATGTTCTCGTTCTAAGCAGTTTCAGACTGACTCCTACGTCGTTTAAGCTGGGGATTTTCTCCAGCTTTTTTTGAAACCACCAACCTTTATCCAACCTGTGTTGTGTAACAATGCAAGCTCACCTAACCCTATGAGAAGGAGAGAGTTATGAAAAAATCACTGAAATGGACAAAACCAGCGTTCAAAGAAATGCGTTACGGTTTTGAAATCAACCTGTACATCATGAACCGTTAATCTATAAGGTTTAAATCCTTGTACATACTGGTTCTCGGTTCTGCTGCGGGCGGTGGATACCCGCAGTGGAA
>CAZEQX010000175.1:0-4349 GCA_964514635.1 uncultured Thiothrix sp.
ACTTACTGGGAGAGGGATTGGGATTTGCCGCTGGCGCAGCCGCTTGGCTCATAACACATCCTATACAAACATACTGGTAGGTATGTAAGTATCGGTACTTTGCTGCACCACCGCAATGAGATAGCACAAAAACTGGGGGTAATGGCAAAAAACGCGCGTTAAGTAGCAAGCCACGCCAGCAATGCATAACGTGTTAATTTCGCTGCACCAACCAGCAAGACGAATGGCAGTAATGGCACGCGCAATACCCCCGCAATCATGGTCAACGGATCACCCACAATCGGCAACCAACTCAGCAATAACGACCAATAACCGTAACGCTGAAAATGCGTTTGCGCCTTGTGTAATGCCGCTTCGCTCACCGGAAACCAACGTTTGTGCTGAAAGCGCTGCAACGAACGCCCTAACCACCAATTCAGCACCGAACCCAATGTATTCCCCAGCGTCGCCACCGCCACCAATAACCACGGCACGAATTGTTTGCTTAATAGCAAACCGACCAACACACTTTCCGATTGCGCCGGAATCAGTGTTGCTGCTAACAATGCCGCAAAAAATAACCCGACATAAGCTCCATAAATGGATAAGATACTAGCCATTATCAATGTTATAAACCTAACGAAATAGTGGTGAACGATGCGGTATTGGTTAGCGATTCTGGCTTTATGTTACCTGACAACAACGACAGCGGACGAACGCCCCGCGACATGGGCGCAGCCGATTGGGGATACGCCATTGCAGAATTTTTACCAGGTCAGCCCGCTGTTATACCGTTCTGCCCAACCTTATGTGAATGATTTTAAAGAATTAAAGCAACATGGTATTGGTGAGGTGCTGGATTTGCGTTTGTATCACAAAGATGTACCCACGTCGGATGTGGATTTAACTTTGCATAATGTGCCGTTATTTGCCAGTGCTTTGGATGCGGATAAAGTCGTACAGGCCTTAAACGTGATTACCCACGCCGAAAAGCCTATTCTGGTGCATTGTTTGCACGGTGCGGATCGCACAGGGCTAGTGGTCGCTATGTATCGCATGGTTTGCCAGAATTGGACAAAAGCGCAAGCGATTACCGAAATGCAGCAAGGAGACTTCGGCTATCACAGCGTCTTTGGCAATATTCCCGACTTTATTCAAAACGCTGACATTGCAGCGATTCGCTCACAAGTGCAAAGCCCGACGTGTCCATTACATTAAACCTCGCCCTTTTAATAACATAATGCCCAAACTGGTGGTGAATAATGAACCCAATGTGGTTAGTGCAATCGTATTCGCCGCCAGTGTTGCATTGCCCCCCATTGCCCGTGCCATGACATAACTGGCTGCGGCGGTGGGAGCGGATGACATCAGCAACAAAATGCCTAAATCAATGCCACGAAACCCAAACCACCAACCACCCGCCGTGAACAAGACGGGGACGATGATTAACTTGCTGAACGTCGCCAGTAAGGTATTGCCCATTTCTTGGCGCATGGTGTGGAAATCCAGTGATGCCCCCGTACACAATAATGCCAATGGTAGTGTCATGTCCGCGATGGTATTGCCCGCTTTCAGCACCATATCTGGCACAGGAATTTGCCAAAAGGCAAAAGGGAAGGCCAGTAGAATGGCGATAATTAAGGGGTTGGTAGCGATTCCACGCACAATCCCAAGCACACCCTTATGCTGGTGCAGTGAGCGACTCAGGGTAATAACCGCAAAGATATTGAATAGAATGGTCATTAAGCCTAAATATAAAGACGACGCGCCGAGTGCCTTATCACCATACGCATTCACGCAATAGGCCAGACCAATAATCCCCATGTTCGAGCGAAACGCGCCTTGTACGACCACGCCACGGTCACAGGCGGGTTTGATCGCAAACTGCGCTAATGTTTCCAACACCACGAAAATAATGGTCATAGCAACGATGGCGTAAACGATTAATTGCAAATTCGCTGCCGCGCCGATTTCGGTTTTCGCAATGCTCACAAATAATAACGATGGTAATGCTAAGGTAAACACTAAGCGCGAACCCACCTCCACAAAGGCTTCATTCACTGCTTCTCGTTGCATTAGCCACACGCCCAATGCCAACAGAATAAAAATCGGCCCTGTTACCGACAAGGAAAATACCACCGTCTGCCAAAATTCCAGCATGACTCATCACCCGCTGCCAAAGCGCGTAACTCTAACAACTTCCTTTAAAAAGCAAAAGTTACGGTAAGACTTGTGGTTAATTGGACAGACCAAAGCTAAATGGGTTGAGGGTTATTTTTCTCAATTTAAAGTGATGAAAAGGTGGCCTTTTGTCTTTTTAGTTGTTTATGTTTTCGCCTGAACTGTGGTAGCATAATTAAGCATTTATAAAAATTAGGCGAATTGGGGCATTCCCTATACAACAATAAACAAGGGCAAATACAACGTGAGTAAGACATACTCTTCCTTAATGCGAGGTATGGGGGTAGGCGTATTAATGCTTGCTTCACATGCTGCTTATGCCGACATCTCCGGCAAAGTGTTCCGCGACTTCAATGCTAATGGTACACAAGATAATTCATCGGGTTTTAACGAACGCGGGGTTGGGGGCGTTGCCGTTTCCTGTACGGATAGTGCAGGGGGAAGCGGTTCTACCACGACTTCTGCGGATGACGCGACGCTCGGACAATATACCTTGACAGGCTGTAGTGGCAATTCGCGCGTGGTGTTCAATACGACATTACCGTTGGATTATTCCGCAAGTTTTGGTACAGATAATCATACCAATGTGCAATTCGTGAGTGCGCCACAAACCAATGTGAATTTCGCGCTCAATTATCCGGCTGATTATTGTTCTGCCGATCCTGACTTGCTTGTTCCGGCGCAACACGTCGGTGATGGCACGGGAAGCAATGCGAATGTTGGGGCTTTATACCGTTTTCCATACTCCACTTCGGGTATATCGTCGCCGAATAATCAGGCTGTCATGACCAAAGCACAACTGGGCAGTACTTGGGGATTGGCGTTTGACAGAACGCGCCAACGGGTGTTCCAAGCCGCGTTTCTTAAGCGTCACGCAGGGTTAAAAGATGGGTTGGGAACGATTTACATCGGTGCTGCATCCGGCTCAGGTATTAGTTATGAACGCGGTTTTAATTTACAAGGTTTAACCCCATCCAACGGTGGAGCAGCCATTGATTTGGGAACGGTATGCCGCAGCGCGTCTTGTGCATCCGATGCGGGCAATACGGGGTTAGGGAGCGATTATGTGATTCCGGCTGATCCTGGTCAACCCAGTATCGATTTGGATACCTTTGGTAAGGTGGGTAAAGTCGGTTTGGGTGGTTTGGAATTAACCCCTGATAATCAGCAATTGTGGGCGGTGAATTTACACCAACGTGCTTTGATTCGGATGGATGCAACGCTGGATAGCAATGCTTTTCCTGGCAGTGTGCAGCAATATGCACTTGATGGTGCAAACGGTATTCCCAGTTGTAGTGGTGGGGTATTTCGTCCATTTGCTTTAACTTTTTACCGCGATAAGGGGTATTTAGGTGGTGTATGTGATGCCTCTAGTTCGGTTTTGTCGAGTGATTTGACAGCGTATGTTGTGTCATTTGACCCGAATAATGTGGCTGCTGGGTTTACTAACGTCGCTAATCTGAATCTGAACTACAACCGTGGTGGGGACAGAATCAGCCCTGATGGTAGCGCACGCTATTATTGGCAATGGCATCCGTGGCGGGATTCGTGGGATGACTACGGTTTAACAAGCAGTACGGAGTGGATTATGTTCCATGCTGTGCCGATTGTGTCAGATATTGCATTTGCCGAAGATGAAAGCATGACGATTGCCTTGATGGATCGGTTTTCTCAGCAGGTAGGTCGTGAGCAGTCTTGGGCCGTTTCTGATACTACAGAAAGTCTTGATGGACGTTCGGTGGGGGATTTGGTGCATTTTTGCAAAGACAGTGCGGGCGTATTCCATCTGGAAGGCAGTGCGCAGTGTGCGGTCAATTTTGCCAGTAGTAATGGGCCGCAAAACAATGGCGCATACTTTGATGACATCAATGGCGATAATACGGACGGGGCGTTAGGCGGTATTCTTTATCTGAAGGGGACTGGGGAAATGGTATCGACCGTGTTTGACCCTTTTTCACCTAGCCATTCGGGTGGTGATCCTGACTCTTATTTCACGCAAGGTTTGCATTGGTTGGATGCAAAAAATGGTAGCCGGACGGATTATTTCCGCATCATGGACAGTTTGGCTGATGGCGGTTTTGGTAAAGCCAGTGGTTTGGGTGAGCTTGAGATCATGTGTCCCCCTTCACCTACCGAAATCGGCAACCGCGTTTGGCTGGATACGGACAAAGACGGTACGCAAGATGCGG
>CAZEQX010000176.1:0-4339 GCA_964514635.1 uncultured Thiothrix sp.
TGACGTGGGCATCAAGGATTTGTTCGCCACGTCCGATGGTTTTAAATCCGGCAATTCCCGCCACACCGCGAAATACGCGACTAAATTGGCAAAATATCAACGCCGTCTTGCCAAGAAAAAACTTGGCAGTAAGAATCGGTTGAAAGCTAAAGCCAAAGTGGCGCGTATTCACGCGAAAATCGCCGATTGCCGAATGGACAACTTGCACCAGTTGTCCCGCAGATTGATTAACGAGAACCAAGTGATCTGTGTTGAAAACCTCGCCGTGAAAAACATGATTAAGAACCCGAAACTAGCCAAACACATTGCGGATGCAAGCTGGGGTGAGTTCACCCGACAGCTTGGATACAAGGCTAACTGGGCTGGTAGGACATACGTTGAAATTGGACGGTTCTTCCCGTCCAGCAAACGCTGTGCTTGTTGTGGATTCGTGAAAGAAAACATGCCGCTGGACGTGCGGTCGTGGGAATGCCCTGAATGTGGTGCAGCCCATGACCGTGACGTTAATGCAGCGCGTAACATTTTAGCCGCCGGACTGGCGGTGTTAGCCTTTGGAGACAATGTTAGTGATAACGGCATTTCGGTGTCTTTGTCCAGTTGTCGATGAATCAGGAATCCCCTTGCTTCAGCTAGGGGAGGAAGTCAAGAGAATGGGTTCAGTAAGTGAGTGCCAGTACCCGCGAAATCTTGCACATTACGGGTGACGACAGTTAAATCGTAAAGGATAGCGGTAGCCGCAATCAATTTGTCCAATTCGTGCTCGTGATGCGGTACGCGCAAACGACCCCATAACTGTGTAATATCGCTGTCAATGTCGATAATGTAATCACAGTATTGGCTCAGAATGGTATCCAGCCACTGTTCCAATTGTTGCGCTTGTGCATGATCATTACGGTAACGGATCAACTCAATACCACGGCGTAATTCCCCAATGGTCACGACCGATAAAAATAATTTTTCTTGATTAGCAATGGCTTGTTGAAAGAATGCCCGCACGCCAGCATTGGCACGTTCACCTTTGCGTATTTCGCTAATCACATTCGTATCAAGCAAATACATCCACGACGACCTGTTGTTGGCCTTGCACTCGCGCAAAATCACTGTCTTGCCCCACGTTGGGTATGGTGGTTAATACTTCGGCAAGGCTGCGTTTTTTTAGCACCAGTAACACATCACGCAAAATGGCACGGTGTTCCATTTCGGCACTACGCCCATTCCGCGCCGCACGCTGGCGCAAGGCTTCAATGATTTCTGGTTCTAGTTTGCGCACGATTAAATCAGGCATGATAAGCATCCCCTTACTTGAAGATGCTATCAATGATAACAGCAATCCATGTGGGATGAAACGTCAGCCCAAAGCGGGGAAACTGCATTGACGCAAAGCTTCATACACCACCACCGCCACGCTGTTGGACAGGTTCAAACTGCGGCTGTCGGGTAACATGGGAATGCGTAATTTCAGCTCATCCGGCAAACTCAGTAGCAAAGCTTCGGGCAAACCGCGTGTTTCTGGGCCAAACAGCAATACATCACCCGCTTGGAAGTTGGCATCGCTGTAATTAGTGCGCGATTTGGTGCTTAAGGCGAACACACGCCGCCCTTGCATAGCGACATTGAACGCGGCAAAGCTGTCGTGTTCTTGCACAACGGCTAAATCGCGGTAATCCATACCCGCGCGACGCACTTGTTTTTCATCCAAAGAAAAACCCAATGGATGAATTAAATGCAGACGGCAGCCCGTATTCGCGCACAAACGCATAATGTTGCCAGTATTCGGGGGAATTTCCGGCTGATACAAAGCAATTTCAAACATAGATGCTGGTTAAATCTTCCGTTTCTTAACTCGCTACACGGTGGAATACCGTTTGCCCTGCCAACAAGGTGCGTTGTACCGCGCCATTGAAATTGCAGCCCATGAATGGTGTGTTTTTGCCCGCACTGTACATGCGTGTCACATCCAATTCCCACAAGGCTTGCGGGTCAAACAACACCAAGTCGGCGGGTGTGCCCACACCGATTTGTCCTGCTGGGCTGTGGATAATGTGTGCTGGATTCACCGTAATTTTGCGCAAGGCTTCCGGCAATGACAACACGCCTTCTTCCACCAGACGCAAGCTCAACGGTAATAGCGTTTCGAGGCTGGAAATCCCCGGTGCGGTTTGCTGGAATGGCGCAAGTTTAGCATCGATTTCGTGCGGTTGATGGTCCGAACAAATCACATCAATCGTGCCGTCGGCTAAGCCCTCACGCAGGGCATCACGGTCACGCGCTGAACGCAGTGGCGGCATAACGTGGCACAAGGGGTTAAAGTCCGACACATCCATTTCGGTTAAAAACAATTGATGAGCCGCAACATCAGCCGTGACATGCACGCCATTTTCTTTGGCTTGGCGAATTAAACGCACGCTCAAACGGGTGGACAAACGGCAAATGTGAACTCGCGCACCTGTGTGGCTGGCTAAGGCTAAGGTTTGTGCGACTGCTACGGTTTCAGCAGCGGAGGGAATCGCGGGGAAACCTAAACGGGCGGAAACTTCGCCTTCGTGCATGTAGCCACCAGCGGCGAGCGCGTGTTCCATCGGGTAAACGAACACGGTCAAATCGTGGGTTGCGGCGTATTCCATTGCCCGACGCAACGTTTGCAGGCTATGGAACGGTTGCCAGCCATTGGTAACACCCACGCATCCGGCTTTTTTCAAGCTGCCCATGTTACTGAGCTGTTCGCCTTTTAAGCTTTGGGTGAGATTACCCAATACCGCGACATGGGCAAAACCTGCGCGGTGATTGAGTTCCTCAATCAGTTTGACTTGCGCGGCAGTGTCGAAATTCGCGCCCGGTTCGGGTTGATAACATAACGTGGTCACGCCACTTGCGGCGGCGGCGCGGGTTTCGCTATACAGCGTTGCCTTGTAATCCAAACCCGGTTCACGCAGCCACGCGGCGAGGTCAATCACGCCTGCAAACAGCCACAAACCAGACGCATCGATCACCTGTTCCGCACTAAATCCAGCGGATGCTTCGGCTAAGGCGGTGATTTGTCCGTTTTGAATCAGTACATTGCGTTGACCATCTAAGCCCGATTGCGGGTCAATCACTCGCGCATTGCGAATCAGTAAACTCACAGCCCACCCCCAACATTGCCAGAACCCGAACCCATAATCATCGACATGACTGCCATGCGTACCGCGATACCATTGGTTACTTGTTCCAAAATCACCGACTGGTTGCCGTCTGCCACCTGCGAATCAATTTCCACGCCACGGTTAATTGGGCCGGGGTGCATGACAATCGCATCGGGTTTGGCTAATTCCATACGGGCTTCGGTTAAGCCATACAGTTTGAAAAATTCGCGTTCGGATGGCAGTAACGCGCTTTGCATCCGTTCGCGTTGCAAGCGCAACATAATCACCACATCCACGTCGCGTAAACCCGCCTCCATATTGTGGTAAACGTGTACGCCCATGCGTTCCAAACCCGCTGGTACGAGCGTTTTCGGCGCAATCACGCGAATTTCCCCCGTCGCAAGCGTGCTTAACGCATGGATTTGGGAACGTGCCACCCGCGAGTGCAATACATCGCCCACAATTGCCACTTTTAGCGGCTGGAAACTGCCTTTCTTTTGGCGAATGGTTAGCATGTCGAGCATGGCTTGCGTCGGGTGTGAATGGCGACCGTCGCCTGCATTCAAAACCCCAACGTGTGGCGCACAGTAACGCGCAATGAAATGCGCTGCCCCTGCGTGTTCGTGGCGCACCACAAACATATCCGCGTTCATGGCTTCGAGGTTACGCACGGTATCCAACAAGGTTTCGCCTTTGGCGGTGGAGGAGGTGCGAATGTCGAGATTGATCACATCCGCGCCGAGCCGTTGGGCGGCAATTTCAAAGGTGACGCGGGTGCGTGTGGAGTTCTCAAAGAACAAATTCATCACCGTTTTACCGCGTAGCAACGGAGCTTTTTTCTGTTGCTTATCGGCAAGGCTGACAAATTGTTCAGCACGATCAAGGATTTCTTCCAGTAACAAAGGGGAAAGACCTTCAATGGTCAGGAAGTGCTTCAACTTTCCATCAGGGGTGAGTTGCATCCGCGATGGCAATGGTCCGGGGGACAAATGAGCGTTCAGCATGATTGCTCTCGCTTATATTTTAGACAAATCAATAGGAGTGCGCCTATCTTACAAGTTTGTGACACGTCGATAAAGTTTTATTGCAGTGCAATATCGCGCTCTGGCAATTTTTACGCACCCTGAGGCCACGCCTCAAGCATCGGGTGCAGGTATAGAAATGGCTTCGAGCTGTTCGCCGTCGGTGACAAATACCCACGCGGATAAATTGCGGAG
>CAZEQX010000177.1:0-4314 GCA_964514635.1 uncultured Thiothrix sp.
AGCACGTCCGCCCAGCATTTGCATGTCATTGGCAACGATTTCCGTGGTGTAGCGGTCTTGACCGTCTTGACCTTGCCATTTGCGCGTGCGTAAGCTGCCTTCGATATAAACTTGTTGGCCTTTACGCAGGTATTCGCCCGCAATTTCGGCTAATTTATTGAAGAAAACCACGCGATGCCATTCGGTGATTTCTTTTTTCTCGCCTGTGTTTTTGTCTTTATACGAGTCATTGGTGGCGATAGTGATGTTGGTAATCGCACCACCACTGGGCATGTATTTCACTTCAGGGTCTTTCCCTAGTGTGCCAACGAGAATGACTTTATTAATTCCGCGTGCCATTGCTTAATCCTTACTTACTCTACTTTAATCAACTAATTACAACTAGAACGGCTAGACTGGTCTATTTTACGCTGCTGGCGCGGCGAATGCACGGAGTGCGTTTTCATCCAGACTATTTTTGTCAACTTTCAGATAAGCGACACCTTCTTCCACGACCACAGCAACTTCTTTGACACCTGCAATGGCGCGTAATTCGGTCATTAAACGTTCTTTGTCGGTGAATAAACGTGGGTCAAGGCGCAGCACGCGACTGGTGTAAAATGTTGGTTGGGGCAGTTGCAGTGCTAAAATTAGCCACAGAGCTACCACCAATGCGCTGAACAGGAACACGCCTTCTGTGCCGAATTGGTGATTAATCAAACCGCCGAGTGAGCCTCCCGCGAAAATCCCAAAGAATTGCGAACTGCTGAAAATCCCCATTGCCGTGCCCTTGGTACTGACATCCGAGTATTTCGCAACTAACGACGGTTGTACGGCTTCCAAAAAGTTGAAGCCGATAAAGAACAGGAAAAACGCTGCCAGTAACAGACCAATGTGGGTATAACCCAAGGCCATTACCAATTCCGCAATAATCAACGCCACCGTACTGCCTAATAACAAGCTACGGATTTTGTGTTTCTTTTCCGCAATAATAATCAGTGGAATCGATAGTATGAATGAACCCGCAAAAATCGGTAAATAAACTTTCCAATGTTCAATGCGTGGCAAGCCCAAATCGTGCTCGAAAATGGGGGGCAAAACGAGGAAGTTCGCCGTCATCACCAAATGCAAAATGAAAACTCCTGCATTCATGCGTAATAACGCGACATTTTTTAAGGCAATACTCAAGTAACCTTTGATAATTCCCGCGTCACGGTGTTGTGTGCTGTGTACAGGTGTTGGTACGGCAAAAACCACTAAGGCAATGCCCGCAAAGGCCAGCAACATAGTGCTCCAGAAAATTCCCGGCACGCCCCAACCGTGGAAACCGCTAATGATTGGCCCCAAAATCATGCCTCCCATGAATGACATACCAATGGTCATGCCAATCACCGCCATGATGCGTGTGCGATTTTCTTCGCGGGTCAAATCCGCTGCTAATGCCATCGTAGGACCTGCAACCGCGCCTAAACCTTGGATTGCTCGCCCAAACACAATCAGCCATAAGGAATGCGCCATTGCTGCAATCGCACTACCCAAGGCGAACACCATTAAGCCACCAATAATCACGGGTTTGCGCCCGACTTTATCGGAGAGTACGCCCAAAGGAATTTGGAAAATCGCTTGGGTTAAACCGTAAATCCCAATCGCCAACCCTACCATCGCAGGTGTGTAGCCGGGTAAGCTTTCCGCGTATAGCGCGAAAACGGGCAGAATCATAAACAAACCTAACATGCGCACAGCGTACACCGCCGCTAATGATGCGGTAACGCGCCATTCCAAACTATTCATGTGATACAAGCTCTACTATCGGAGGTTTGAGGAGGTGAATATATAGTAGCGATTTTTGCCGCGCCTGCCACTTCCCTTACAGTTTTTTAACCTTGAACTTACGCCCTTTGATTTTGCCATTCAGTAAGCAAGATAAGGCTTGGTTCGCGCTTTGACGTTCGATAGCAACATAAGCCGCGTAGTCCAATACATCGATTTTACCCACAGCTTTGCCATCAATGCCGCCCGCGCCAGTGAGTGCGCCGAGAATATCGCCTGCGCGAACTTTTTCCTTGCGCCCCGCTGCAATGCACAGCGTTACGTTCGGGGCAGGGCGTGGCATGAGTGTTGAACCGTCGATAGCGGAAATCACTTCAAAATCAAGGTCGATTTGTTGGGCAATGCCAATATCGGCGAGCTTGTGGCGTTCTGCATCGGTTAGGAGGTTGATGGCGTAACCTTCTTTACCAGCGCGTCCGGTGCGCCCGATGCGATGAATATAAATGTCAGGGTCGTGCGGCAATTCGTAGTTAATCACGCAGGGCAAGTCTTCAATGTCTAAACCGCGTG
The DNA here is from genome assembly GCA_964514635.1 of uncultured Thiothrix sp. Classification (GTDB taxonomy): domain Bacteria; phylum Pseudomonadota; class Gammaproteobacteria; order Thiotrichales; family Thiotrichaceae; genus Thiothrix. The sequence continues at coordinate 2,320 of CAZEQX010000177.1, forward strand.
CCGCAACATCGGTAGCCACTAAAAAGTTGAAGCTGTGGTGTTTGAATTGCACAAACACTTCATCGCGGTCGCGCTGTTCCATTTCGCCGTGCAAGGCTTTGACGCTAAAACCCAGTTGCAGCAAATGTTCGGTGATTTCGCGCACGCCGACTTTCATGTTGCAGAAAATCACCGCTGAACGTGGTTTGAAATGCGCTAATAAGGTTTCTAACGCGGCAAGCCGCTGGCTTTTTTCACACAAGAAACTGTGCTGCGCAATGACGTGAGCTTGATGCACGGATTCGGCTTTGACTTTTATTGGATTACGCTGGAATTGTGCGCTCAAGGCTTTAATATCGTCAGGATACGTCGCGGAAAATAATAAGGTTTGGCGGAATTTTGGTGTTTGGCGAATAATGGTTTCCATGTCATCCAAAAAACCCATTTCTAACATGCGGTCGGCTTCGTCCAACACAACAGTGTGAATCCCTGATAAATCCAGCGTGCGCTTGCCGAGGTGGTCATTAATTCGCCCCGGTGTGCCAACAATAACGTGTGCGCCGTGTTCTAGTGACGCGGCTTGCGGGGCAAGTGGTTGCCCGCCGCATAAAGTCACGACTTTAATATTCGGCTGATAACGTGCTAAACGGCGGATTTCATTCGCCACTTGCGTGCTGAGTTCGCGGGTGGGGCATAACACTAAGGCTTGGGCGGCGAAATTTTGTGGGTCGAGCTTTGCCAATAAGTTAATGGCGAATACGGCGGTTTTGCCACTGCCTGTTTTGGCTTGTGCGATTAAATCCGCGCCTTGCAATGCGTGTGGCAGGGCTTGCGCTTGAATCGCGGTCATTTTTTCGTAGCCAAGATTGGCAAGGTTCGCCAGTTGAGCTTCCGGCAAATTTAAGGTGGCAAAGGACATGGTATGCGACTCTTGGGATGACAGGAGGCGCATCATAGCGGAAACCCGCGCCGCTATTCTACCATCAGGCACAATAGCGGCGTGGGTTGGGGGAATCGCTTTAACGGTTTGCCCGTTATTGCGCTAGGAAGGTTTGAATGGAATTAGCGACAGCTTGCGGTTGTTCCCACTGCACATTATGCCCCGCGCCTGCAAACGGTACGAATTGCGCACCCGTTGGCAAGGCAGCGATTAAGGCATCTTGATCCGCTTGCGAGAAAATAGCATCCTGCGTGCCCCAAATAATCATAACGGGGGCGGTAATGTCTTTCAGGAAGTAGGCGTGATTATCCGTTTCCAACAACCGGAAAATGTTTTTCCAAACCCGCGCGGGGACTTTGGCGGTTTCGCTCAATACTTTACTAAAGAAAGCGGGGTCAACTGGGTTTGGGCCTGTTTGCCATGCTTCAATAAATGCAGGGTCAATCGGGTCTTGGAAAGTGCTTGTGCCAATGGTCGTGGCCCACAAATCACGCAATACCGCATTCCCCGACGCGGTTGGTGCAGAACCAATTAACACCAGCTTATTCACGCGCTCTGGGTAAACGGAGGCGACTTGATGCGCGATCAAACTGCCCATCGAATGCCCAACGATCACAGCTTTGTTTACCTTTTCACGGTCCATGAAAGCGATCACATCTTCCGCCATTTGTGGCACGGTATAACCATAGGCAGGCTTGTCGGAATCGCCGTGCCCGCGTTGATCCAGCGCGTAAGTATGGTATTGACTGTCTAAATACGGGGTGGTGGATGACCAAGAATGGCTGGAATCGGTCGCACCGTGCAGGAAAATAATCACAGGCGCGTTTTTAGGACCAGATTCAACATAACTGAGTTTCACGCCCGTTGCTAAATTGGCTTGTTTGGTTTCGCTATCCGCAACGGCGGCGTTAGCAAAGCAAAGGCTGAACAGAATGACACACACCGCCATGAAAAAGCGGTGAAACGAGTAGACACGACTCATCAGCAAGCTCCTCTAATAAACACACACTTACCCAACATAGCCGAAATGCAAGACTATGAAAAGCCTAGTAGTGGCAATAAGTGTGATTACTAAT
>CAZEQX010000178.1:0-4227 GCA_964514635.1 uncultured Thiothrix sp.
TAGGTTTCTTTGAGCGTGGGTTTGCCTTTGGTGATTTTGCTGCGTAAGGCTTGTAGGCGTTCGTCTTCTAATCGCCAGCCGTCGGAGGCGAGTTTGTTTTGTGGCATTGTGCCAAAACTGCCATCATTGAGTTCACTCACTAGCGCATCAATGCTATTCGATTGCACGTTCAAAAAGCTAAAGGCTTGTTCTGGCGCGTTTTTACGGCTGTGTTGCGGTTTTTCTAAAATCAAAATAGCGGGGTAAGTCGTGACACCTTCAAAGATTTGTAAATCGCCAAAATCGACCACGGTTTTTAAATTGGCTTTAATGCTCAAAAAGTTCCGCAGGTTTTCACCACTGCCTGTACGGAAGAATGTTCCTGAACTGATATAACCCATCATGCCGCCCTTTTTGAGTAGGTTTAACCCTAACTCAAAAAAGTAAGTGTATAGATCAGCTACACCATGATAGGTTTGGTAATTGGTTTCTAAATACGGTTTTATGGGGGTGAGGCGTTCTTGCCGTACATAGGGTGGGTTTCCTAGGATTACGTCAAATTCTTTAAAACGCCCAAACCAGTTAAAAGCACGTTTATCGATAGCTTTATCATCGACAATGCTATTACCTTGCTTGATGTTTTCACGCAATGAAGTCAGCGGTTTGCCTTTTTCCGCTGTGGCTAAATGCAGGGAAAGACGGGCAATTTCTACCGATTCGGCATTAATATCGACCCCAAACAAGTTGTTGTTGAGAATGTCATGATTCAATTCTTTTGCAAATAAATCACCTTTTTCGCCCAGTGTTTCAAGGCGTTGATTTACCGTGGCGTATTCTTGTTTTAAATAATGTAATGCTGCTACTAAAAATGCACCACTGCCACAAGCAGGGTCAAGTACGCGGGTTTTAGCGAGAATGTCCCGATACGTTTGCCACCACAATAAGGATTCTGGTGCGTGTGTAATGTGTTGTTGACATTTGGTTAAATACGCACCTAGGGTATTTTTTACCATCCAAGTGGTGATAAAGTCGGGTGTGTAAACCACGCCATCTTGTTTGCGTTTACCGCTTGTGCCGTGTTTTTGTTGGGCGAGTTGTAATTCATTGTGCTCGTCCAGTGCTTCATAAATCTGGTCTAAATCGGCAATGGATTGCTCGAAAATATGCCCCAAAATGGTAACATTAATATCGGTGTCAAAATCATAAGCGATTAAACGCCGTAATTCATCCAGCAAATGATCGCTGATAGTGAGTTCTTCTAATGCTGTATCGGGTTTGAATAAATCGCCATTATAACGTGGAATATGCCGTTGTTTATTACCATCGTTAATGTCATTGAATAAGCGTTTGAGCATGTCCCACGCGCTATTAAATGCATTTTTGGCATTGAGATAGGTCTGTAACGTATTAGCTGGTAATAAATCCCTGTCTTCCGCAAAAGCAATGAATAGCACACGGTCTAATAAAGTTTGGGCGCGTGCTACCATGCTTTGGCGGCTAAAACGCCCATTTTCACGTTTCATGCCATTGATGAGTTTAATGCGAATATCTCGGTATTCGGCATAAAGTTCATTGGTAATGTCTTTTTCGACTTGTTGGCTTTGTTCAAACAGTTTTGCGGTCACACCTGATAAGAGATTTTTCGCGCCTAACAATAAGATGAAACGCTCATATTCCGCAGGTTGGATTAAATCGGCAATCTGCCAGCTTTCATAAACGGTGGTGGAATGTGGAAATTTATAGAGGCGTATTTCAATGCAATTCGATACCAAAAACCATTGCGCTTCGCCTTTGCTATTTACTGCATACGCGGTGGCTTGTTCAATAGCGGACATTTTGCGCCCTAACATGGCAATGTCTAAGTTATGAGTACGCGGGTCTTTTAACTCAAACGGGGCGAGGCGTTGTTTGGTTTTTTCCGTAAAGTGCCCAAAACAAAAGTCGGCAAAACCTTTACCGCTGCTTTCTTCCGCGCCGAATGTCCATTGTCCGGTTTTTTTATCTTTTTGGCTAAAACTTTTGTAGCCTAGCACTGTGCCGCAAATATCACGGAAAAATTCCGGTTGGAGCTTTTTCTCGTTTTGTTGGTGAATCGATCCATCGCCAATCATGGCGTGCCATGCTGCTAATACTTTATACGCCGTCGCGGGGATTTGCCCGTCGTTGAGGAAGGTTTGTTGCGCGATAGCCTTGCGTAAGGTGCGTGGATGAAATAACGCGGGTTGTTGCGGCATGGCTCATTCTTTGTCAGGTGTTGGCGAAGCTGAAAGCTTAACACAAGCGTGCCCAAAGGGGTGCGTGTGTGGCTTCCCCGTCTTGGTCGGGTGTTTATTTTTGGGGGTGTGGGCGATGGTGTAGAATCGCTGGCAGTTTTTCAAGTAATCGGGAGTCCAGAATGACAAGCATGACGCGGGAACAGGTGGAAACGCTATTAAAAGGCGTGGTGGATCGTTACAGCGAGCAAGATATTGTCAGCAGTAAAGCGGTGAAAGCGATTCAATGCGACGCGGATAAGGTGAGTGTGCAGGTGGTTCTGGGTTATCCAGCGGGCAGTTATCGTGAAGCGTTAGCTACCGAGATTCGCAGCGCGTTGCAGGAAGCGGGTGCAGCAGAGGTTGATGTGAGTGTCACTTCGCAAGTGATTGCCCATGCCGTGCAAAAAAGCGTGAAGCGTAAAGATCACATCAAAAACATGATCGTGGTCGCGTCTGGCAAAGGCGGCGTGGGCAAATCGACCACAGCGGTGAATTTGGCATTGGCGTTACAGGCCGATGGTGCGCAAGTGGGGATTCTGGATGCGGATATTTACGGCCCTAGCCAACCGCGTATGTTGGGTATCAGTGGTCAGCCCGAATCCAAAGACGGCAAAAGCATTGAGCCAATGCAAAATTACGGCGTGCGTGCCATGTCGATTGGCTTTTTGATTGACGAAGATCAACCCATGATCTGGCGCGGACCAATGGTCACGCAAGCTTTGGAACAGTTACTGAATGACACACAATGGGGTGAATTGGATTATCTTGTCATCGATATGCCGCCCGGCACAGGCGACGTGCAATTAACCTTGTCGCAAAAAATCCCTGTGTCTGGCGCGATTATCGTCACCACACCGCAGGACATTGCGTTGTTGGATGCGCGTAAAGGGCTGAAGATGTTTGAAAAGGTTGAAGTGCCGATTCTGGGTATTGTGGAAAATATGTCGATTCATGTGTGCAGTAACTGTGGTCATGCAGAACATATTTTCGGCGAGGGTGGTGGTCAACGCATGGCAGAACAGTACAATGTCCATTACCTTGGTGGGTTGCCTTTGGCAATGAATATCCGCGAGCAAGCGGACAGTGGTAAACCGACGGTAGTCGCCGAACCTGATAGCAAAATCGCGCAGCTTTACCACGAGATTGCGCGTAAAGCCAGCGCACGCCTAGCGCGTCAGGCGAAGGATTACAGCACCAAGTTCCCGACCATTAAAATCATGAAGTGAACCCATTTGATCATGTTAAAAAAAGTTTCTGCCCTTTTCGCGACTGCACTGCTGTTACAAGCGTGCAGTAGTGGTGTTCCTGGTGTTATCGAACAACCCAAAGTTTCCATTCAGAACATTGCGTTGCAAGACATTTCCTTGACGCAAGGTACAGCGATTGTCACGTTGAATGTCGCTAATCCCAACGCATTTCCCATCCCCTTACAAGGCGTGCAGTACGGCTTAAGTTTGAACGGTCGGCAAGTCGCGTCGGGTGATCAAAACCAAAGCGTGAGTATCGGGGCGGGGCAGGAAGTGCCTGTGAACATTCCCATCAAGTTGGATTTCATGCAGTTAATGCAGCTTGCACCCGAAGCGATGCAATCGCGTAGCCTGCAATACAACCTCAACGGCGCGGTGAAATTGCCGTTTATTAGCGTGCCATTCACGCGCCAAGGCGGTGTGGGGGTCAAACGATGAGTATTAAATCCGACCATTGGATTCGCCGCATGGCGCAACAACACAGCATGATCGAACCGTTTGAAGCGGGGCAAATTCGCACCGCCAACGGGGAAAAGATCGTCTCTTATGGCACATCGAGTTACGGCTACGACGTGCGTTGCGCCAACGAATTTAAAATTTTCACCAACATCAATAGCACCATCGTCGACCCTAAAGCCTTTGATGAAAAGAGCTTCGTCGATTTCAAAGGTGATGTGTGCATTATCCCGCCGAATTCATTTGCCTTGGCACGCACGGTCGAATACTTCCGCATCCCGCGCAGCACG
>CAZEQX010000179.1:0-4099 GCA_964514635.1 uncultured Thiothrix sp.
CTACCCCCAAGCGCGTGCGCGAAAATGCCACCGCCGACCACATCGTCGTCCAACCGGGGAAAAAGAAATGACCACGAATTGGCACGATTAACGGATATACGCCATAATCACGTCACTATCTCACGGATTCGCGCTAAAAGGAGCAAGTAAAATGAGCGAACATTTCATACAATACATCGACATAGAAAACTACAAATGTTTTCAAGATTTCAAAGCTGAAGGCTTCAAGCGTGTTAATCTCATCTCCGGTAAAAACAACGTCGGCAAAACTGCGCTGCTCGAAGCGATTTATATCAATGCTGCTTCTGACAATTTTGCTCACTTACTTATTTCGAGTGCCGATACAAACTACATGCGTGAAATCAATGATTACCAATTTACGCTTGATATTGATAAATTAGTTAGCAACATCTCAAGTAAATTACGAGATAGTCAGCAAAAGACCAATATTAGAGAAACTACATTGTTTTGCACACAAGAAAATGGTGTGAAAAATTTTGAAGTAACAATCGACGATAAAACGAGCACAATTCCAGCGAGCAATTTTACGTCTTCTTTTATAAACGACAATAAAACAAAAGATAATATAAGTTTTTTACGACCAGCAATCATTCGACAACAAACCATAAAAAATAACTTTGCACACATTCAGAAAAAAGATCAAGAAGAACGTTTGTATAAAATAATCAACCAATTTGATTCATCCATAGTAAATATAAAAATCATAGGCGGAGATAAAATCCAATGTAAAACCATCAACCAAAATGGTACTGAAGAATATCGCGACATAAGTGATTTTGGCGATGGGCTTAAATTATATATCGCCATCATTATTTATTTGTATGCTGATGAGAATGGTTATTTATTTATTGATGAAGTAGAAAATGGTATCCATTACTCCATGCTAGACAAGCTGTGGGAAATTATTTTCACACTTTCTAAAGAAATGAATGTACAAGTTTTTGCAACAACTCATTCCCGTGAGTGCATTGAGTCTTATTGCCGAGTAGCAGAAAAACTACAAGATCAGGATATTAGTTTTACCACTCTCGTAAAAAACAAGACTAAACAAATCAAAGCCATTGTAATGAATTATGAGGTATTCACTAATAGTATTGATCAAGGGCATGAGGTACGAGGATGGTAAAGGTTGCGATTTTACATGAAGGGCACGCTAAAAAAGCCACTGACAATTGGTTACTCAAAAATCTTATTTCGGAACTGAAATTAGATTTGACAGTATTTCAATTTTATGGCGTTGATACTAAAAGTAACTTCTTTAAACCAGAAGCATGGTTTTATTCTCAGTTACAAGAACTCATTCAAGACGGACAAATTAACAAACTCCTATTTGTTATAGATGCTGACTACAGCAAAAATGACCAAATCCACGGCGGCTATGACAACACGTTACAATCATGGCAAAAAGTTATAAAAACAGTAGGATTTAAGGAAATCAGCGACCTATACATAACCTGTGATCCACGCACACAAGATGGCTATTTAGAATCATTGCTACTATCCACGCTAGATGAAGAAAAAGTAAAATGCATCCAAGCATTTTTAGATTGTTCGCACTTCAAATCCAAAGATAACCATAAAAGCATATTAAATCAAATTTACAAAACTGCTTATCCCAATGCGCCATTTGACTTAAAACATCCGCACTTTGATGAGTTAAAACAAAAGCTGCGAGATTTGGTGGCATGACGCGTATCATTATGGGGCCTTTCAATCGTGTGGAAGGCGATTTGGAAATCCGCTTGGAACGCGATGCCAATCGGGTGCGTGAAGCATGGGTAAGCGTGCCCATGTATCGCGGTTTTGAACAGATTTTGCAGGGTAAAACACCCGACGATGCTTTGGTCATTACACCGCGTATTTGTGGGATTTGTTCGGTGTCGCAGTCCGTCGCGGCAGCTTACGCTTTGGCGGATATGGCGAATTGCACCATTCCGGCAAATGCGCAACATTGCATCAACCTCATGTTGGCGTGTGAAAACCTTGCGGATCATTTGACGCATTTTTACCTGTTTTTCATGCCGGATTTTGCGCGGCAAATCTATGCAAACGAGTCATGGTATGCCGCTGCTGCACAACGTTTCACCGCTATCAAAGGCACAGCAACCCGCGATGCGTTGCCTGCACGAGCAGCTTTTATGCACATTTTGGGGTTATTGGGTGGGCATTGGCCGCATACCTTGAGTTTGCAAATCGGTGGCGTGAGTAAAGCACTTGACCAACGCGATAAAATTCGCCTGCTCGCCAGCGTACAGCAGTTTCGCCGCTTTTTGGAAACCAGATTGTTTGGCGATACGTTAGAAACCATTGCAGCGTTGGATTCGGTAATGGCTCTGGAACATTGGCGCGACCAAACATCAGCCCCACTGAGCGATTTCCGCCATTTTTTGCAGCTTGCACAAACGTTACAACTGGCACAAATGGGACGTGCGGCAGACGAATTTTTGAGCTACGGCGCGTATCGCATGGCACAAAACACGGAACATCACCACTTTGCGCAAGGCGTGTGGCAAGCGCAAACGCGCTGTGTGCAAAGCGTACCGTTTGCCCTGATGCGTGAGGATTTACACGCCAGTTGGTTGGCTGGCGATGACGAGTCATTGCACCCATTTGAGGGCATTACCCTACCTGATCACACCAAATCAGAGGCTTACAGTTGGAATAAAGCACCGCGTTTAGCCGGAAAAGTGGTGGAAACAGGCGCGTTAGCACGGCAAATGGTGGCTGGACACCCGTTAATTCGGGATTTGGTAGCACAATCCGGCGGCAATGTGCAAAACCGTGTCATTGCGCGACTGTTAGAACTCGCTTTGGTCGTGCCTTTCATGGAAAACTGGATCAAAGCGATTCAGATCGGTGCACCGTTTTTTCAAGCATTTACCTTGCCGCATGATGCCAGTGGCGTGGGTTTGGTAGAGGCAGCACGCGGCAGTTTAGGGCATTGGGTACAAGTACGGCACAAACACATTCTTAATTATCAAATTATTACGCCAACCAGTTGGAATTTTTCGCCGCGTGACCGCCACGGCAAAGCAGGCGCATTAGAACAAGCTTTACGCAACGCCCCCATTCGGGAAGGCGAAACCGACCCCATCAGTGTGCAGCACATTGTCCGTTCATTCGACCCGTGCATGGCGTGTACGGCACATTGAAACTGTTTAAACGTGCTTATTGCTTAACTAATTTTGATTGCCGATCAATTTCCAAAAGAATACTCACCAATTGACCTGACAATTTATGCATTTCTGTCATAGCTTTATAAGCACTATCTTTATCACCCTGTTGGTGTTTTTCCAAAACACTTGAACTGATTACATGAAACTGTTCATGTTGCGTAACCAACGTATCAAATAAATGATTCGCCCCCGTAGCGTAAGCGTTAATTTCTTGTTTACCATCAGTATCCAGCCACATACCCAATTTACAACAATGGCAATCACTGCCATGAAAATCCATTAATCCCTTTATCGTTTTGGTCACTTTGTCTAGGTATTGGATATGGTCATTCAAACGCTGCATGAAAAAGGCTTTTTTGCTATCCATCTCAAAACATCCTTCTCTACTAACAATCATTCAAAATATAAATTAGTATAATTAATTAAATACAATCTTCTCTGATCGACATAATGACGCATGATGGCGAATCATTGTTTGAGATAACTCAAGAGATTCGCACAATTCTAGGGTAAAAATATTATATACACCTTGAATCAAACTAAGACAAACAACCAGTCAAGTGGAAACTTAGTAATCATCCTTATTCGACTTATTGGAAGTTTTATTTTCACCACCACAAGCCTAAAAATTAAAAAAAACTGTTTATTCATATAGATAAATCAACGGCATGTTCTTTGCATAACCATTTATTGAGTTACCGCTGGTACAGAATAACCACAGTCGGGAGGAGTCATGCCTGAACTTGAAACTTTTTACGACGTAATGCGCCGTCAGGGTATTACACGCCGTAGTTTTTTGAAATTTTGCAGTTTAACCGCCGCTGCTTTGGGTTTAGGCCCAACCTTTGCGCCCAAAATTGCACACGCAATGGAAACTAAACCGCGCACGCCCGTGTTGTGGT
>CAZEQX010000180.1:0-4048 GCA_964514635.1 uncultured Thiothrix sp.
AAGGTATGAAAAAGCTGCCGAATCCTCGAATCAAGCTGCATTTCCCTATCCAATTTGAATAACAAATCGGCTTGCGTGGTGCGTTCATCAAACACCACACCGTGAAGCGATGTCCTGCGCTAACGCTTCCCCTAATTGGCGCAATTTAATCAAGGTAGTATTCGGGTCGTTGGCGAAAATAAATTCTGCCGTAAAGGCTAACTGAAAAAATAAGGGGTTGTGCTGCTTTAAAAATGTGAAATTGCTGTGTGTTTGCATACTGACTGCGCCCCGTGTAGCCCTGAATAAAAACTGCCTAATCCAAACCGGATTAATGCAGCTTATTTAGCACATTGCTTAGCCCACAGCCAGTAGCACGCACTGCACTTATTGCACGGGCAAGGTAATCTCCACGCGCAAACCGCGTTCAGGGCGATTAACCGCACGAATCGTACCGCCGTGGCTTTCAATAGCGCGACGGGCAATCGCCAACCCTAAACCATAACCATTGCGCGATTGGCTGGTATTGCTACGTTGGAATGCTTCAAAAATCGTGTGCAATTCCGTTTCAGGAACACCATTACCCTGATCATCCACCGTAATGTGCAAGGTTTGTTTGGCAATGTCGCAATGCACACCTAACGTTACTAACGTATCGGGTGGCGTGTGGTGAATAGCATTACGCACTACGTTTTCAATAGCACGGTATAACAATTCGCCATGCGCTTGAATGATTAAACTATCTTCAACATCACTGTGAAAAGCCACGCGACGATTCAGCGCGTGTGCTTCAAAACGCGCATCGTCCACCACGGTGTCCAGCAATTCGAGAATATCAAGGTATTCATCCATCACTTGCGGTACACCGGATTCCAGCCGTGAGAGGGTTAAAACCTCACCCACCAGTTTATCCAACCGCCCTGCTTCGTGTTCGATACGATCCAATGTTTCGTGGAAACGTTCTGGCTGTTGCCGTGCCAAACCAATGCTGACTTGCAAACGTGCTAATGGCGAACGCAATTCGTGCGAAACATCGTGCAATAACCGACGTTGCGAATCCATGAGGTTTTGTAATTGCGTTGCCATGTCATCGAAGTCATGCCCTAAATCCGCCAATTCATCACGTCGACCGCCCATTGCTTGCGCAACCCGTTGTGTTAAATCCCCTGTTGCCAAAGCACGGCACGCCATCCGCAACGAACGAATCGGTTTAGCGAAATACCATGCCAGCAAAAAACTGGAAATAAAGCTCAGCACAATACCCGCACTGATCAATAACCAACTGGAATCATGGGGCGGTAAAGGGCGTTTATTATTTTGCTGAAATTCGGGGAACTGACCAGATTTGGGCGCGAACAAGACATAATTCATGCCTTGATAATTCGCTGCTACTGCAACAGGAGGGCGAACCTGCTGTTTTGCACCTTGCCGCGCAATGGCTAAAGTTTCCTCTGATACTTCACGCCCTAACAGCTCCAAACCCGCGTCATTCACAGCATAGACGCGAATGCGTTCGGGTGCGTTACGCTGTTGTTCTTCTAGCATTCCTTGCAGTGCTGCAATACCACCGTACTTTAAGGTATTCGCGGCGGCTTCCACCGATAATGCAGAAACGGGCTGCACGACAATATCATGTTCCAACGCCCGCATATTTTGCTGGTAGAACCACACCGCTAATCCTGTAATGCCAACCGCAACTAAGAGCGTTACCCAGAATGTAAACAGGATTTTCCAGAATAATCTCCCCATGTCATTCACTCCCAAATCAGTTGGTAGCCAATGCCACGCACGGTTTGAATCCACGAACGTCCATCGGGTAAATTCCCCAATTTGTGGCGAATGCTGCTCATGTGTACGTCAATACTGCGGTCATAACGGGTTAAATTGCGTCCTAAGGCGCGTAATGACAAGTCATTTTTGCTCACTGTTTGCCCTGCTTGTTGCACGAGCACTTCCAGCAAATTAAATTCAGTGCTGGTGAGTTCCAATAATTCCCCGTTTAAACTGGCTTGACGCTTTTCAGACGCGAGGCTCAATGCCCCTACCTGCAAAGGTTCGTGGTTATTAGCATTAGGATCAGGACGAGTGCGGCGTAAAATAGCGCGAATCCTTGCCACCAGTTCACGCGGCATACACGGTTTGGGGACGTAATCATCCGCGCCCAATTCCAAGCCTATAATGCGGTCAATGTCATCGCCACGCGCCGTCAACATCAGCACGGGTAACTGGCTGTGTAACCGAATACGGCTTAACACTTCGATACCCGTCATGCCCGGCATCATCACATCCAAAACCACCAGCGCGTAATCGTTGTTATTTACCTCACGGATAGCTGATTCGCCATCGTTTACTGCGGTTATTAAAAAGCCTTCGCCTTGTAAGTAATCCTTGAGCATTGTGGTTAGCTCAATATCATCATCCACTAATAATAACTTGGTCATGACACTATTCTTTTTTGAGTCTTTCACGGCCTTCATGATACGAGCTTGTGCGTCACTGCCTAGGGCTTTTACATATCTTTACACAGGTTTTACCCTTCTTTACGAGTGAGTGCTGAATAATGCCAACCACAGCAACACGCACCGCAATCATCATGAGCAGCGTGTAGCAACGAGCAATTATTCAATGTATGAGATAAAACAAACATGAAAAAGTTATTGGCTATAACCCTTTTGGCAACGTCATTGGTAAGTTTGCAGGCAATGGCAGCCCCTAACGGTACACCACCTTCCCCAGAACAACGCATGGAACAATTGCAAAACGAATTGGGCTTAACCGACACACAAGTGGCACAAATTCAAGCCATTCAACAGGCAGAGCGCACGCAGATGGACAGTTTGCGCAACAGTTTTGACCAACAAATCACGGCGATTTTAACCGCTGAACAGGCTGAAAAGTTCAAAACCATGCAGCAACAACGCCCCCAAGAGGGTCGTCCACAAGGTAAGAATGCGATGCCCCCGCCTGCGGATGGTGATATGAGCCAACCACCTGCACCACCTGCGGACGGCGCACGTCCACCCCAAGGTGGCAAGGACGATATGCTGGCAAAATTAAAAACCGATTTGGGCTTAACCGACGAACAAGCCACACAATTAGCCACCATTCAACAAGAACAGCGTAAACAAATGGAAGCATTACGCGCTGACACACAAGCACAAATCAAAGCGGTATTAACAGCGGAACAAGCTGCAAAGTTCCAGCAATTACAACCGCGCCAGCGTCCTAATTAATCGCATTATTTAAATGACCATACGCTGCCTTAATCCATCGCTGTGATTAAGGCAGCACGCATTTTACAATACGTTGATTATTTACCTGTTTTTAAAACTTGCCCCGCTTTAACATGATACGGTTGTTTTAAATTATTCAACTTAACCAATTGTTTAACATGCACACCCGTTTGACGCATGACCTGATACAAGGTTTCGCCCGCTTTAACCGTGTAAGTCGCCCCCGGAACTGGTGGTAAAACAGCAATGTTAGGAGTCGGCGATGTGATATTAGCCGCACCATTCAACCTGAGTTTTTGCCCCGCTTTTACTGGATAAGGTGGTTGTAAATCATTAAGTTGAATCAACTGCTGTAAAGGAACACCCGTCTGACGCACCACCGCAAACAACGTTTCACTGGGTTGCACCGTGTAAGTCGAAGCTGGAATTGCCGCCCCGCTGCTTGTTGTGCTAGTAACGTTATTAGAGGGTGAAGTAGGCTCACTACCGTAAGTATTCCCACTGCCCAACGAGTAGGCATCTGGTGATGGCCATTGATAATAGTTCTCTCTGGTTGCAGCATCGACCGTACTTAAATCACCCGCCGCGACACCTACAGACATTTGGCTAAAGCACGTTAATCCAAATAAAACAGCAGTCCCTGAATATAAGGCAGTATTTTTATTCATGATTGATTATTTGTGTAGTTATTAAAAGCTCCCTGCCGTTGATTATAAGTAAAATGATTAAGCAAGTCCATGTAAAGAACTACCCAACTCCCACCATTTAACTACCCAACGCGGGCAATAATTTCGGGTCGCCTTTAATGGTATCAGCATTGCCCCACACGCTTACCG
>CAZEQX010000181.1:0-4028 GCA_964514635.1 uncultured Thiothrix sp.
CCTCGATGGTCAGGTTGTGGTTGCTGTAAATGCAAATATCAGCGGCAATGTGTAAACCTTTTTCGACGATTTCACGCGCGGATAGTTCGGTATTTTCAAACAAAGCACGAGCGGCAGCCTGGGCAAATGCCCCACCTGAACCAATCGCGATCAAGTCATTTTCCTGATCCACCACATCGCCATTGCCCGTAATCAGCAAAGAAGCGGTGGCATCCGCGACAATCAGTAAGGCTTCTAAGCGGCGTAACATGCGGTCAGTGCGCCAATCTTTGGCTAATTCCACCGCTGCACGGGTAAGGTTGCCGTTATGGGTTTGCAGTTTGCTTTCAAAACGCTCAAACAGGGTGAAAGCGTCTGCCGTACCGCCTGCAAAGCCTGCAATGACTTTGCCATTGTATAAGCGACGAACTTTGCGGGCATTACCTTTGAGCATGGTGTTCCCTAGCGTCACCTGACCATCGCCGCCCACCACAACTTTACCGTTGCGGCGTACACTCAGGATGGTCGTTCCTCGATATTGTTCCAAAATCGGCTCCCGAATTTTTGCATTATTAGCGTCATTGCAAAGCCCTTAAAACGCGGCTTTAGCATTCAACGGTCAGCGTGTGGGTGAATATGGCAATTTCAAGTCACGCGCTTAAGAAACTGCATACAACCTAAAAATATTTGTTTAATAACTATTCAGAAAGTGTACTATACTGCGTGTGTTGTGTGTCATTTTTCTTTTAAGTTCAAAAGCTTATTTTTAAACTTTGTTGTATGACTACCACAGTTTTCGCTTTCGCTTGTCACCAAGGAGGTGCAATGTGAGTCTTTTTAACCTCGTGGCTTTTGCCATTATTATTGCTGTTGCCTGCTACGTTAGCCGTTGTGGTCAACGCCGCAACAAACAACCATTACCCCGCGAAATCCAAAACGAACTCGACCCCTTCCACAAGCCAGAATCGCATTCTTCCTAAAGCCAGCACTGCCTTGCACTGTAACGCAGCACAAGGCAGCATGGCATTAACCCTATTCGGCGGCTTTGCTTCCCCCCATTGTGAATAGGTTCATCCAGTTGCGGAATGCGTCGCTATTCCCCATGACACTGGAGCGGAAAAAACTTACGGGGTCATCGATACCATCTTGGATGCGTTTCGACATGTGCGCCATGATTTCTTTATTGAAATCCGAAACATCTGGCAACCCCATGAGTCGCCGCATTTCTTCTGGGGTTATATCAACATTGATTTGTACATTCATGTGGTTTCCTCCTCGGTTCATGTTAGTTATGTTGTGTTCATGATGTGTAGAATGGATACCCAGTCCAACTCGCCTGTAACAGTGTTGCTGCCTGCGCTGGATTATCCGCATCCGTTACCATTAACAGGTGAAGCGTTTCCCCTTCCACCCGCGCGGCAACGCCCTCAATCTTATACGTCGCATCCAAACGTTGGATGTGAAACAGCTCGCCTGTTGGTTTCACAATGCCGACCGCAGCTCCGACAAATTCACCATCTTGGTAGCTGTTATCGGTAGCTTCAGCCGCTGCACTGAATACCCAGCCGCCATCTGGCAAGCGAGCAGCATCCGTAAAACACAACGGTACACCGGATGCCACACCCAAATCATACGCTTGAATTTCGCCCAATGCCTTGGCAGACACAGGTTTGTCCTTACGAATGGCCTTCCAAACCTTCTCTAATTTGACCGCAATGCGGGCATTTTGTGCGGTTTCGGCTTTATTACCACGTTGTAATAAATATAACGTGTCCGCATCAATGAACGCACCTTCGATGTTTAAATCATCAAAAGTCGTTTTTAACTCCTCATAAAGCTCTGAAAAGTCGACTATCTTCGGCGCGGTATTAATCGCCCCATCAGCGGCCAAACCCAATAGCACCGCCCGCCGCCGCCGTTTTTTTGACCCTGAGCCGATTGCTAATAACGCGCCATCGGGATAATCTTCTACAGCGGGCAAGACTACTAAAGCTTCCATGTCTGGCTTACGCGCTTTACGCTCTTCCAGCTCATCGGGCAGCTCGCCCTCGAACAGCGTAACCAGCGTACCAGCCACGGGCTGAGTGGCAGAAAACACCCCAAGATGGTGTTCGTCATCCGCCACCACATACAAATAATCGCCGACTTGCACCAGACCGCTGGCAGCCGCTAAGTGTAATGGTCGACCGATACTTGTCGGGGTCGTTAAATTCAATTCGCGTAATGGCGTTAAGGTCAGGAAATTCATGGCAACCTGCTGAGTATTGATTCAATACACTGCATATTTGTCAGAATTTTTTTAATAGTCAACTTGGATTTGTATCAACGTTTAAAAGGATGTCGTTATGATGGTCAGGGATAACCCCGCAGCACGCTTGCTGGCAATTCTCATTGAAGGCAAAAAGATCAGTGCGCAAACACCTTGCCGCGCCGCATGGGAAACCTTATTGCCTATTGAAGCAAATCAAAAAGATGAAGCTTTATTTCTGAAGCGGTTAAGCAAAGTTGCGAATTTACCACACGAGATCGTAGCCGAATTAAACCGTATTGATGGTACGGATAATGAAACCTATAAATACTGGCTCGACTGCGTGAACCAAGCCTTTAGCCAACAAGACCTGCATCAGCAATGGGAAAGCTTCATTCAACACATTGACAAGCACAGCATTGCCTATTTAAAAATGAGTAGCCAATTATTAGCGGCACACACGACCATTAAACACCTTGATCATGACAAACTGACCGAGATTAAAGAGCAGTTGCAAAAAGTGATTAATATGGTTCGCGCTACGGAATTAAGCATGGCAACCCAACAGTATTTATTGAATGCACTCAATCAATTACTGGGTAATGCCAATGAATATAAACTCACGGGCTGTAAACCAATGATGGAAGGTATTGATGCCATGTTTGGGCACGTCGCGACCAATCATTATTTCCGTGAAGAGATCAAAAACACCGAATTAGGCGACCACCTTTGGCAGGTTTTAACCCATATTGGCCTCATGATTTCCATGCCAATCGATATTCCGCAACGCAGCAAAAAAGGCTCAACTTGGTTTGACCTGCGTAACCAAGCACAAAATTTACGCAGCCTATTACCTAGCTTACCTTCGCCTAATCAATTTAAGTGGCGTTAAACCAAACCTACTTTGGGCAGCGGTCGTTGGTCTAACTGACAACCGCTGCCCTTAAGGTAGGCAAAAAGTCACACATAATAAGTGGATAATCTAATTAAAAATTAATCAAATCCACAATTATCCGCCATAATGGGACGAATATCTCCGCATCGTTGAACCGAATGCGATTAACCTTCATCTTAGTTCATAATAACTATGTGAGCTAAGACAACAATGAAAATACCATTAGTAACAACCCTTCAGCGTTTGGCACTCATTGTCAGTATGAGTTTTACCGCAACTGTTCACGCACAAAGCGAAGATTTATTCCAAACGCCAAAAGGTACAAAAAACATGCAATCTAATGCAGTGCAGCAAAACTCCTCGCAAGCCGCAAAGCATAATATTTATTTTCTTGGGTTATCCCAACATTTTCAGTCTAAATCCAAAACGCGCAACGGTAATATGGCCTTATTGGGTTATTCACGCAATGTAGAACGAAAACCTTGGCATTTTGAAAATGGTGCAGCAACCTTTATTGATTCTTATAATCAACGCAGCTACGTTGTTTTTTCCAATGTTTCGCATGACAATATTGGCACAACCCATATTAAACCTGCGATTGGTTTGAATTGTGCTTACAAAGGTTATAGTTATTCACATGACCGTAAACGTTGGCTGTGCACGCCACCCGTTAAGTTTCGGATTGGAAAAGAAAAGGGAATGTTTGCGTATGTGACCCCCGTACCCAAAATCAGTGGTTTAACCAATGGCCTGATTTCGCTGGAAGTTGGCTACCGCTATTAACGTCGCCCCCTTAGTCAATTTAACCTAGGGGGCAAACGTGGGAAAGGTTATTCTAAACCTTGGCTAGAGAGGTATTCGTCGTAAGTGCCGCGATAATCGACAATTGTGCCATCGCCTTTTACG
>CAZEQX010000182.1:0-4026 GCA_964514635.1 uncultured Thiothrix sp.
TAATCAAATAGTGCGAAAGGGTACATCACGGTATAATATCAGATTTTGCAAGAAAATAAGGTTACGCATCATGAGCCAACCTGGTCCGGCAGTTGTGGTAGGTGTTGTCATGGGAAGCAACAGCGATTGGAATGTTATGTCCAAAGCTGTCGAACAGCTTGAAAAGTTTGGTATTGCGCACGAATACCGTGTTGTTTCCGCCCATCGCACACCCGATTTATTGTTTGAATACGCCGAAACTGCGCGTGAACGCGGCTTAAAATGCATTATTGCAGGGGCTGGTGGGGCAGCGCATTTGCCTGGTATGTTGGCGGCAAAAACCACCGTTCCGGTCTTGGGTGTACCCGTTACGACCCGCGCGTTGAGTGGTGTGGATTCCCTGTATTCGATTGTGCAAATGCCTAAAGGTGTGCCCGTTGCCACGTTTGCGATTGGTGAAGCGGGTGCGGCAAATGCGGCTTTATTTGCGGTGGCGATGTTGGCGAATGAAGACCCTGCACTAGCGGCACAATTGGCACAGTTCCGCGAAGAACAACGCCAACATGCCATGAACATGAAACTCCCCCCAGAATGAATGGCTAGGGCAACCATGTGAAGTTTGCCTTGTCCGTGCTGGTATGTGTGTTGCTGGGTTGGTTATTAACCATTCCAGCAGTGGCTGCATTGCCGTCTGTGTTGGTAGACCAGCAGCCCACATTTAGATTTGAGACGCATTTGGATTTCCTCGTAGACCCCAACGGGCGTTATACCGCTGATGATGTCGCTAGTACAGCGTTACGAATGCGATTCAGGAATACTGGGGAAGAGCGTTTTAATAAGGGGTTCACGGATGACACTTATTGGTTAAAAGTGGAATTTGAAAACCGCTCCAGTCCTTGGCAGCGTTGGTATTTGCAATTATTTACCGAAGAAGAAACACCTATTGAGGTGTATTTGCAGCAGGACGACAATAAACCAGTCAGATTAATGCCTGAACCGTATTTTTTATATCACACTTATCCGCTGCCTTTAACAGATAATCAACGCTACACAGCATACATTAAAATTGTAAACCGAAGTTATTTATTGCAATGCAGTCTGCGATTGGTTCAGGCAGAACAGCGGGTTAATATTCATCGCGTTATATTTTTTGCAATCATAACAGGATGTCTCATTGCTCTGAGTTTCTACAATTTATTCCTACTGATTAATTTGCGCAATACCAGCTATGGTGCATTAGGTATCGGGATTTTAGCAATAACACTGGAACGCAGTCGCTTCACAGGTTTACTGCACCAATACATGGGCGTTAATGCGGATTATTACCCGATGTATGCAGTATTTGGGTTTATTGCTGTTGCAGGTTATGTGGTATTGTTGCGCGAGTTGTTTTCAATGCAACACACTATGCCTGTTTTAAACAAGGTATTCAAATGGCTGTATTGGGTGGCTGTTGCATCAGTCTTAATGGTGATGGTAATTCCTTACGCTATTTTTTGGTATGCAGTTCTGATAATGATCAGTGCCGCCTTAACCATAATGACACTGTTTCGCGCTGTGTGTCTTAAGTCACCGTTAAATAGAAAGGTGATGATTGCTTTTTTATGGTTGACGCTTGGTGGGATACCATCGATTCTTATGGGGGTTGGCGTTTCCATTGTTTTTCCTTATGAGGTGGAAGTTTCTTTATTAGCTGTCTTTCTCTTTTCGTTGATGTTGTCACTAGTACATACCGACCATGTGCGTTCCCTGCGTGAAGAAGCAGCTAGTGCTGGTGCTGCGAGCAAAGCAAAGGGTGATTTTCTTACCACCATGAGCCATGAATTGCGTACCCCCATGAATGCTGTTGTTGGGGCAAGTACTTTGCTACGCCAGTCAATTTTAGATAAAAAACAAAGCATTTATGTGGAAAAGCTAGAAGTGGCTTCACAACACATGTTGGCTTTGATTGGGAATATTCTTGACTTCTCTCACATGGAACAAAAAGAGT
Organism: uncultured Thiothrix sp.; assembly: GCA_964514635.1. Classification (GTDB taxonomy): domain Bacteria; phylum Pseudomonadota; class Gammaproteobacteria; order Thiotrichales; family Thiotrichaceae; genus Thiothrix. Next base: position 1,970 of record CAZEQX010000182.1, read on the forward strand.
TGTCGTTAGTGATTGCCCCTTTTTCTTTGCAATTATTAATTGTGGAATTACGCACTTTATTTGCCATACAAGCGGAAAATAAAAAGCTAAATTTCACAGTGCAGTGCAATAGCATACCTAACTCAGGGTTATTGGGTGATGTGGTACGAGTAAAGCAGGTTTTAATTAACCTTTTAAGCAATGCTTTCAAGTTCACGGAGCAAGGTGGAGTTACGTTAATTATTCAAAACCAAGAAGGGTTTAAGGCAGGCCAAGTGGTGATTCAGTTTGCTGTGGTCGATACAGGGATTGGTATTGCTGTGGCGGAACAAGAAAAACTATTTCAACCTTTCTCACAACTGCATAATAGTAGTTCGCCGCATTATGGTGGTAGTGGCTTGGGGTTGGTGATTAGCCAGCGTTTAATCAAACAAATGGGTGGGGCTTTAGAGCTAAATAGTATTGAAAAGTGTGGTAGTCGTTTTCAATTTTCACTGTCGTTTAGTTTGGTTGATTTACCACCCGCTGTTACCGACATTGATCATAAATACCAAACCACCGCACGCATTTTATTAGTGGATGATGATCCTCTGAATCAATTCTTTGTGGCAGAGTTATTGCGAACGTATGGTGTCCACATAACGGTAGCGAATAATGGTCAGCAAGCCATTCAACAAATACAAGCGCAGACGTTTGAGCTGGTATTTATGGATGTGAGTATGCCCATTCTGAATGGCTATGAAACGGTGCAGCGTATCCGTCGGTTTAAATCCCCATCGGAATTGCCAATTATTGCATTGACAGCACATGCGATTGTCGGGGAACGCGAACGCTGTTTAGCCTCAGGCATGAATGACTTTTTAACGAAACCTTTTGCGATGGAAGATTTGCGGCAAATCCTACAACGTTGGTTGAATTGATGCTTCGCGGCGGAGATTGCTGTATCCTTCCCGTTTGATTGACAGCATTCATTTTAATCTTCATGACGCTTCTTCCTGGATCAACCATTGGTATGCTCGGCGGCGGGCAACTTGGTCGTATGTTTACCGTTGCCGCGCGTACTTTGGGCTACCGTGTGATTGTGCTCGAACCCGACCCACACAGCCCAGCGGGACAATTAGCCGATGAGCACATCATGGCGGCTTACGATGACACAGCGGCATTGACGGCTTTTGGGCAACAATGCGATGTCATTACCACCGAATTTGAAAACATTCCAGCGCCGACTTTGGCGTTTCTGACGCAGTTTTGCCCTGTACGCCCGTCGGCAACGGCAGTCGAAACCACGCAAGATCGCATTGTCGAAAAAGAATTTGTGCGTGCTTGTGGCTTATTGCCCGTCCCCTTTGCGGCGATTCGTGCGCTGGAAGACATTGCCGCGCAACAAACGGTTACATACCCTGCGATTTTGAAAACCGCTCGTTTGGGTTATGACGGTAAAGGGCAAGCCACGGTGCATTCTGCCGCACAAGCCGAAGCTGCCTTCGTGCAAATGGGGAGCGTGGCGTGTGTGCTGGAACAACGTGTGGACTTGGAACGCGAAATTTCCGTGATTTTGGCGCGGAGTGTGGCGGGTGACGTGCGTTGTTTCCCTGTGGCAGAAAACGAGCATCGTGGCGGGATTCTGCATCAAACCATTGTTCCGGCACGCATTAGCGAGGCTTTGGCACAATCTGCACAAACGGCGGCAACCCGCATTGCCGATAAACTGGATTTTATCGGGGTGATGGCAGTGGAATTTTTCATTACCCAACACGGTGAATTGTTGGTAAATGAGATGGCTCCGCGCACCCATAACAGCGGGCATTACACACAAGATGCGTGCATTACTTCGCAATTTGAACAGCAAGTGCGCATGGTGTGCGATCTGCCGTTCGGTGATACGCACTTACTGTCGCCCGTGGTCATGGTGAATTTGCTGGGTGATGTGTGGCACGGTACGCAACCGGAATGGTTGAGTGTGTTGCAAAGCCCGAATACCAAGCTGCATTTGTATGGTAAACGTGAAGCGCGTGCAGGGCGGAAAATGGGGCATTACTGCACTTTAGCGGATCAAGTCGCGGACGCGATTCAAGAAG
>CAZEQX010000183.1:0-4004 GCA_964514635.1 uncultured Thiothrix sp.
ATAGCCCAAGCGGGGGATCAGGTGGAAGTGCGTGTCTATTCGCCCTATGGTTTGAAACACAGCAGTACCATGACAGTGCAAACGCACAATATGTAATAAAGGAAAAGTCGTATGAAATACTCACAGAAAACTTGCCTTTGGGGTTTTTGCCTGTGGCTATGTAGTCTTGCGCTATCGGCGCAGGCGGCTGCGGTTAATTACCGTGTTTTAGTACAGCCGGATACGGAATCCACGAGTTAGCCATCACTTTGTGCAGACCCTAAAGCGCAATACAATTTTAGTAATACTGCTGGTTTTGACATGCATGGTCCATCAGGTATTGCAGTTGACCCACGCGGCAGATTATATGTCACGGATTTTGCCGGAAAGCGTGTATTAACATGGCCTAACTTTGATGCCCTCAATCAATGCCAAGCGGCGGATGGTGTCATTGGCATTGGGCAATTAAGTGGGCCAGAAGCGGTAGCACTGGACATTGCCAGTGGTACGGTGGTGGTGGCAGACACCTTAAGTCATACTGTCAAAGGCTTTAGAAAAATCAGCACGGGTTGGCAATTGGTATTTACACTAGGGCAGCAAGGGGTAAGCGGCAATACGAATGCCCGTTTTAATTACCCGCGTGGTTTAGCGATTGATTCGCGTGGGCGATTATTCGTAGCGGATGACTATAACAATCGCATCTTAATATTTAACCAGCCTTTTAAAAATGGTGCAGCGGCACAAGATAGTATCGGTGGTTATAATAATGGTGGTTTTAGTCATCCCAAAGGTTTGGCAATCGTTGGCGATAGTTTATTCGTTAGTGATTATGATAAGAATCGGGTATTACGCTTTACAGGTGATTTTAATACACCTAACCAAGTTTATACCGCGACAGCCGTTTTTACGGGGTTGAATAAACCTATTGACTTAACGGTTCACCCTGATGGTTCTTTATTGGTGACAGATCAGGGGAATCAGCGTATTGCGCGTTATACTGATGCTGTACTGGGTACATCTAAAACCACACCTAATTCAAGCTTTGCCGATTATTTGAATCCAGAGCCACTGGGTATTGCTGCTGATCGGGCAGGGCGTATTTATATTGCCGATTACCGTGCATATCGTGTTTTAGTGCGTGATGAATTACTGAAGAAAACACCGATTACGCTGAATAGTTCGGCAGCAGCTAAAGCATTATTAACCGATTTATACGGTCGCCCTGCGAAGAAAAGTCAACGGGTAATGATCGGGCAAATGTTGCTAACGTGGGATCATACCCATTGGCAGGATGATTGGAATCAATTCAATGATACGGGTTTACCTTTGCCTAAAATGATGGGTGGGGAAATTGCGGAATTAACGGGGGCTTACCCTAATAATGCTGCAACACAGGCTTTACTCAATCATGGTTTAGCGGGTAATACGGTGACATTAGGTTGGCACGCGATGAATCCTATTGACAATGGTTTGAATACGGGTGGTACGCCATTAACCACAGCGCAATTAAAAGCTATGCTCGACCCTGCGACAGCCGTTGGGCAAAACTGGCAGGCACAATTAACGAATGTTGCTGCTTATCTACAACAGTTTAAAAATAATAATATTCCTGTGTTATTCAGACCCTTACATGAGCAAAATGGTGCTTGGTTTTGGTGGGGACATCCGCAGGGTTTGACAGGGAAAGCTTTAAGCGATCGTCAAGCGGCTTGGAGTGCAGTGTGGCGCGATATGGTGAGTAAACTGACCGTGCAGGCGGGTTTAAACAATTTATTATTCGTTTTTAGCCCAAACCAAGTCAGTTATAACGGCATTGCCCCGCCACTGACCTATTACCCTGGGAATAAATGGGTGGATGTTGTGGGTATGGATACTTATGACGAAGCATTGGATTTCGCTGGTACACAACGCGGGCTTCAACATTATGCTGCGTTAATCGGCACGGGTAAGCCATTCGGCATCACGGAATTTGGTCAAAGCTTTGATTACAATGTGGGTACGGGCGCAGATGGGGCTAATTGGGATGCTCGCACTTTAGCGACGCGCATTAAGGATAGTTACCCGCGTACAACCTTTGCAATGGCGTGGAATTCCAGTGTGCAAAATGGCATTCCTTATCTTTTTGCCTTGCCAGACCTTGCTTTTGCGAAGGAATTATTAACCGACCCACTCATGGAGGTGCAACCCCAAACTCAAGACGCGGTGCGCAGTGTGTTCTCGTATGCCTACACCCGTGATGGTGCTACACAATACAATGCAACGGCGATTGTTTACAAACTTGCCAATGTCACTGCAACCACGAACCGCCCGTTGATTGTGTTAATGCCCGGTTGGAACGGCTCAGGCGATGTTGCCGCCGCTGAACCTTCCGCGACGGCTAAAGCATTGGCAAATGAAGGGTACATTGTTGCCAGTATCGGCTTTAAGCAAAGCGGTGGCGCGTGGGAAAGTGATTTGCCTTACAGTGCCAAAGGTTTCCTGCAAGCTTTTTACGCAGCGAATCCGCAAAACAACCCACTGAGCATTTTGTGGGGTACGTCGTACAGCGGTTTGCAGGATAAAAAAGTCGCCCATTACCTGCGCTCAGTGGGTTTGCCTGTGCGCGGTTTCTTATCGGCTGATGCGGGTTACGCGCTGGCAAATTGGCAAAACCCTGCTTACGCCGACACTTCGCAATACAGTGTGGCAATGGTGCAAAACTTAGGCGATAGCGTGGTAGACCCCAATATTTGCCAAACGTGGGGCGATTGCGGCGCACGCGAACGCGCCCTATTCCATCGTAATCGTGGGGATACGCGGGTGTATTCACAATGCTACGCGGGGGGCAGCCACGGTTCTCGCCCAGCGGGTTGGGAGCAATGGACGAAAGACGCAATCAAGCAAATGATTCACACCGATTGGAATTACCCAATGTGGTCTGGTGTTGCGCCAATTTCCCAAACGATTAGCAATAATTGCCAATAAATAAACAGATTGTGAAATTGCCTATTCGTCATGGTAAAAACGCCATAGTTTGGCGTTTTTGCTTTTGTTGAAGAATGAGTTAATGGAATTATCGGTATTTTTACTGCTGTTATTGACTGACAAACGGCAACGCTTTTTAAAACCTATCCAAAATGGATAATATTGGATAGGTTTGCGTAGGTTTTATGGTAACTGTTTCAAACCCCAAGGCGTTGGGGTGGTTTTCTCATTTATCCAAGAAAAATAATTGGTTAAAAAACTGGATAAATAGCCTCTATTTGGTATTATATTGGTATCTTTACTTGTGATAAGTTTCTTCGAGCTAATAACGAATTAGAGGTGATGTAATGAATGGCATTATAAAAGTATGTTGCTGGTATTTGCTTTCAGCTCTTATCAGCATGGGAGTGGTTTATGCGGATGAAGTCCCGCCAAACTTCCTTAATGCTTGGGGTACTGAATGGTTGGAAACCCCCAAATATGTAGCCGTGAATACTGACACAAATCATGTGTATGTTACGGATACTGTGAAAAATCGGGTGTTTGTATTTGACCAAACAGGGAATTATCTCAATAGTTGGGGTGGATTAGGCAGTGGAGATGGGCAGTTCCATGAGCCAAGAGGCATAGCGATTAGTGCCGATGGTTCTGTGTATGTTGTTGACTTTTGGAATAACCGTATCCAGCGATTCAGTGCCGATGGTATTTATTTAGGACAATGGGGGAAACTTGGCGGTAGTCGATTCGATAAACCGGGCACATTTATTCATCCTTCAGCCATTGCTATTGATAAAAACGGTTTGATTTACATTTCAGATGATAATTCGCGTATTCAACGTTATAACTTGAATGGGGATTATATTGATCAATGGAATAACATACCAACAAACTATGCATCAGGTTCGAGCCTATTTGACCACATTACGGTTAGTGATTCTGGTTCTATTTATTTAACGGATCAGTTTCAACGTGCTGTGGTTCAATTAAACAATAATGGAGACTATATAAAGCATTGGGGAGGTTATGGACAAAATGCAGGGCAGTTTTCGATACCCAGTGGT
>CAZEQX010000184.1:0-3925 GCA_964514635.1 uncultured Thiothrix sp.
TAAACAACGGTGAAAGCGCAACGCTCACCATTGATGTGCAGGTCAAGTAAACCCAACAAAATTGCCCGAATTGCATGTTCAATTCGGGTGCGCTTCAACACAGCCGATGAATTTGCGGTGGCATGGTGAGGAACATCCGTTTTGTGGTGTGGTTGTCATGATTATCCTGTAGCGCAAAGTGTTATACTGCCGCCAACGACGCTCTGGGGGGAGGATGAATGCAACCGACTGAAGAACAAGGTATTAGTGGCTTTTTGCCACGGCCTGACGTTACCTATCGCCCATCATTGGCATGGGAAACCGTATTGCCATTAGCAACGCGCTTGCTAGTGTGGGGGATTATTTTTGGCTTACTTGCCTTACTGAGTTCATTTTTTACACTAATTTTTCTGACATTTGTTTTTGCCTATTTGCAATCCAGTATTGTGGATGGCTTATTGCGCTTTGCACCGAAACGCCGAACTTCCTTGGTGATCTTAGTCGGTGGCTTATTTTTGAGCTTGGTTATTTCGGTGAGTGTCTTTCTTGCGCCACAGGTATACCAACAAGCGGCGGGGTTTGCGCGAGGTTTTACCGTGTACATGCAGGGCATTGACCGTGCATTGATCGATTTGGCGAATCGCTACCCCTTTTTGCAGGAAGCCATTCCCGAATTAAAGGCTCAGAATGCACCGATCCCGCCGAATGCCAGTGCGGTGTCTGTACCCAATTGGGCGATGGTCGAACCGCCGACAAGTGTGACACCGCCAACACCCGCACCGTGGACGTTTCGTGATTCACCAACGGGGAAATTGCTAACCATGTTAAGTGGGCAAAGCGGTTCGTCAGCGCATGGTGATGAGCGCTTGAAAACCATGCTGGACTGGTTAGCGAATATCAGTCGACAAGCTGCTACTATGCTAACAACGTTCTTACTCGCGTTTTTATTTGCCTTTTTGATTGTGTTGGATTTACCGCATTTGGCTGCTAGTGTTCGGGATTTGGAAAATACGCGCTTGCGATTTATTTATGTGGAGGCTGCACCTAATATTTATGAGTTTGCCAATGTATTGGGAAATGCGATGCAGGCGCAGTTTTATATTGCTTGCGTGAATACCTTGTTGACTGCTATCGGTGTGCATTTATTAGGTATGGGGGAACACATAGCCTTTTTGTCGGTTATTGTATTTTTGTGTAGTTTCATTCCTGTTGTTGGCGTTTTTGTTAGCTCTGTCCCCATTTGCCTGATTGCATTGAATGTGGGGGGGATTAGCCTTGTGCTAATGAGTATTGCAATGATCACCGTGATTCACATGATAGAAGGCTATATCCTTAATCCATTGATTTATGGGGCTAGATTGCGCATTAACCCCGTGATCGTGTTAATGATTTTGACTGTCGGTGGTAAACTGTTCCATATTTGGGGATTGGTTCTGGGTGTGCCAGTTTGCATTTATTTATTTGGTCATGCCATTCGTTATGATTCGCCGCCACCGCAACGTTTATCGGTGTTATAACCTGACAACGCAAAATCGTGGTAAATGAATGGGTGGTACGCTAATACTACCACCCGTCTATTGGTTATTGTTTTGTGCGGTTTATCTGGCAAACTAGCTTTAAATAATAAAAATACGCAATCGTTAGGGCTAAAAAACAATAAGGAAATCGTTATTTATGTCTCGTGTTCGTCTATTGCCTTTGAGTCTTTTGACTTTGATGTGCAGTTTGACCACTACTCATGCATCAGCCGGAGCAATGCTTGGGGCGTATGTGGATTATGATGGTTGGAATACGGTGAGCATTGATCAATTTAATGCTGCAACAACGAAACCGCTTGCTATCGTGAATGTATTTTCAAACTTTAGTCAGGATTGGGGTTCGCTTTCCACCCAAGCCTCCAACGTAGTGTCACGCAATGCAACGCCGATGATCACTTGGATGCCATCGGTGTCGGATCGTCCAGATGCTAATTTATTAAGCGAAATCACCACGGGGCAATGGGATACCTACATTGATAATTGGATCAAAGGTCTGAAAGCTTGGCAGGCCACTTACCCTAGCACCAGTAAACCAACCGTGTTGTTACGTTTTGCGCACGAGTTTAATGGAAACTGGTATCCGTGGGGGAATGACCCCAATGGCCTGAAAGCGGCATGGCGTTACTTATATAGCCGTTTCAAAGCCGCAAACGTTACTAATGTCGAGTGGGTTTGGTGTGCCAATAACACTAATATTGATAGTTACAACAATATCACGCTGTATTACCCTGGTGATGACGTAGTGCATTGGACAGGTATCGACGGTTACAACTGGGGCAGTAATTACAGTTTTAGCACTTGGAAGTCATTTGCTGAAACCTTCAGTTCTCCTTATGCCAAACTGGTTGCTAATTATCCGTCTAAACCGATTATGATTGCTGAAGTCGCATCCGTTGAACCCAGCGATGTGCCAAACCCTGCTCTTGGTCAAGATGGTAATGACACCGACAATGGGCAAAGCAAGGAAGTTTGGGTTCAAGATATGTACACCCGCATTATCAGTGAATACCCCGCTATTCGAGGGGTTGCGTGGTTTAATACCAATAAAGAGTTTAACTGGGCACTGACAGAAGCCAATAACACCGGATTAACGGCTTACAACAGCATGGTTCTGAACAGTTTCTACACAAGTACATTCACGCCATTGGTCACGACCACCACCACCACCACGAAAAAAACGGGTGGGAAACGTACTACCAGTGCCACCACTGCCAGCACATTGGAGGCAGAGGCTAGTACCGTGACAACCGATGAAGCATTGCCTGCATTCAATGAAGGTTTGCAACGCTCTCTGGCTTTAAGTCATTTGCCGCCCGTGGTTGGTGAGGCCTTGCTGCAACGCGAAGCTCAAGGATTTCGCGCTTTACCCCCTGACACCATCAAAATGCTGCGGTTTGCCCACACCAGCGGACAGTAACGTGCCCCAAGGGTGGAAGTAACGCTTGGCAGCGGTTAAACCCCGCGCTACGTCAAGGTTCTTCCACCTGAGGTGAGTGATGCAACGTTATATTGACTCATGTCAAACGCTCATTCGTTAATGTGTCCAAAATGAGCCGATGATAATGAAACCGATAAGTGAACGACCATGTTAGTGTTAGGTATTGGCAATATCCTGCTTCAGGATGATGGAATTGGCATCCACGTTCTGCGCTTCATGGAAAAGTATTTTCCGACCTTTCCTGATGTCCGTTATAAAAATGCCAGCATTCCCAACAGTTTGTTGGTCAGAGAAATAGGGCAACACGATCATTTGTTAATCTTGGAAGCGGTAGCCATCCAAGCCACACCAGGGACATTGTGCTATTACGAAAATGAAGCAATGGATCAGTTACTCGATTACACGCATTGCACGCTACACGAAACGCATTTGCGGGATATACTGAACGAGAGCTGCGAACGTAATGCCGCGCCGCGCCATCGTGCTTTGGTTGGGATACAGTATGGGAATGTGGCGTGTGGGCGCGAACCCAGCTCTGCTGTTAAGGCCAATATTCCATTGGCAGGGCGCATGGCTGCGAACATTTTGCAGAAGTGGGAAGTGGAAGCACACCCACCTTGCCGTGTACGCAAGACGGCCTCATTGCGTTTAGTGGCGGGTTAGCAATTTTTTTTGGAAATTTTGCAAAAAGTACTTGCCAAGTTTTCAAAGCATCTTTAGAATGCGCGACTTCAACGCCGGCATAGCTCAGTTGGTAGAGCAACTGACTTGTAATCAGTAGGTCATCAGTTCGAATCCGATTGCCGGCACCAATTTAAAAGGCTTGTAAGGCTACCTTGCAGGCCTTTGTTGTTTATCTGCGTTGCTTTTGTGTAGAATGGTAAGCAGAGTATTTTTCCAGCGATGTGCTGACCGTTTCGGGGGCGACTTGGCTTCGACGTGGATCACAAAGTCTGGGGAGCATGTAGTG
>CAZEQX010000185.1:0-3867 GCA_964514635.1 uncultured Thiothrix sp.
GTGCATGACCGCAAGACGGTAAGCCTGATATACACTCACCGCACCCACTTGAACCATTGGTTCAAGGTCGAAGTCTTCCACGATGTCGTGGAGTGTGTCCCCCCTCCTTTTCAAGCCTTACGCAAACACGCTGGGTAACGGCATTCCCCTTGTTGACACTGGCACGCTGCTTGCGCGGATTGCAGAATCAAACTCGGCATCAAATCCGATACGCCCAAATACGGCGCGAATTTCACGGCTATGTCGGGAAACACAGCCAGTTTTTCATGCACTTGTTGCGGCACATCCGTCACCACATGCCGCCCTGCGGACAAGAAAAACGGCATAATGGTAATACTTTGCGCTCCTGCATCGATACACTGCTGAACCCCATCGGCAATCGACGGTTCGGCTAATTCCAAAAACGCACAGCCTACCAAGCCGTAGGCATCACCCGCTAAATGGGCGACGTGTTGCGCAAGCTGGCGGATTTCAGTGTTGGATTCAGCACGGCGGCTGCCATGCGCAATGATCAGTAAAGCTTGCATCAGAACTCCTTAGCCACAAGCTCGCGGAATGCGTTGTACTTCGGATGTCGCATCAATCGCCGCACTCCACGCTTGCACAGGCGCGTTACTGCCAAAGGGTTCGTCGTAATCCAACCAAAACACTTCGCGCGGGGCTTGTTGTTCGGTGTATTGCGCGTCATAACCCAGATAACGGATGTATTCCGCGTGACGTTTGGCTTTGTTGAGGTTATTGAAAAAGCCCAAAGAAATCGCATTCTGATAAGGCCCTTCGTTAATGATGACCACATCGGGCACATCGGCCTTTGCAATCGCATTGGCAATTTGTTGAGCGGCGGCAAGGTCTGCTTGTGGCGGAATGTAAACCAAGAAGTTCAGCGTTTCCATGCTGTGCATGGCGCGAATCGTGACCGCTAAACCAAAGCCACGAATCTTACCCGCAACCAATTGCGCGGCGCGTTCACTGTTATACGGCCCAAGCGTGTAACAACTGCTTTGTGTATTGCCTTGCACGCTTTGATACGCAATGTTGGAAACATCCTGCCGTAGCTCAAGCGTGGGGATATTCGGCTCGGTCAATGCCGGACGTGCATAATCGGCATCCGGCGATAAGACAACATTCCACGCCAAGAGTGAGATATTCAATAAAATCAAAGCAATCAGCAGTGGGTACATGCCGTTTCCTGCTGGGTGATGTAACACAGACCTTGCATGAGCAAATCCGGCTGCAACAGGTAATCCCCTTGCAATAACGAGCGCAAACGTTCCGCATCGCCACCTGTAATAATGCGCACTAATGGCACAGCCATTGCCTGCTGGATTCGCGCACAAATGCCTTCGATTGCGCCAATCAAACCAAACAAACAACCGCCACCAATCGCACGGCTCGTACCATCAGCAAAAACCGTCGCATCATCAAACGTCACGCTGAGTTTGCCTTGGGCGCGAGCGATCAGCGCATCCGCCGACAATTGCAAACCGGGTAAAATCGTCCCACCCCAATGCCGCCCGTCTGCATCCAGCGCATCAATTGTGACCGCTGTCCCGCAATCAATCACGATGCTCGCTGCGTGTTGGGCTAATTGCCGCGCCGCCACCAAACCCACAAAACGATCCGCCCCTAACACGCTTGGATTTTGATAGCCGGACGTAATGCCATAAGCCCGTTCCACCGAACGCGCCATGCGTAACTGAATCCCGCGTTCTTGGCACAAATGTTCCACGCTTTCGGCAAAAAACGGCGTTAAAACATGCACCAAGGTCATGTGGCGCATCGTGGGGTAAGCATCCAATAAGGCTAAAAAACTCGCTAACGGCGGTTGCCCCGCATAAGCACGCGCCTGCTGCACCGATGTATTACCCGTTGCGTCCAGTTCCGACCATTTCAGGCGTGAATTGCCTGCATCTACCAGCAAAATTGTCACATCCGCACCGATACATCCGCTGAAGAAAAAACTTTTGATAATCCATTGGTTAATTGTAGCCGTAATTGTCCCTGACTATCGACTCCATCAGCAAGCCCTTCCCAGACTTCCGAACCCGCAAGCACCCTAACAGTACGTTGCGCCAAAACATCCCAATCCTGCCACGCTTGCTGGAACTGCGCATTATCCAAGTTCGGGAACGCTTGTAAATGCTCCACCAAACGACTCAGTAACGCCGCTACCAACGTGTTACGTTCCACACGTTTCCCCTGAAGGCTGCGCAAACTCGTCCACGGCTGATCAATGCCAGTGGTATTGGCATCCGGCAGCATATTCACGTTTAAACCAATGCCGATGACCACTTGCTGTAATGAACCCACAGCTTCCAACAAAATGCCGCCGAGTTTTTTAAGCGGAGCTTGCCCTTCCATCCCAGAGAACACAATGTCGTTCGGCCACTTCAACCCGTGCCCTTGCACACCGCACATGGCTAATGCTTCCGCCACTGCAATACCTGTTACCAAGCTCAATAACGGCAATTGTTGGGGAACACTGGTAAAACACCAGCGTAATGACAGGTAAACATTCACACCAGCGGGTGACTGCCATTGCCGCCCGCGTCGCCCACGTCCGGCGGTTTGCTGTTCGGCTAAACACACCTCGGCGCATTGTGCGTGTTGCAATGCCCAACGATTGGTCGAATCCAACGCGGGGAAAACGTGAATCGCCGCCAATGCGCCACGCGCCTCCGGCGACAAGGCTGTTTGAATGCGGTCTACCGCTAACGTATCAGTCTGCATATTTTCTCCCCAACTCCAACAAAGCTTTCAAACTCACCAACAAACCCACATTCACCACCACCGTTGCCATGAAAAAGGTTTGTTCCGCGCCCCATAATTGCCAGCTATAACCGCTGAGTAAACTCCCCACCGCGCCACCTAAGCCATAACTGACACCGGAATATAACGCTTGCCCGCGTCCTTGCAAACGTCCAGCGAAGACATGATGCACCAAATGAATCGCCGCCGCATGGAATAAGCCATAAGTCGCCGCGTGTAACACTTGCGCTAATAATAATACCGCCAAATAATCAACGTATTTACCCAATAAAATCCAACGCACACCCGTTAAAAACAACGCCAAAATAAATAATCGGCTCGCCCCAAATCGCTGAATCAAACGGTGCATGAACAGGAATAATACCACTTCGGCAATCACGCCCAATGCCCACATCCAGCGCACAAAACTTAAGGAATAACCGTGATTTTCCAAATAAATACTAAAAAACGTGTAATAAACCCCGTGGCTGGCTTGCTGTAAAGCACATGCCAGCAACAACATACCCACGCCAGAATGCGTTAATACCGTGCGCAATTCACCAGCGACAGGCGCGGGCAACGCTTGCGACTTATCGCGTACCAACCACGTTGACAACCAAATCCCCGCAAAACACACCAATAGCACATCCAACAATAGCGCGAATTGCCCATCCAACCACGTCGGCAACCACAACACCATGACGATAAAACCCACCGAACCCCACAAACGAATCCCGCTATAACGCCGCACTTCCGCCCCTAAATGCGCCAGCGTCAACGCTTCAAACTGTGGCAACGACGCATTCCAGAAAAACCCAAACCCCGCCATCACCAACAACACCCAAGCGTAAGTTTGCTGCCAATACATCCCCGCAAAACACACCAAAGCCGCCCCGCTCGCCAGCCGAATAATGCGCAAACGATGCCCATAATGATCCGCCAACCAACCCCACACAAACGGCGCGACAATCTTCGATGCCATAAACACCGCCATTAACTCGCCGATTTGTGCAGGCGAAAAATGTGCCACATGCTGCAAATACAACGACCAATACGGCACAAATACGCCCAACGCCAAAAAATAGACGAAATAAAACGCCGAAAGCCGCACATACGGCG
>CAZEQX010000186.1:0-3850 GCA_964514635.1 uncultured Thiothrix sp.
GTGCTAATTGGGTAATCACATCGCCTTGGTCGGGTTTGACAAAGCGGCGTAACAGTAGCGCGTCAAGGTCATCGAAGTGCGCTTTGGGGACGATTTGCTCTTCAAAACGCACGATTCGCGCTTGACTGCGTTGCTGGAATAACCGCGCCAGCATATCGGGCTGCATTTCGCGTTTGGCGTGCCCAATGCGTTTGAAATAGCCGTTCGCACTTTGGTGTACCCATAAACTGCGCGGCACTTCTACTACGATCACGGGTTGTAATTGCGCATTCGCATCGGGCAATTCGATGTGATGAGTGACGACTTCTAACGGTGGTTTAATGCGGTCGGTGCAAATCGCGGTCAGCCACGTTTCCACCCTATCCAACTGTTCGGCGGGAATCCCCGTTACTGTGCGGCTTTTGTCATCAACCCCAAATACCATCAAACCGCCATTAGCGTTACCCATTGCGGCTAATTCATCGGATAAACCATCGGGATGGGGTTCGAGATTTTTATCGTTTTTGAACGTGATTTGTTTGAGTTCCAAGGTGGAATCTTCACCCAAACGAATGCGTTGCATGAGGTGCATGGGGTTCATGGCTCGTCTCCAAGGCGTGCATCAACAATGGTGCAGTTAGTGTAGCCTAGATAGGGAGTGGCCTCCTAGCTGGGTTGGTATTCAAGCTTGCCCATCACGAGTCAAAGTGAGCAAGCTTGAGGCTGTAAGTACCGAATGCTTTGCAGTCACAGATTAATGAGTGCGTAACTTACCAAGATTTGTAGGGTAGAAACTTGCCGTTGAGGGTGACGACGACACGATCACCTTTGGGGTCGGGTTGACGTTGAATATCCATCGAGAAATCAATCGCGCTCATAATGCCGTCGCCGAACTCTTCGTGAATCAGTTCTTTGATGGTTTCGCCGTAAACGCCGACGATTTCGTACCAACGGTAGATCAATGGGTCAGTCGGAATCGGTTTATCCCACGATTTATGCGGGAACATTTGTAGCAAGGTTGAGATTTTTTCATCCAAGCCTAATAACGCCACCACGGCATCTGCTGGTGCTTTTTCGAGGTGATTCATCCCCAAACAGGCGGAACACACAAATTCTTTTGATAAGTTAGCGACCTTAGCGATGTCTGTCCACGTTAAGCCTTTTTCTTGCTTGGCTAATAAAATGGCATCTTTCATGGTGGTTTTGTTCATGGGGGTGTCCTTATCGAATGTTGTAAGGTGAATGACCACTCCATCCACGCAAAAAACATGCCATCTTCTTGGGCAAATGCGCAGCTACTCCTAGCCGTATAATCCGATTAGGAGTAGTCGATAAGGTTGTTTGCGCATTGTTAGCGCGGATGCTGATTAAGGGGCGGTGGGTGTGCCGACGGCGTAAGGGTTATTCGGTGCAGCGGGTAATAAACCATTGTCGATTGCTACAGGGCTGGCATTGGTTTCGGCAGAAATGTACGGTGCTTGGTTAATACTACCGCTTAATGTTTTGTTATTGAGTTTTGCCCCGCGCACGGCATTATTGGCTTCTGCGGCAATATTGCCCGGCAAGCACAGGCGGATGTAGCCTTGTAGCGCATTAAATGCCCCAACGCGGTTGGTGTATTGGTTGGTATTCAGTTGTTCGAGGTATTGTTGCTGGAGATTGTGTACTAAGTTACGTGTAGTGGATGGTTCTAAACCTGCAAGCATGTCCGCGTTAAAGGTATTGAATCCGGTTTGGGTATAACCGAAAGCCGCCGCTGTTAAAGCTAATTCCCGCGCACTGGCTTTGGCGATACCCAATACACCATTGGTGAATAGACCTGTTTGCCCGATTAAATTACTATCACGTTGGCTACCTTGTTTGACCCAGTTGACGGCATCCAAATAACTTTCGCATTTTTGGTTGGAATATTGCACGCCTGCCATAATGAATTGATTCCATTCTTCGGTAGTCGCTGGCTGGTCGGGTAATCCGGCAAGGCGTAATAGCGATTGATAGACCTCCTCTTGTTTAGCGGTATAGGCTGCAATATCTGCTGAAGTGAGTGACTCATTTGCCCCACTATTTAATGCACTCATATTATTAAAGCTGGAACAGCCACTCATTAGGGCTAGGCTAATACCAATAAGACCCATGCGGGAGATGTTTAAAGTCTTCGATTGCGTTATCATGGGCAATAAGATCGAAATACTCTTGGTATTATTCGCAAGTCCATTATTTTTCATCATTCACACATCCTTATATTGTTCGGGAGCAGGCAAGATTAACCACTGATTTATCAATGTCTTTTGAAGTAATCTAGTTGTGATAGTCCTTTCCGTACACTAGATTTAATTTATCCGAGTACTAAACCATTTTTCTATGTGGTTTATTTTTGTGAATTGGCATAAAAACTGCTTGCACCAATTATTCAATTTTTCATTTCTGGGAGGAAAACCATTACATGTCTACGCCAGCAAAATTGATCATGTGGGGAAGTATGGGTGTCAGTTTGATGGGGGAAGCGATGGCACACCCTAGCGTGATGCCGCATCCCGAAACGGCATCTGACGTAATGCATTTGGCGGTTCACGCGCTGATGGTCTTGCCTGTGGTAGCAGGAGCATGGTTGTTGGTTTGGGGGGCGAAACGTTTAACCGCAGCACAACGCCGACGTGGTTGAGTTGCTGACTCCCGCTATTGCCTCACAAGGTTGGCAAGCGGAATTACGTTTAAGATTTGTGCATAAAGGCACAAAAACGGTGCTTGCTGCCCGCAGTCAACGCGGGCCTTTAGCGGTGCAACGCCCATTTTATCCTGAAGATGATGTTTGCCACGCCTATGTGCTGCATCCCCCAGGTGGTGTGGTCGGTGGTGATGCATTACACCTGCATTTCAACATCGAAGCCAATGCCCACGCCTTATTAACCACGCCGGGCGCGACCAAATTTTACCGTTCTGCCGGAATGCAAGCCGCGCAACACCAGCATTTCCACGTTACCGATGGTTGCTTGGAATGGTTGCCGCAAGAAAACATCTTCTTCCCCAGTGCCAATGCATTGCTCACTACCGAGGTGCATTTAGTCGGGAAAGCGCAATACATTGGTTGGGAAGTACACTGCTTGGGTCGTCCCGTAATTGGCGAAACGTTTGCGACGGGTAAAGCTATCTTCAAAACCGCGCTGTACCGTGATAACAAACCGTTGTTGTTAGATCGTTTAGTCATCAATGGGGAACGGGATTTGCATCACGCTGCGGGATTGCGTTCACAGCCCGTCGTTGCCACTTTAGTCGCCACCAATGCAGATAACACGCTGTTAGACAACGTGCGACCTTTGTGTGAAAACTTAGCATCGGGAACGGCAGGTGTTACGCTGTTGAATGGCGTATTGGTGTTGCGTTATTTGGGCAATAGTACCGAACAAGCGCACCGTTTATTGCGCAGTGCTTGGCAAATTTTACGCCCCGCTGTGACGGGCAAACCCGCGACACCGCCGCGCATTTGGAATACTTAGGAGGAAGTCATGGAACTCACACCGCGTGAGAAAGATAAATTGCTGCTGTTCACTGCCGGATTATTGGCGGAACGGCGCAAAGCCCGTGGGCTGAAACTCAATTACCCCGAAGCGATTGCTTACATCAGTTGCGCGATCATGGAAGGCGCACGCGATGGGCGTTCGGTGGCGGAAATGATGGATTACGGGCGCACTTTACTCACCCGTGACGACGTGATGGACGGCATCGCGGAAATGATCCACGAAGTCCAGATTGAAGCCACCTTCCCTGATGGCACGAAGCTCGTCACCGTGCATGACCCGATTGTGTAAGGAGTAAGCCATGATTCCCGGACAACTCTTCGCTGCTGATGGCGAAATCGAACTCAATGCAGGGC
>CAZEQX010000187.1:0-3761 GCA_964514635.1 uncultured Thiothrix sp.
GTCACCGACGGCGAACAATTAGAAGCGATAGCCATACCCTCCCCATTGGCGGGGAAAGGGTGTTGGGATGTGAGCTAATTCGACTATTACAACGCGAGGTTGAATAGGTGCTCGCGGTAATAGGCTAATTCGGCGATGGAATCTTTTACATCGTCCATTGCTAAATGGCTGGATTCTTTTTTAAAACCACCGAGGATTTGTGGTTTCCAGCGGCTGGCTAATTCTTTTAGCGTGCTGACATCAAGATTGCGGTAGTGGAAGAATTTTTCCAACACTGGCATTTGGCGGGCTAAGAAACGACGATCCTGACAGATGCTATTGCCACACATCGGTGACGCGCCTGCGGGGACATATTGCCGTAAAAATTCGAGCGTGGCTTGTTCGGCTTGTGCGGTTGTCCACGCGCTGTCGCGCACGCGCTGGATTAGCCCTGACCCACCGTGTTGTTTTTGATTCCAGTCATCCATCCCCGCGAGTGTCACGTCGCTTTGGTGAATGGCGATAACTGGGCCTTCGGCGAGTACATTCAAATGTTTATCCGTGACGAGGGTGGCGATTTCGATAATCACGTCGTTGATAGTGTCTAATCCGGTCATTTCCAGATCGATCCAGATTAGATTTTCCTGATTGATGCTCATTTGGGTTAAACTTTGCAGACTTTAGGGAATCGGAACTATAACAGAAACACCATGCAAACTTTCACCTACATTTTTCTGGGCTTTCTGCTGGCCTCAACCTTGGTACAACTGTATTTGTCTTTGCGCCAAAAGGCTTACGTTAGCCAACACCGTGCGGCAGTACCCACACCTTTTGCCGATAAAATCACCCTTACCGAACACCAAAAAGCAGCCGATTACACGCTGGCAAAAGGCGGTTTGGGGCGTTTGGAAAGCGGGATTGGCCTAGTGCTGTTGTTGCTGTGGACCCTTGGCGGCGGCTTAAACTGGCTGGATCAATTCTGGCGCGGCTTTGGCTGGGGCGAATTGCTCACGGGTGCGGCAGTTATCATTAGTTTTAGCATGATAGGTAGCCTGCTCGACATTCCAGCCAGTTTATACCGCACTTTTGTACTGGAACAGCGTTTCGGCTTTAACAATATGACAGCGCAAACTTTTGTCACCGATTTACTGAAAGGCACGGCACTGGCATTGGTGATTGGCATTCCGCTGGTGATGCTGATTTTGTGGCTGATGGCTTCGGCAGGTCAGTATTGGTGGTTGTATGCGTGGGCGAGCTTAACTGCCTTTTCATTGTTGATGACGTGGGCGTATCCGCAATTCATCGCGCCATTGTTCAATAAATTCACGGCATTGGAAGATGGTGAAGTCGCCGAGCGCATTACGGCGTTATTAACCCGCACGGGATTCAATAGCAATGGCGTGTTTGTGATGGACGGTTCAAAGCGTTCGGCGCACGGTAATGCGTATTTCACCGGATTTGGTAAAAATAAGCGCATTGTGTTTTTCGATACCTTGTTAAAGCATTTAACCCCAGCGCAAGTGGAAGCGGTTTTGGCTCATGAATTAGGGCATTTTAAACGCAAACACATTATTAAAGGCATGGTGGTTTCCATCAGCTTTACACTGGCAGGATTTGGCGTGTTAGCGTGGTTAATGCAGCAAGAATGGTTCTATACTTCATTAGGTGTCCAACAGCCGTCCACTTACATGGCACTGTTGTTGTTTATGTTAATGAGTCCGGCGTTTACGTTTTTCATTAGCCCGCTTATGGCACGTTGGTCGCGCAAGCATGAGTTTGAAGCTGATGATTTTGCAGCGGAACAATCCAGCAGTGCGGAACTGATTGCCGCTCTCGTGGGTCTTTACAAAGAGAATGCCAGTACCTTAACGCCAGACCCGTTATATTCGGCATTTTATGACTCGCATCCGCCTGCAATGGTGCGGATTGCGCATTTGCAACGCAACCCTGATGTTTAATTCTAAAGAGTAGTGTAATGAAAGCTGTATTGATTCTCTCTGGTAGTTTGCTGTTAGCGCAGTCGCTTTTAGCTCCAGCAGCACTGGCAAAAGAGCCTGATCCAGCCAATGGGCAAAAGCTGTTTGCAGCTTCACAATGCATGAGTTGCCACGGAACAGATATTTTCACCCGCCCTGACCGTAAAATCACAAGCCTTCCCGCACTGGAAAGCAAGGTACGAAGCTGTGATGCGGGTTTGAGTACGAACTGGTTTGATGATGAAATCCTCGATGTTGTGGCTTACCTGAATCAAACCTATTACAAGTTCCCGAAATAATCGGAAATGGGCTTTTTCCAGCGAACTTATGCATTAAAGCATGGGCAAAGCATTAAGATTCCGCCACAATAAGGACATATGACGGAACACACACCTTTACCCACGGGCATCGGGCAAGTTATCACGCGCTTTGGTGCTGAACTCATGGTCGAAACGGCTAACGGCGAATTGTTACGCTGTACGGCTCGCCGCAAGTTGGATCATCTGGCTTGCGGCGACCAAGTACAGTGGGAACGCCAAGCCCAAGGCAATGCGGCTATTACCCAACTGTTACCACGTCGCAATGTGCTGGAACGCCCCGATTTTCGTGGCAAACCACGAGCAATTGCCGCTAATATTGACCAATTGATTGTGGTCAGCAGTTGGCAACCCTCCCCCTCTTGGGAAATGCTTGACCGCTACTTGATTGCCGCCCACCGTTTAAAAGCACGGGTTTTATTGGTGATGAATAAAGCGGATTTGCGGGCAAAATTTGCCACAGCGGATGACGAAGCTTGTTTGGCGGAATACCAGCACATTGGCTATCACATCCTGCACGTCGCGGCGGATTTACAGCAAGGCATAGATGAGATTCGCCACGCGATTCAAGGGCAAACCGCGATTGTGGTTGGGCAATCGGGCGTGGGGAAATCGTCGATTGCCGCACAATTATTACCCACACATGAAATTCGCGTGGGGAGTATTGCCGAAACGGGCGAAGGTCGGCATACCACGACTTCCGCGACATTGTACCGTTTACCCAATGGTGGGAATTTGATCGATTCCCCAGGCGTGCGCGATTTTGGTTTAAGCGGGTTGGATTTTGCCACCTTACAAGCTGGTTTCCCTGAGTTTTCCCCGTATTTGGGCGAATGCCGCTTCAATAACTGCACGCACAACCACGAACCTGCTTGCGCGATTAAAGCGGCATTAGCGGCGAATGCGTTGCCCCCACGACGTTATGCACGTTATTTAACCTTACTTGCCAGTCTCTAGGAATTGCCCATGCTGCGATTGTTGCCCACACCCCTGTTCATGCGCCTGACCTGTACCAGTTTGGTGTGTTGGAGTTTGTTGGGTAATAGCACACTCGCAGCCGAAACCAGTGCATTAGCCAGCGACATTACTGCACAACGCGCTTTATTTAAACAGACTTACGCTGATCTCAAAGCGGGGAATGTGAACAGTTTTGCCAGCATTCCCACCGCCATGCGAGCGTATCCGCTGTATCCGTGGTTGGAATACGCTTACATTGATTTGAAATTTGATACATTGGCGGATTCTCAAATTGTCAACTTCATTCGCCGCAACCCTAATGCCATTCTCAGCGACCAATTAAAAACGCGCTTTGCTAAACGGCTGGCATTACGCAGCGACTGGGGCAATTTACTGACATTAATCCCCGAAAACCTCGACGATAGTGATACGCAGTGCTATCGCGTCCAAGCCCTGTCAGCCACCAAACAGGAAGCCGCCGCCCTACAGCACGGTAAAGCGGTATGGATGGAGATTGAAAAAGGCATCAGTG
>CAZEQX010000188.1:0-3748 GCA_964514635.1 uncultured Thiothrix sp.
AAACCCTCAGCGCATTAAGTGCCCTCGTGCAAGCAGGTAAAGTGCGCTATATCGGCATTTCCAATGAATCGCCGTGGGGCACGATGACCTATCTGAATCTGGCACAAACCCTAGGCTTACCAAAGATTGTTTCGGTACAAAATCCGTATAGCTTACTGAATCGCACCTACGAAATTGGCATGGCAGAAATTGCGCACCGTGAAGGCGTGGGTTTGCTGGCGTATTCACCACTCGGTTTTGGCGTATTAAGCGGCAAATACCTCGACGGACAACGCCCCGCAGGCGCACGTTTGACACGTTGGGGGAATTATTTCACCCGTTACACCAGCCCAAATGCGCAATCTGTCACCCGTGAGTATGTGGAACTTGCCCTTGCACACGGCCTAGACCCCGCGCAAATGGCTTTGGCCTACGTCAATTCACGCCCGTTTTTGACAGCTAACATCATTGGTGCAACCACCATGCCGCAGTTACACAGCAACATTGCCAGCGCGGAACTCACCTTAAGTCAGGACATTATCGCGGGCATTGAAGCGATTCATGCCTTGCATCCGAACCCGTGCCCATGATTATGGAGAAAGAAGAATAGTTTTATAGCAGTTGGCTGGCTTCACAACTATTTTAGGGCGTAAAATAACGAAAGTTTACCCCCAAGTAAGCGTCTCTATTGCTACTACAACCACACGGATGTCAGACATGCTGAATATTGAACAGCCTTTTACTGGCAAATACGCCCTATCGCATTTGGGCTTTCGTCCTTTTTTCCTCGCAGCAACGGCTTTTGCCGTCATTGTTATGGTGTTATGGGCAGGCATTTACGGTTTCGGCTGGGATAGTCTGCCCGTCGGATACCCAGCCATTTCGTGGCACGCCCATGAGATGATTTTTGGTTACACGGCTGCCGTTATTGCGGGTTTCTTGCTCACTGCAATTAAGAACTGGACTAACCAACAAACACTGCACGAACTTCCCTTACTCGTTTTAGTCGGCATGTGGGCAGCCGCACGCATCTTACCGTTTACCGGACTGCCTTTGGCTGTCACCGCTGTGATGGATAGTCTCTTCTCACTTTGGTTGGCACTGGTTGTTGCTCGCCCTATATTGCGCGTAAAACAGTGGCAACACGCTGCTTTGGCTGGCAAAGTTGCACTGCTGGCGGTCGCGAATATCGTGTATTACTGGGGCTTACTCAGCCAATCGGCGGTGATCTTACAGGTGGGGTTATACAGCGGATTTTATCTCATCCTCGGCATTATCTTCACGATGGGGCGGCGCGTGATTCCGTTTTTCATCGAACGTGGCGTGGGATGCCCGTTTGAAGCGAAAAACGATGTGTGGCTTGACCGTGCCAGCATGATATTGTTCGTCGCCTTTGCTATTGCCGATGTAGTTTTCATCGCAACAGGTAATGAATTAGCCACACTATTGACCGCCATGCTTGCACTGATTCAAGTACTGGTACATAGCACGCGCCTTGTTGGTTGGTATCACCCAAACCTGTGGGAAAAATCCTTGTTGTGGGTTTTGTACCTCGGCTATATCTGGTTGATTGGTGGAT
This sequence comes from uncultured Thiothrix sp., assembly GCA_964514635.1. Lineage (GTDB taxonomy): Bacteria > Pseudomonadota > Gammaproteobacteria > Thiotrichales > Thiotrichaceae > Thiothrix. Next base: position 1,559 of record CAZEQX010000188.1, read on the forward strand.
TTTTAATGAAATTCCTCACCATCGCTTTGCATGTGTCCCCGTGGATTGCAGTACATGCCTTTGCTTACGGCGGTATTGGCATGATCACCATTGGCATGATGGCACGAGTCGCCTTAGGACACACCGGACGCAATGTGTTTGAACCACCTGTGATTTTGGTCGCTGTTTTCTTGCTGCTATTCAGCGGTGCATTTATTCGTGTCTTTAATGTGTGGATCGTACCTGAATTTTATGACATCTGGATTCTCACCACCCAATTCCTCTGGATCAGTGCCTTTGCGATTTTCCTCTGGTATTACGCGCCCATGCTGATTAAACCGCGTGTCGATGGACGTTACGGTTAGTCGTTTACACTTGATTGCGCAACATTAACTCGCTCGGATGCGGAGTGAGGTAATGTTGCCGCTCGATATAAGGTTGTGGATGCCGCCGAAAGTGATGCTTTAACAATGTGATCGGCACAATCAGCGGCACATAGCCTTCGCGGTATTGATGAATCGTATCGAGTAGTTCCTCCCGATCCAGTGCATCGATATGTGACTTCAAATACCCCATCAAATGCATCAACACATTAGCGTGTCGCCCACGAGTAACGCGCTTTTCTAAGGCTGTCATCATCAAAGCGATATAAGCTTCTGCCAATTGTGTCAACTCAGCGGTTGCCCCAACTTGGGCAATCATTTGCCCTAATTCCCGCGCAATATCTTGGTCATGCGCCATGAGGATGTATTTATGATCCGCGTGAAAGTTCACCAACTCACTCGCACTCAAACCAGCGCGTAACAGGGTTTGCCAACGGTGATACACAAACACACGCTCGATGAAATTCTCCCGCAGGATTGGGTCACATAACCGCCCTTCCTCTTCAACGGGTAGCAACGGAAAATGCTGCTTCAAGCTTGCAGCAAACAACCCCACACCATCACGGTCTGGTGGCAAATTTGGCTTAGCAAGATCATAAACCTTCACCCGTTCCATGCCACAACTGGGCGAGCTTTTCTTCAAAATATAGCCACTAACGTTGCACAATTGGGGTTTGATGCGCTCAATAACCGTCGATAAGCTCGCGGTGTGATCAATACTGGCATCCTTCACATTCACCGCACGAATAGGAGCTGCGTTATTTTGACGCACCAAATGAATCGTCGGGCGCGGTATCCCCAAACCAATACTGACTTCAGGACAAAAGGCGATAAAGTCAAAATATTGCCCTAATGTTTGCGTAATGTAAGCATCGCGCTTATGGCTACCGTCATAACGCACAGCCTGTCCGACAAGGCAACTACTGATACCGATCATTATTTTGATTGATTGCGACATAAAAGCATCACTTCTACTGGATAGTGCATTGACTGTATCACTATTGTACGGGTTTTGGTAAATACCTACAGTCACTTTCAGGTAAAATACAACCGATCCAATATTCAACGGACTGTCACACGCACTTGGCACGCTTTGTGTAGAATAGCGGCATGATAATCACAACACTAAGGAAAATAGATGTATCAGTCTGGATGGCAAAAATGGGCTATGACCAGCCTTGGCTGTGTATTTTTAATGCTAAATCAAGTTGTAAACGCTGAGCCATCATCATCGCCCTCCTCCGTTTTGCGCGATATTGCGTATGGTGGCGACCCAGCTCAACGTTTTGATGTGTATTTACCACCCAATCCGCGTAATGCGCCCGTGATATTTATGGTGCATGGTGGTGCATGGAAAGCGGGTGATAAAGCTAACGCGGGCATCTTTACCAACAAAATCGCGCATTGGCTGCCCAAAGGCTATATTTTTATCTCAACAAATTACCGCTTGTTTCCCAATGCGCCACCACAAGAACAGGTAAAAGATGTCGCCAAAGCACTCGCTACCGCACAACAACAAGCTTCACAATGGGGGGGAGATGCCAAGCGTTTTATTTTAATGGGGCATTCTGCGGGCGCACATTTGATCACATTATTGGCTGTTTCCCCACAGCTTGCACAACAAGCGGGCGTACAACCCTACTTAGGAACAGTTTCCCTGGACAGTGCGGCATTGAATGTGGAACAACTCATGCAATCACGTCAGGCACGGTTTTTCGCGGACGTTTTTGGGCAAGATACACAATACTGGCCGAGCGTTTCACCTTATCACCAGTTAAAACAAGCGGGCAAACCGCTGTTCATGGTGTGTTCGATCAAGCGCGGCTTT
>CAZEQX010000189.1:0-3683 GCA_964514635.1 uncultured Thiothrix sp.
CAGAAAAAGACGGGCAAGTCGTGACCAACGGCGGGCGCGTCTTGTGCGCGGTGGGTTTGGGTAATAGCGTGACCGAAGCGCAAGCCAATGCTTACCAATTGGTCAAAGCGATTGATTGGAACAATGTCTATTACCGCAATGATATTGGACACCGTGCCGTCGCACGCGAACAGGCGTAAGTTATGCACAATCCCGTTCCCGATTTACAGTTAATCCACCTCAATCATGCGGCGGTTGCGCCGTGGCCTGCGGTGACACAACAAGCGGTGCAAGCGTTTGCGGTGGAAAATGCGGCGCAAGGTTCGTGGCATTACCCACGTTGGTTGCAAGTGGAACAGGCGTTACGCGAACGGGCGCGGGATTTGCTGAATGCCGCTTCGGTAGGTGAAATCGCATTGGTGAAAAATACGTCCGAAGGTTTGTCCTTCGTGGCGTATGGTTTGGATTGGCACGCTGGCGATAATGTCGTGGGCATTGCGCAGGAATTTCCTTCCAACCGCTTCGTGTGGCAATCCTTAGCCAGCCAAGGCGTTGCGTTTCGCCAATTGGATTTAAGCCAAGCCACCGCTGACCCCGAAACAGCATTACTCGCGCTGTGTGATGCGAATACGCGCCTGATCAGTGTCAGTGCGGTGCAATACGCCGACGGTTTACGCATGGATTTGGCGCGTATCGGCGCGTTTTGCCATGAACGCGGAATTTTGTTGTGTGTGGATGCGATTCAGCAATTGGGTGCGATTCCGTTTGATGTGCAGGCGATTCAAGCCGATTTTGTGGTGGCCGATGGGCACAAATGGTTGCTCGGTGCGGAAGGTTTGGGGCTATTTTATGTACGCCAAGCGGTGCAAGATCGTTTAAAACTCACGCAATTTGGCTGGCACATGGCGGCAAACATTGGCGATTATGCCGCCACTGATTACCAGACCGCCCCTGATGCGCGGCGTTTTGAATGCGGCAGCCCGAACATGCTCGGCATTCACGCGCTACACGCCAGCCTCGGTTTATTGCTAACAGTCGGCATGGAACAGGTTTGGGCAGAGATTCAAGTCCGCACCCAATACCTACTAGACGGTTTGCAAGCCAAAGCAGATGTGCAAATTCTCAGTGATTTACGCCCCGAACGACGTTCCGGCATTGTCACGTTCCGCCTCAAAACGGGCAATACTGACGCGCTATTCCAACGCTTGAGCGCGGCAAACGTGTTGTGTGCGCCGCGTGGCGGTGGGATTCGGCTTTCCCCGCATTTCTACACACCGTTGACGCAGTTGGATAAAACCCTAGAACTGGTATAAATATTCTACACTCTCTAATAGAGCTTGCTAACAACGGAGAGTGTGAGATGAAACGACTTGGGGCTTTTAATTGTCGCGTCGCATTGTGCGGCCTATTATTGGGTGTCTTTCCGGCCTTAACCCTTGCCGAAAACACAACGGAAACCATAACAGCAGATACCGCCACCACACTTAGCTTTTTGCGGGTGAATGGTAGTAGGATTATCGACAGCGCGGGAAACACCGTGTATTTGCGCGGTGTTAATATGGATAATGGGTATTATAGTTATACTTGGAATCCCGCAGCATCGTGGAATTATGCCAGTGAAAGTGATATTCAATATTTAAAAAGTCTCGGAGTTAATTCCATTCGCGTGGTATTGAATTGGCGTTTTTTTGAAACGGATTTTGGCTACAAACTCATTAATCGTTACCTTAACTGGTGCAAAAAATACGGCGTTTATGTCATTTTAGACATGCACATTGTCCCGACTTCTGACGATGTAGACCGCTCAACCAGCCCTATTTGGACAGACAGTACCGCACAACAGAAACTGGTGGATTTATGGGTGGACATTGCCAGCCATTATGCGAATAACCCTACCGTGGCGGGTTACGATTTATTTAATGAACCCAGCCCAGCAGACGAAAATCAATGGTGGGATTTAGCAAATCGCCTTGCCGCTAGTATTCGTAATGTCGACAGTCGACATTTATTATTTGTCGAACCTTCCGCAATGGGAACAGGTAATTTACGGCGCATTAACGATAATAAAACCGTTTATTCTTTCCATGACTACACCCCATTTTTGGTGACACACGCAGGCGTGACATGGGCGAGTGATTCCGCTATTCCGAACAATTATCGCTACCCTGGCTATGTAATAACTGGAACAACATGGGCTAATTGGAGCAGTGATGCAAATAACTTCACGAATGTTATTTCTGGCTGGCAATATTTAGATAGCGGCGCATTAAGCGTACCCGAAGGAGTCGAATTTGCCGCTTTAAAACTCGCCATTGCCAATAATGCAGGAAATGTTTGGTTTGACGATTTAAGTTGGTCTAAAAATGGTGTCGAGTTACCCATTACAAACAGCAGTATGGAACAAGCCTCAATGTGGGACAGTGGTAGCCCTGCACTTTGGCACTTCTGGACAGGCGATAATGTCAGTGGCTCGTGGGATAGTAGCGTCGCGCACAGCGGCAGCCGTAGCTTAAAATTACAAAACACCAGCGATAATGGTTTTGGTGTTTGGACTTATAGCGACGTTGGCAATTACGTTAAACCCTTAGCCCCCGTTAAAGCAGGCGATACTCTACGCATTAAAGGCTGGGTTTACGCGCCTAATAATCATGGCTCTGTTTCATTGGGTGTGGATTATGTTAATGGGCAATACCAATACTACAACAAAGCCGCCCTACAAAAAGTCATGAACCCCTTTATTAACTGGGCCAAACAAAACCGTGTGCCTTTATATGTTGGTGAATTTGGTGCAGTCAGCCGCTCACTTGGTAATTCACGCTACAACATAACCGCCGACAAAATGAGTATCTTTAATACCGCCGGACTCAGTTGGTCATTATGGACATATCGTGATAACGAACCGAGTGGTTTTGGCATGTATCATTCCAAAACCAAACTCGATACCAAAATGGCTGACACCTTAAAAGCAGGGTTGCAGTAAATCGCGCTCAATTCAACCCACGTTTTCGCTAATAGGGGTTTAAAGTAAATAATTGCCCCTAATCCAAAAACTGCGTGAAATGGGTAGCCATTTCACGCGGCGTGCGATATTGATTAATCGGCGCGTCTAAATCAGGGTAGCCTAATGCCATGCCGCACACCAAAACCTTATTGCTGTCGTAGCCTAATGCATCGCGCACCACATCGGCATAATCGCATAATGCCGCTTGCGGGCAGGTTGCTAAACCTTGCTCCACCGCCGCTAACATTAATGATTGCAAAAACATGCCGTAATCCAAAAATGATCCCGTTTCCATGACATTATCCATGAAAAACAATAGCAGCACGGGCGCATTAAACGAATGGTAATTAGCAAGCCATTGTTCGGTGCGGCGTTGCGTATCGTCACGCCCAATTTGCAAAGCACGGTACAATTGCAAACCACACGCTTTACGCCGCGCTTGATACGGCTCAACCCATTGCACGGGGTAATAAGTGTAATCGCGTTTGGCAGCCATGCCTTGGCGAAAACTGGCAGCTAAACGCTGTTGTAAGTGATCTTTCGCGTCACCCGTTAAAACCGTGACTTGCCACGGCTGAATATTACTGCCGGAAGGTGCCCACCGCGCCGTATCCAACAATTGCAGAATTTGCTCGCGCTCCACCGCTTTATCGAGAAAAGCGCGAATGGAACGACGGTTATGAATAGCTTCGGATACGTTCAT
>CAZEQX010000190.1:0-3567 GCA_964514635.1 uncultured Thiothrix sp.
GATCTTCAAGCCTTACGACCTCCCCCCCTTTCCCCCTTCGACAAACGAACAAAGCGCGGAAGAAGGCTTCTCCCCCCCACATCACATCCCCCTAGCACTAGAGCAAGCTCAGGCTCAACCAATATCAGCCTTCCCCATAGCCATGACACTGCCAATGGCCATGACCGCTTCGCACATCGAAACCCCACCCCTACTATCCATTCCCGAAAGTGTGAACACGGCATGTCCCCCCACTTTCTCGGCTGTGATAGTAGCAGGCATTGATATTAACCATGCCACACAAGCCGAATTACAACGTGTTGTAGGTATGGGGGAAAAACGCGCTTTAGCCATTCTCCACTATCGCCAACAATATGGCGATTTTACTCATCTGGATGATCTGCTAAAGGTTCATGGTATTGGCAAGAAACTCTTGGCTAAATTAGCACAAGACCTGCATGTCAACTGAGAATAACTAACCTGCTACAGGGCAATTAATGTGAAAACGCTATACCATTCTTACGCTCAGTCAATGGCAATCTTTCAGGCATATACTCACTCGCATCCACATTTAATCAAACTTGATACCATTGGCAAAACGTGGGAAGGGCGGGATTTAATTGTCCTTACCATTACTGATAATGTAGAAAACGCTGGTGAAAAACCAGCGTTGCTATACACAGGTACAATGCACGCGCGTGAATGGGTAGGACACGAACTAGCTATTGGATTCGTCAAACATATTCTAGAAAATATGGATTATGACCCTACCATTCAATACGCATTACAACGAACCACATTGTATTTAATTCCCTGCATGAATCCTGATGGTTTAGAGTTTTCTCGCAATCATTATTCTTTCTGGCGTAAAAACAAGCGGGTTAATGAAGATGGTAGTTTAGGCGTGGATCTGAATCGTAACTTTCCAATTGGTTACAAAAAAATAGACGACTGCAACTCTAACGTTTATTCTGGTCCAACACCATTAAGCGAACCTGAAACACAATCATTTAAAAAGTTTGTTGACTCACACCCCAATATTACCATTTATCTTGACTATCATTCACAAGGCAACGTCTTTTTTCCAGCGCATAACTTCCGTCATGAAGACGCTTGGGACACGACAGACCTAAATACATTATGTGCAAATATGGCCTATGAAATTCGTAAAGTCAGTAATCGTGCTTACGGCATTCATCAAGGAAAACCACCAGCCAAATTAATCAGTGGTAGTGCACGGGAATATTGTTACTCGCGTGGCATTTTATCCATTGTTGTCGAGGTGGGAACACGCAATATTTCTGACTATCTCGATGACATGCAGGAACACTTGAAAGAACAGTACCCTGCACTATTACGCGCCATGCAAGAAGCACCAAACTATTCCCATCAAAATCCATTGCAACAGCGTATCGAAAACTTTCAAATTGCACATGTCAACAGTAATTCTGTCAGTCTAAAGTGGGATTACATAACTGCTGACAATATTTACTTTGAAATATTTCGCAGTTTTAAAGACAAACAACATTGTAATGATAACACCCTCATTGGCCGCACCCATACAACCAGCTATGCAGATAATACAGTTAATAGCACAACGGATTATTATTACTGTGTTCGCGCCATTGAACGACCCACAAAATTGAAATCCCCCTTTCCACCGCGTATTCAATTACAAACACCGATTGCGGATCATGAATTTCATCGCAGTTATTTCTGCGTTAAACAACGAACTGGCTATGTTGCTGAGCTTTCTGATAAAAACCGCATTCACTTTGGTGTCAATTCCTTATTTGCAGGTATTAACGAAACTAAAGGCATCAGCTACGCCATTATTAGCTTTTCGCTAGATACGCTCCCCGCCAATGCCCGTATTACATCAGCAAAATTATCTATTTATCCGATGAATCGCGTATCAACGACCATTGAACGTTATGGACAATGGAGTGTTGGTATTGTTAAACAACCTGAAGACCCTGATACTATTTACGAATATCATGCCGTAAAAGACTTTGAAATACTGACGTATGTTGGTCGACCTGTTGATTCAGAACATTTAACCCAAGGTATTTGGATTGACTGGCATCTTAGTGAGTATGAATGCGAAGTGCTGGCAAATCAGATTAAAAATGGTGAAGCACTATTCCGTATGGAAGGCCCAATGGATTTACGCCTTGGCCGACATTCACAAATGATGCAATGGGATATTGGATACGGACAATATGGATCTGGCATTCACTACCGCCCCAAAATAGAAATCACTTACACTATTGAAGCACAAGAGTTGCGTATTTATCCTGATCGCATGTTATCACTTGCAAAATCGCAGCCTATTGCTGAAAACCGATTATTGTGTGGCTTCAGTAAACAAAGTGCTGTGCTTGGCTATTTGGAAATGAGTTTATCCTCAATTCCCGATTATGAAAACACTATTATTACCAGTTCATACTTACAATTAACCGTACAAGACACCAATACAAGCGAAGATGTTCGCTTACACATTGAACTCATACAACAACCCAACTGGCAAAATACCCATACTGATGCAACACCTTTTCAGGAACTAGAACGCATTGATTATGACCTGAGCGCACGGGAGTTACTAACCGAACAAACCTACTACCTAAAATTTGCCACATTTAGTCTCTTACACCTAAATGAAGCCCGCAAAAAGCGGGAAAAAGTCTATTTTCAAATTCGACCGACCATACCACAAATATCCAAACTGGATAATACCATTGAATGGTTTACAAAAGATAAAAACAAAGCCCCTCAACTGGTTATTCAGTACCTAAAAAAACGTCGGCAACCCGTGCCCAAAGTAACCAACCTACGCATTACTGAAGAAAATGGTCAATTAAAACTAAGTTGGGATAACCCCTTGCATGATGACTTCCGTGGTGTACGCGTTATTCGTAATGTTTTTCGTGAGCCACATTCAGCATATGATGGAGATAAACTCTATGGAGGAACAGACGATTACACTTACGATACCTTTGGCACAAAAGACATAAGTAAATACTACGCCGTCTTCACTTATGACGATGTACCCAATTATTCAGAAGCAACGGTTATTTATTACCAGCCCTAGCATTACAACCAATGATGGCGAATGCGCACATTCGCGCCCATGCGTTCAAAGATTTTACACAAGCCGTAAATCGTGCGGTCAAAGAAAATAAACTCATCGGCAACGCGATTTAACCCCGACGTTTCGGCGAGACGGTGAATCACTTCCCGCGCATTGCTGGTGTAATCGGCATGTTTCCCGAAATCAAAATGGGCTTCACGCAACGGACGCGCCGCCCATTCCGCAAACGGACGCAATACTTCCTTGTACCACGTCGGGCTGGCTTTGCTGTGATTCATGCCTAATTCGTGATACGCCGCAAATGTCGCCGCCTCATCATTATCATGAAACGCCCGATTACGTCGCCGATCACGATGAAGAATCATGCAGGCGACGGGGATAGTGAATGATCCCCACCGTCTAAAGTGGACAGTTTAAGAAGCGAGGTTTCGTTTTGTTGCCATCTCAAATTCTACCGGACTTTGGTAGTCATTAGCAGTGTGTAATCGTGTTCGATT
>CAZEQX010000191.1:0-3546 GCA_964514635.1 uncultured Thiothrix sp.
CCGAACCAATCAGCAAGACATAATGCACGATTTTGCTGAGTAAGATTTCGGTTGGTGTGTATTGGCTCACGGGTTCTAACCAACCATTACGCAGCCGCCAAACGACACGCACCAGAATCACGAAGAAAATCAACACGCCAATCGATTTGTGCAGGTCGTACAAGGCGTAAGTTTCGGTTTCCGCCATGAAAATACCCATCGCCAACATAATGATCATGGTCCAAGCAATGATCCAATGCAGTGCAATGGTCGGGCGTGAAAGTTGCAGTTTGCTGTCATTCATTAGGTGTGTTTCCTTTCGTTTTTCATCATGGTTTTATCAGTGTATTGCCAATTTGTCGGCAGGAGTTGCCAGCATAAATGAGTTTAGTCGTCATCGGCAAATTGTGTTGCGCACAGCATTTGGTGGAGGAGAAGCCCAAACGGTGGCTTATGGCTGGAAGTACGTTTGCCTTATTACGGCATTGTTTGGTACTGTATTGGTATCTCAAAGGCTTTAATGGTGGTTAAAATAATGAAATTACAACAACTGATAACAGCACATACCTTCATTCTGATCGCGGGTTTGTTAGCGAATTTGCCGAGCGAAGCTGCGATTGCGTGGAGTCCGCCTAATGCCGCCAGTTATGCCAATTTACTGGTGGGTGGTGTGGAAAAGGGTCAGGCATTAGGTGTGTGTCGTGTGGAACTCAACGGCGGGATTCACATTGGTAAATGGATGCCGAATAAACAGTGTAATGTCGGCTGGGGTGGTGGTGAGGAATCACTACCAGCGCAATCCGTGCTGCGCAATAGTGAGCGTTTGGAATGGCGAGCTTATGATGCCCGTTACCAACACCAATACGGGTGGTTACAAAATGGTGGTTTTGAAGCACCGAGTACCGCGACGGCGAATAGCTTGAGTTCGCAACAGGAGCAGTATGTGTGCCGCGCAGCTTATAAAGGCGGGGTGCATGTGGGTAAATTGTTGGCGAATACGCACGAGTGTTTAATCGGTTGGGGTGGTGAGGAAGTTCACAATAAAAACTTTGATGTTTTGCTGGAAAAAACCGCGCCTGCTTACACGGCATCCTTACCACCGCTGGAGATTAAACCAACGCAAGGCCGCGTCGGGGAGGAACTGACCAAAAATCTGCAACCTCACCCGCTTCCATCGGGTGTCTGTCTCAATGGTGAGCCGAAAATTCAAACCATTAGCCCGACTTTTAGCGAAAGCACGGAAGTGGCATTGACGGGTGCTTGTTTAATGGGGGCGAAAAAAGGTGGAAAACTGGTTTTCCATTTCAAAGGTGCGAGCGCACCGAGTGGTGGTTATTCGTTTAACCAATCCCAAGCTGTGGCGTGGAGTGATACCACGGTTAAAATTAAAATGATTCCATTCATTGCCAACGAGAAAGATGGTGTGATTGCGATTGACTTGATTACGGGCGAAGGCAAAACAGCTCACACCCAAAGTCAGTTCGTGAGTGTGAAAAACAAATCGAAGTAGCTGGCAAGCTATTCCTACGCAGATAGTAAGCGCATTAGTGATGCTGACAAGCCTGTGGCAAGGTGATGGTGTGGTTGACTATATCCGATGGAGGTTTGTATGAATGCCCCAATCCATAACCTTGCCCACTTGTTTGCCCAAATTGGCTTAGCCAATGAACCGCATCACATTGATGCCTTTATCGACACGCACCGCCCCATGCCCGAAGGCATGAAACTGCACGAAGCTTGTTTTTGGAGTAAATCCCAAGCCCGCTTTTTGCGTGATGAAATTCTCGCTGATGCGGATTGGGCAGAAGTGGTCGATGAACTGAACTTACGTTTGCATCATTAGGCGTTGTTGCCAATCGGGGCTGAAATTTTCCCTAATAATTAGGCTTTCATCATTACTGCGTTTGCAAACTTCGCGGTAGAAAAACAGCACAGCGGTTTCCAGTGGAGTGTTTTGTTGCATGAGTTCTAAGGTTTCGATGCCGATTTTAATAAAAGCAATGTGATCATCCAGTTTCTTTACCTGAAATTGGTAGAACTGATAAACCTCTTCGCAGATTTGAGGGTTGTTCACTTCTAAAAAGACATCGCCCTGGTCTTGCTGCATGATGGGTGCGAGCATTACCAGTGTCGACTTTTCCCGCAGTAATTCCAAATTGGAAAAGCGGCTCATGTTCGGAAATTCCGAACGTGAAAAAAACCGAATGTGTTTTACTGAGCTACTACGAAAATAATTCAGGTAGTTGGTCAAAATTTGGATTTTTTCTGCATGACTGTAATAAGTAATCGGCGAAAATAGAAAATTCAAAAACGAGTCAATCGTATAAATTTCGGTATCGGCATAATCCGGTTGGGCGATTTGCTGAAAGCGCGGCGTATTACGCGCTGTGCTGAAAAAAGACGATGGAAACTGACTATACGCCAATAAACGCCCTTGGTTTTCTAAATCACACAAATACGCATCCGCCGCTTCGTTGGTGTCGAAACGTTGCCAGCGAATTTCGCTAGTACACAAACCTTGAAAATGCGGTTTGAGCAATAAGCTAATATCGATATTGAAACTTTGCGCATAGGCCAACATACGCGGAATATCGAGCGCGGTTTCTTCGCGTTCTAAGCGTGAAATATCAGATTGCTGAATCACGAAACCTTTGCCCATATACGGTTTCAGTGGTTCGGTTAGTTTGTCGGCTACTTCTCCTTGGGTAGCATGGATTTTTTCGCGTAATTCTCGAAGTTTCTGCCCATTCTGTGGAATGTGCAGCGAATCTTTTTTATTGCCCCTGTTCATCATGCTATTCGTTTTTAGAGTATTCGTTTAGGTCTTTCTGTATGCCATATATTTCATCAATATGCAAATTTTTCATACATTATGAAGCTTAACCATAACTGAATGAAAGTGGAGTTCACCACCAAAAGATTAGGTTAGTATTTGATCTGAACAAAAACTGACAACATACTAACAACGTGAGTAATCCCCCATGAAAACAACCCAATGTATTGTTTTTGCAACACTGACCACCACTTTGGTTATGAGTACGGTAGGCTGTAGCCCATCCGTAGTCGGTGTCCACAACACGAAGGCTGCGAATGACCAGCCCATCTTATCGCACCCTGTCTTACAACGCCAACCGAGTAAATCGGATACGGCGGCGTGTATTGCAGGCGCAACAGTCGTCAAAGTGCGTCAGCCTCAAGAAGCTGCTAATGATGATCCTAATGTAAATCAGGTTGGTGCTGTATTCGGTGAGAATTATGATGATGATAATACGCAACATACCCCAATGACTGAGAAAGAAAAGCACATTCAAGAAATGTTACTGGAGGGTTTCATTACCCTAGCAGGTAAATGTATCGAGTTTGGGCATTGTGGTTTGTAGCTAATCCTTGGTGGCTTGTCTAGGTGCTAGGAATCTATAGGCGGGGTTGGTATCATCGGCAACTTTTCTTTTGTGTTGGCGGAATCACATGGAACTCAACCCTACCTATACCAAAATCAAAGACCTTCAAGAGCGCGTGGACGCTCTGAGGGGGTATCTTTGACTACGAAGTCAAAAGCGAGCGTTT
>CAZEQX010000192.1:0-3543 GCA_964514635.1 uncultured Thiothrix sp.
CGTTTAAACCGCGTTGCTGTGCCGCCGTATCGGGTTGAAATTCGGCTTCTTGCGTGAATAGGATGCTCAATAAGGCACTCAATGCGGGCGTATCGCTTACAGTTGCAAGGTTAATTTCACGAGACACGTTTCATCCTCAAGTTGACAGGATTACACCTGATGGCAAGCGATTTGTCGCCCACCGACATCGCGTAACAGTGGGACGACGGTGCTGCATTCTGCTTGCGCCTGTGGGCAACGGGTGTGGAAAACACATCCCGTCGGAGGTTGTAATGGAGAGGGTAATTCGCCACTGTTTACCAACTGCCGAGCGCGTTCCGTCAGGCGGGCGCGTTCTTGGCGCGGATCAGCCAACGGAATCGCCCCCAATAATAGGCGTGTGTAGGGGTGCAAAGGTTGAGCGAATAAATCCGTGGTCTCTGCGATTTCCATAACACGCCCCAAATACAACACCATAACGCGCTGACACAAGCATTTTACCACGCCCAAATCATGCGAAATAAACAACAATGCTAATTGATGCTGGCGTTGTAATGTGGCTAATAATGCAATGATTTGCCCTTGCAACGACACATCCAACGCGCTCACGGGTTCATCACACACAATGAGTTGTGGTTCAACCGCCAACGCTCGCGCAATACCAATGCGCTGGCATTGCCCACCAGAAAATTCGTGCGGATAACGTTCACGCATTGCCACATCCAAACCCACCGCCTGCAATAAAGCATCCGCCCGTTCACGGATTGCGACTTTACCCAGTTCAGGGCGTAATGTGCGTAACGGCTCTTGCAGAATCTCTGCAATCGTCATGCGTGGGTTTAAGGCATCTAATGGGTCTTGAAAAACACACTGCACCGCACGCCGATAGGCTTTTAATTGCGCTTTGTTACCAGCATCTAAACGTTGATCTTGCCAATGTATCGCACCGTCTGTTGGGATTAATAATTGTAAAATCGCCCGCGCCAAAGTGGATTTACCACACCCTGACTCACCAACGATTCCCAACACTTCGCCCATGTGTACTTGCAAACTCACATCTGTCAGCGCGTGCACGGTTTGTCCCGATTTAAGCGGAAACCGTACCGACAAACCTTTGACAGCAAGTAACGGCGTACTCATGCGTTATGCCATCCAAATCAGTGCTGCCATGCGTCCGGTTTGCCCATCACGCCGATACGAGAAAAAGCGTTCGGCATCGCTGTAAGTGCAATATTCGCCGCCACTGATCTCATTCACACCGATAGCATTCAAACGTTGCCGTGCCAGCCAATAAATATCCGCCAGCCATTTGCCATTCTGTGCCGTGGCTTGGAAGGCTTGTGCCGCCGCATCATCATGTTGCATGAAAGCGGCGCGTACTTCATCGCCCACTTCAAACGCCGTTGCGCCAATCGCAGGGCCTAACCATGCCATTATCTCGCTGGCATCACATTGCATCGCCGCCACCGTGCGTTCTAATACGCCCGCTTCCAAACCGCGCCAACCCGCATGAGCCGCCGCAATGCGTGTTCCGGCTTTGTCACAAAACAATACGGGTAAACAATCGGCAGTCATCACCACGCAAACTTGGTTTGGTGCGAACGCAACAGCAGCATCCGCTTCGGGATAACACGCGGGTGTATCCATGCCACAAACTGCCACACCATGCACTTGGCGTAACCACAACGGCTCGGTGGGCAAGTTCAATACTTCACCAACTAACAAACGGTTACGCGCCACCATATAGGGGTTGTCGCCAACATGATCCCCCAGATTTAAACTATCGAACGGGGCTTCACTCACCCCACCTTGGCGCGTGGTACACACAGCTCGCACATTGGTGGGAGCTGACCAACTTGGCGTGATCCAATGTGGGTTCATGCTGTTTCCTTGCTGCGTAACGTGATTAATAATCCAGCCATATCATCGGGTACAGGCACTTCCCATTGCATGAACTCACCCGTTGTTGGGTGTTTCAAACCCAAACGGGTGGCGTGTAAAGCTTGGCGCGGGAATTGTTGCACCGCTTGGCGCACGGTTTCACTCGCACCCGCTGGAAAACGCGGACGACCACCATAAACCTGATCACCCACAATCGGCATGTGCTTGTGGCTTAAGTGCACACGGATTTGGTGCGTGCGTCCCGTTTCCAATGACACGCGCAACAGCGTATGGTGGGTAAAGCGTTCTTCAATGCGGTAATGGGTGATCGCTTCTTTGCCACCTTCGGTCACGGCTTGGCGCTTACGATCCACCGGATGTCGCCCGATATTCGCCTCAATCGTCGAACCCGCCACCACATTGCCGTGCACTAATGCCAAATATTCGCGGCTCACATCACGTTCTTGTAAGGCTGCCACTAATGCGGTATGTGCTTCCAACGTTTTTGCCACAACCATTAAACCCGTGGTGTCTTTATCCAAACGATGCACAATGCCCGCACGCGGTAACATTTCTAAATCAGGGCTGTAATGCAGCAAAGCATTGACCAATGTCCCCGACCAGTTACCCGCCGCTGGATGCACCACCAAACCCGCAGGTTTGTTGAGCACCATGATTGCGTCATCTTCGTACACGCTATCGAGCGGAATCGCTTCGGCATCAAACTCGGTTTGTGGCTCTAAGATTGCATCAATCACGATCTCTTCGCCACCAGTTAAGCGTTCCTTGGGTTTGAGCACTTTATTATCCACACGAATATGCCCTGCCTTAATCCATTTTTGCAGTTGGCTGCGTGAATATTGAGGACATAAGCTGGCGACAACTTGGTCAAGACGCTGCCCATCCATTTCCGGTGGGACTTTACTGATAATCTGTTGATGCTGGGGCATTCTCAATTCGCTTGAATACGTTATACTTGCAAACTCATTCTACCATCATGTGTTATTAAACAAATGTCGATAAGCACAAAACGGTTCAAATCCAGCCTCTGTTTGGTTGGTTTACTCGCCCTTAGCAGCACATTTAGTGGCTGTTCGGTATTTTCGCAAACCACGTCTATTTTTTCCCAAACGGAAAAAGACCCAACAGAAGGCTGGTCAGCTAGTAAGATTTATACAACAGCAAAAGAAGCCTTAAATGAGGGCGATTACGAACGCGCCATTCAATTGTATGAATCACTGGAAGCTCGTTATCCTTTGGGTCGTTTTGCACAACAGGCGCAGTTAGAAACGGCTTATGCCTACTACAAATACGATGAGGCCGATTCTGCTTTGGATGCGATTGATCGTTTCCTGCGCATGAATCCGAGCAGTGAAGACGCTGATTATGCCTTATATTTGCGTGGCTTGGTTAACTTTAATCGTGGCAGCAGTGTCATGGATCAAATTTTCCCACGCAGTATTGCTGATTTGGACACCGTGCGCCAAAAAGAATCGTTCCAAGATTTCTCACATTTATTAACGCGTTATCCTCACAGCAAATACGCGCCCGATGCCCAAGCACGCATTCAACATTTGCGTAACAGCTTGGCACAATCGGAAGTCAATGTCGCAGAATATTACATGATTCGTGGTGCTTGGTTGGCAGCGTTTAACCGCGCTGAATAAACGATTAAGCATAATG
>CAZEQX010000193.1:0-3516 GCA_964514635.1 uncultured Thiothrix sp.
AGCCACGCGCTTCAAGAATTGCGCCGAGTGACGCAGCAGCAATGCCTTTCCCCAATGAGGAAACCACGCCGCCCGTAATAAAGATGTATCGAGCCATAGAGGAAGAGTATGCACCTTGTGTAAGTCACATTATGCGGGCGCATCCTATCACAGACGGGTGGTTGCTAAAAGTAAATGAATACAGTCTGGTGTTACTTCTGAACTTTACAGCAGCCCGAAATGACTTGACGCTCATTTAAGACAGCCGTAATCGCGTAAGGATACTTCACATCGGACATACCATCGCTACAACTGTCGACTTTTTGCAAGAAAACTTGGGTACGATGACTTGTGCTGCCACCTGCAATCACGGCGATGGTACGGTTATTCGCCGAAGTCTGACGGAATGTCACGGGTACAGTGTAACGTGGGCCATCCGACATGTTCACGCTCATTCTAGATTCGGTAATATCCAAGCCCCAAAACGGCTCTGTGCCATTACATTTCATGACCACACCTTTGGAACTACCAGTAGAACCACCCGTATTGCCGCCGCCACTTGTGCCGCTATCCGCTTTTAAATAACTTTTGCTGATCCAGCCACCTTTACCATTCCAATAGACTTTCGCCCAAGTAACTGAACCAATTTTTTTCTCTTCACCCGTCGCAACAATACCATCCCCATTTGCTGGTAACTTAGTCACAACCGAATTGCCAGTACCGGGGGCTGAACGCATATTTAAAAAGCCACCTGCTTCCACATTGATTACTTTATAAATTTGCATTTGGGCTGCCGATGCGGGCGAAGCCATCAAAACCGTTGCTAACACTGTCGCAGCAACGAACAAGGGTTTTTTCATGAGTGTTCTCCGTCTATTTTGGGGATTTAGACCTGTGAAGGCATGAGTTGTTTCCGCAAGTTTAGCGCGTTTTTACTCAGAATCAGCCGTTTGTCGTCAAATTCGTCACGAAAAATACTAACCCACGCACAAAATCCCAAGAAACTCAAATTGACATCCTCCCCCGCCTAATGCTTCGACAAGCTCAGTAACCAAGTTGGGGGATTCCTACGGGAGGGAAGCCGGATGGCTTCACCCCTTCGGTGGGTTCTTGCTTCATTGAGGCACTGAACGCGCCATCTCCACAAGCTAACAAGCGGTGTCCCCGCTCTAAAACGTTGATTGCGCCGACCACATCGGCGTGGTTTGCGTAGCTGCATTCCACACACACAAACTTGGCTTGCGTTTGGCGGTTGTCTTTGGAAACGTGACCGCAACAGGGGCAAGTTTGGCTGGTGTGGTGGGGCGGCACGGCAAACAGCATCCCGCCATTCCATGCCGTTTTATAGTCGAGTTGCCGCCGAAATTCACCCCAACCTTGGTCAGGAAATCGCGGCGGGCGTTGGCGATTTGCGTGTGAGTTTGATAAATCAATGATTTTTTATAATTCAACAGTGATTGAACTGCTATCTAACAGTTCAATCATGTTGATTAATGGAGATTTTTATTGATAGCGGTATTGCAAGACACGCCCATCACGCAACGACACATACACGTCGTTATCTGTCGCACTAACAGCAACTGCCACAGGTTGATCTGGTGTTTTCCATTTCGCAAGAAGATTACCAGTATTGCTAAATTTCTGGATCTGTCGATTACCCGCATCGACAACATACACTTGACCCAATGAATCCAGCGTCAAATTACTAGCATCTGCTTTAAACCGGAAAGTCGTAGCATTCCCCCACTTCGTAACCAGTTTACCCAAATTATTGAGCTTGCTAATAAACGCCCCACCCATTAAATAAAAGTTTCCGTATTTATCAATACTCATATCTAATATAAATGATTGATCGGGAACGGCAAGCGATGTCATAAATGTACCGTTTTTATTGTATTTCAACACACGATTACCTGTATTGTCATACAAATAAATATTGTCTGATACATCCAGTGCAATCGCATAAGGCTGACCCCATGTACTACTACGCATTAACGTAATCACCTGACCAGCATTACTAAGTTTCAAAACACTGTAATTTGATGGACACTTGGCTAATGCAATCAGAGCATTATCTGCCGTTGCTTTTTTAGCGACACTAATATAACGACAAGCGTTCCCTAAACTTCCAGAAACCCCTGCATAGCTCCCCCCAATATACTTTTTAAAGGCAGCATAATTACCATTGTAGTTTACCGGAGAAACAGGAGATTCTAAACTAGCAAGCGGATAACCTGCATTTTCTGTATCCAACACTAACAAACTATTTTGTTGATCAACAACCATATTTCTTGGGTAGTCCAACTTGGCATCATTATGATTGTGTTTGGCTAAAATGCTCAATGTTTTGCTTTGCAACTCAATCTTATGCAAAACAGGTGAATAATCACCTATATCATTAATCAATAACGCATTATTCACAGTTGTCAATTGTGGATTAACAAAAACCTGATCGGACAAAATACCTGCGGTAGAAAAGTCTTGATTTAAAACATATACTTTCTGTGAGGCTGCAAGATAAAACTGGTTCGACTCTACTCCTTTAGCAATACCAAAAACCTTTTGATTTGAAAAATCACTGCTACTGAGATTACTCCATTTCACTGTACCATCAGGACTAAAAGTCATAACATGAGCTGTTGTTGCCGCGCTTCGGAAATAGCCTTTATTAGCAACGCCATAAGCAACTCCCGCACTATCAACAAAGTCTACCCCATAAAAATACAGATAATCCCCCGCGTAATTCCATGTCTGAACCATTTTACTGGCATTGCTATCTAGCTTAATTAAAAAAGCGGTGTATGCCAAATAGCCAGAACTACCAACTTCTCTCAGTGCATTGCCTGATAGATACAAACTGCCGTTTTTATCCACGCTAATTTTTTCAGGGGTTACGGAAACACTCAATCCTGTCAGCGACTTTAAATAAGCACCAATTAATGAACTCAAATCCCGCTTTTGAAGGTATCCGCCAGCATTATTATAAACATCGATGTATAAATCTTTAGAGCATAAGACTAAGACGTTATTACTAGCGTCTACAGCTAACCGTTTTTCATTAGGATAATACTGATTTGTACAAGGCTTTACCAAAAACCTTCCTAAATACCCACCAGAGCTATCGAATTTATAGAGCCGCTGCATATTTGTAACAGTTGCTGTATCTTCATAATAAGCATCTAATACATAAATATTTCCGAGTTTATCGGTAGTCATCTGTTGCGGGTTTTTCATGTATGCATCTGCACGCTTACCCCAACTCGCAACCAATTGCGGTACATCCGTTGGAGCGGCAGCATAAGCAAAACCACTGGTTAGCAAGCAGATAATGCCTTGTAAAAACAGCAATAGTGCTAAGCTACGACTCAACCTAGCATTGTTAATACCCAATTTTTTCATAACAACCTCTTTTTTTCCATGAGCTATTTATATAGGCCAAGCTTGATTAGTTATCAATAAAATAATAATAAATTTCACAAGGATGAGAAAAAAACATTGAAAAAACAGAAAAAAGAGGCAATAAATACCAGAAAAACA
>CAZEQX010000194.1:0-3497 GCA_964514635.1 uncultured Thiothrix sp.
CGTGTTTTACCGTTATGCCAGCTTGAATATTGGGCAATTACAAGAAAACATGGGAGGCGCGAGCCGCGAACAGGCTTTGGATGTAGCTGCTCATGTCTTACATATGTTGGCAACCGTTGTGCCATCCGCCAAACAACAAACCTTTGCCGCACACAATTTGGCAGATTTGGCGTTGGTATCCTTTTCTGATTTGCCCGTGTCACTGGCAAATGCCTTTGAAAGCCCTGTCAAACAAGCAAAAGGTGGTGGTTTTCTCCAGCCATCGTTGGAAAACCTGAATAATTACTGGAGTAAAGTTCATAAAGGTTATGGTTTGAATGAACGCTGTGCAGAATTTACCTTGGCGGATGATTTGGTGATTCCGGTGGGTATGATGAAACAGGATTCGCTCGATGCACTGAAAAACTGGGTACGCCAGAACGGGGAATGATCATGCGTGACTATTTGATCCTGAAATTGCAGGGAGTCATGCAGGCATGGGGGGAGCATACTTTTGAGGGTTTGCGTCCTTCTACCAACTTCCCGACCCGTAGCGCGTTGACTGGTTTATTAGCGGCTTGCCTTGGTATTGACCGTAATGACCGCCAGCAACAACAGGCACTGGCAAACAGTTTTCTGTATGCCGTGCGGCAAGATAAAACAAAGTGGGTATGGTCGGCACACAATGATGAACTGGTATTAGAAAAGCGAAATATCATTAAGATGACGGATTACCACACGGTCAAAGATGCACGGGAAGATTACGTTGGCTTGAAGTCGCATGACACTATCATTACCCAGCGGGAATATTTGCTGGATGCAGCGTTCACGGTGGCTATCTGGAATACCGAAGGTGCGGAATATTCGCTTGACCAGTTAAAAGCAGCGGTATGCCAACCCCGTTACACGCCATTTTTGGGGCGGCGCAGTTGCCCGATTACACGCCCGTTGTACGAAAGCTGTGTACAGGCGATTAATTCGGATGAGGCGTTGAAGCTGATTGAACCCGTCGCAGGCGTGATTTACAGCGAAGACACCGCTGCTGATATTTTAGGACGAAAAATTCCGCGCCATAAAGTGCGCGATGTGCCATTACCGAATCAGCCGCGCCAATTTGCCAGTCGTATGGTGTATGTCTATGGTAAGGAAAAAACTCATGTACCTGAGTAGATTATTACTAACGGGTGAGCAATTGCATAATCCGTATGAAATTCATCGTACTTTGTGGTTGGCTTTCCCAGATGCGGTAGAACAGTCCCGTGATTTCCTGTTTCGGGTCGAACAACGTACTTCTCGACAGGTACAAGTGTTAGTGCAATCACAACGGCAACCCGTTGCGAATATTGGGAATGCTCGTTTGTTGGCAAGCAAGCCGTTGGAGTTGAATTTATTAGAAGGTAGCCAGTTGCGTTTTATGCTGATGGCTAATCCAGTCAAGACCATTGCAGATGAGCAAGGGCGGTTGGATAGTAAAGGGGGGGTGAAGAAATGTCGTGTGCCACTGATTAAGGAAGAGGAGCAGATTGCATGGCTAAAACGCAAGTTAGAGGGAGTGGCATCGGTCAATCTCGTGGAAATCGAGAAACAGTTACCACTTTATTTCCGCAAGGGTAATAAGTCGGGGAAAATCCAACCTTATGCCTTCAAAGGGGTGTTGCAGGTAGTGGATGCGCAAGCCTTGCTTGGCATACTGCAACAGGGAATTGGTCACGCCAAGGCATTCGGGTGTGGTCTTTTGTCTTTGGCTAGATGAGGTTCGCTCTATGTCCGATACTCCCTTTCTTCCGCTCAAGCCGCTGATGATGAAAGATCGTGTTTCGATGATTTTTCTGCAATGTGGGCAAATTGATGTGAAAGATAATGCCTTCGTGCTGATTCAGGAAAATGCGGTTCGCACGCACATTCCGGTGGGTTCGGTGGCGTGCATTATGCTCGAACCGGGGACGAGGGTTTCACACGCAGCGGCGAAATTGGCGGCGGAAGTCGGAACGCTGTTGGTTTGGGTTGGCGAAGCAGGTGTACGTTTGTATGCCTGCGGTCAACCGGGTGGGGCGCGTTCTGACCGTTTGTTGTATCAGGCGAAATTGGCGTTGGACGATGATTTACGCCTGAAAGTGGTGCGTAAAATGTATGAAATGCGCTTCGGTGAGCCTGCTCCGGCAAAGCGTAGTGTTCAACAGTTGCGCGGGATTGAGGGGGCGCGAGTGCGTAAAACCTATCAGTTATTGGCGCAGCGTTATGGTGTGGAATGGAAACGCCGTGATTATGACCCCGAAGTGTGGGATGTGAGCGATGTTCCCAACCGTTGCATGAGTGCGGCGACTTCGTGCTTGTACGGTATTACCGAGGCGGCGATTTTGGCAGCAGGGTACGCGCCTGCGATTGGGTTTATCCATTGGGGTAAGGCGCGTTCATTTGTGTATGATATTGCTGATATTTTTAAGTTCGATACGGTTGTGCCGCTTGCTTTTAAGATTGCGGCGAAAAATCCTTATAATCCAGAGCGCGAGGTGCGTTTGGCGTGTCGGGATGTGTTTCGTCAGCAAAAAACTTTGAGCAAGATCATTCCTAAAATCGAGGAAGTGTTAGCCGCTGGGGAAATTCAACCGCCAGAAATGCCGCCAGAATCCATTCCGCCTGCGATTCCAGCCCCTAGCAGTCTGGGTGATGCCGGACATCGGAGTGGTTAATGTCTATGTTGGTCGTTGTTACCGAAAATGTGCCGCCGCGTTTGCGGGGGCGTTTGGCGATTTGGTTGTTGCAGATTCGTGCGGGTGTGTATGTGGGCGATGTGTCGCAGCGGGTGCGCGAGATGATCTGGCAGCAATGCACGGAACTGAGCGACGAAGGCAATGTGGTGATGGCGTGGGCGACCAACACAGAATCGGGTTTTGACTTTCAAACCATTGGCAAAAATCGTCGTATTCCGGTGGAGATGGACGGTTTACGGCTGGTGTCATTTCTCCCGCTGGAGGATGAAAATGCTCTTTAACAATATGCAAAAATTAGGCAAAAAAATCGGTAGATTTTGGAAGGCTACTTTTTCTTTTGTAAACCAATAAAGTACAATTGGTATGTTCCCCGCACTCGTGGGGATGAACCGCCCCACCGATTCCGCCTGCGATTTTAGCTAAAATGTTCCCCGCACTCGTGGGGATGAACCGGTGGCGATACCTGCTGCGTCTTCGTCAGGTTTATGTTCCCCGCACTCGTGGGGATGAACCGCGATTAAATAAATCGCGCACTGGCTGGCGGTAATGTTCCCCGCACTCGTGGGGATGAACCGCGGGCGCGTCTGCCTCTGCGCGAGCCTTGGCAATGTTCCCCGCACTCGTGGGGATGAACCGGTTTACATGCCAACTGTCAAAGAGTTTATTGAATGTTCCCCGCACTCGTGGGGATGAACCGTCCTGCTGTACACATACGGAATTGCTGAAGTGATGTTCCCCGCACTCGTGGGGATGAACCGAAATTGCTGTTGCTAAAAACCCCAGTGGGTTAATGTTCCCCGCACTCGT
>CAZEQX010000195.1:0-3482 GCA_964514635.1 uncultured Thiothrix sp.
TGACGCGCCATGCTTTCAATGAAAGCAATGAGTTGTGGATTACCCGCAAAATCGCCGCCCAAACCATTCGCGGAATAATTACCAACACCCCGTCCGCCGTAACGCACATTTTGTGGCTGCTCATTTCCCCCTGAAGATGGTTGTTGAACGGTTTGTTTTTGTTCCACAACTTGTTGTTGCGTTCCCGTATCCGTAACATCCTGCTTTTCTGGTACTTGGCTACACGCTCCCAAGCCCAGAGCCATCACTGCCAATGCACAGTAGGACAGTGAAGTTTTTGGCAAATGCATCAAACTCTCCTTATTTATTGAAGACAACGCCTTTAGTTAGCATTGACAAACCGCTTAATCATTTATCATGCTGCTTTCCATAAAACAAAGGAAGCACACATGATAGCCCGACTAGACCCAGTAACCGCCAGCCATGCTTTACACCACCAAATGCAAACATGGCGACGCAATATCCACCACCACCCAGAAACCGCTTACGAAGAAGTCCGCACCAGCGAACTGGTTGCCAACCAACTACGCCAATTGGGCATGGAAGTCCATACAGGTATTGGCGAAACGGGCGTGGTGGGTGTCCTGCACGGTTCTCGTCAAGGTGACAGACACATCGGTTTACGCGCCGATATGGATGCGCTCCCCTTAACCGAACTCAATACCTTTGCTCATGCCTCTTGTCATCACGGCAAAATGCACGGTTGTGGACACGACGGACATACTACCATGCTGTTAGGCGCAGCCACAGTATTAGCGCAAAATCCCGATTTCGCTGGCACAGTTTATTTTATATTCCAGCCTGCTGAAGAAATGCAAGGCGGCGCACAACGCATGATTGACGATGGTTTATTCACGCGCTTTCCCATTCAGGAAGTGTACGGAATGCACAACTGGCCGGGTGTTCCCACCGGACATTTTGCGGTGCATTCGACGGCTGTTATGGCATCCACCGACCGTTTTGACCTGCACATTCAAGGTCAAGGTGGGCACGCAGCCATGCCCGATACACTTGTTGACCCCGTATTGGTCGCAGGACACATCATTACCGCTGTGCAAAGCGTGGTCGCGCGGAATTTGAAACCCACAAATAGCGGCGTGGTGAGCATTACCGGATTAAACGCAGGTAGCGGCGCGTATAATGTTATTCCTGAAACAGCGGCATTGCGTGGCACGATTCGCTCATTCGCAGAAGACGACCGCAACCTGATCAAGCAACATTTACAACAATTAGTGGAACACACCGCCAAAGCCTTCGGCGCAACGGCGACCATTGTGTTTTCTGATGGGTATCCCGCTACCGTGAACACACCAGCCAATGCCGAAGCCTGCTATCAAGTAGCGTGTGAATTGGTGGGAGAAACACAAGTGCAGTGGAATCCCCCGCCAAGTACCGGAGCAGAGGATTTTTCCTACATGTTACTAGCCAAACCAGGCGCGTACATCTGGATTGGTAATGGCGACTTAAACGATAGCCGCCCGTTGCATAACCCGTATTACGACTTTAATGACACGATTCTGCCACTAGGCGCGGCATATTGGGTGAAGTTAGTGCAAAACCGTTGCGTTTAAACCGTTTCAAACTCCATACCAAAACCGGAATGGCTTTAATCGTCTGTTCCGGTTTGCCCCAAGGTTTTGCTAATGCTCGTCATGATCGGGTGGCGTGCGGCACCACTTTGTTGCGCGTTATAATCCAACGACATATTCCAAATCATGATCCCCCCCATGTTTTGCCGCTGCTGATAACGCACTTTTTCTGCCACTGAACGTTCGTCGTTAAAGGAAATAAACATGTCTTGCGCCGTACCCGCATTATCAATCGCCAAATACGGTACTTTTGCCTCATCATCCCAACGATAGTGTTTGGGATTAAAATACTTGCTCAATAAAACGGTGTAACTTTCTTGCGGCACACCCTTGGCGGTCATGAAATGTTTCGGTTTGCTGCCTAACATTCCCCACGCTTGACGCGGTTCAGAAACACCCCCAATCCACAAACGGGTTTCCAGATTAATCCCCAGCCCCAATTTGCTGGCGGGCAAACCCGCATCTGTGCAGTTTTTGACGTAATAATCCACGGAAACCAATGGCGTATCCGTGTTTGGATAGGTTTCTTTATTGCCTTTGCCGCTATACAGTGCCGAATCGTGCCATGTCATGTCCTGAAACGTGCCAGACAAGTCATACAACATCAAATTCACTTGGTCGAATTGCGCAGCAATGTCTTTAAGCGCGACACAATCACGCCCCATAATCGAAGTCATCAGTAAGGGATGATTCGCCACGGGTGGTTTATAACCGCGCATAGCCGCTTTCAATTCCCGCGCAAAAGCAACGTAACTAGGGTTTCCGGCTTTTTCCTGCCCCCATTCGGTCAACGGCTCTAAATCAATATCAATACCATCGTAGCCTTCTTTCAACACCGCAATGACATTTTCCAAGAGCTTCTGGCGCGTTTTCGGGTTATCGAGCACGGGTTGGTAAGTACTAATCCAACCGCTAATGCCGAACAAAATCGGCACATTATGTTGGTGCGCAATACGAATCGCCGCTTGTCGCCGTGCCGTTTGGATCGAATTACTGTCAAAATCCAAACCACCATCGGCTTTCACTATCGCCGAATTGTGAATCGCATGAGTAATAAGCTGCCATTGCGCATCATCCATGTACGGAATATCACCATTAGGGGTTTGTTCATACCCCGGCACATAACCCGTCACCCATGTATTCGTTTTAGCGTGAATACAGCCACTTGCGCACAAACTCCCTGTGAACAAAGTAGCCAAACTGAATGTTTTAATGATTGTGTTCATAAACAGACTCCTGCATCTACGCCGTTGACTGTAGCAGAGTCGCCTAATCCTGCCTGAAAAACACCACACTACCCGATAAAATTACCCATTTTATGGAACAGTCCGCTTATACTACGCTGTCCATCACTCACTCGTGTCCATTGAACTTATGAATGTGTTGTTAATTCCCCAAACGCTCGCCGTATGTTTTCTTGGCTTACTCGCAGGCGTATTCGCCGCCTTTACGCTGGACGTATCCCCCGCTTTACAACAACTCGACGCGACGCAATACACCCAAATCCAACAACACCTCAACCAAACCATCAGCAATCGCGGCTTTGCGGTCTTATTCTTCGGCGCGACGCTATTCCCGTTTCTCTCGGCGGCAATGGCAGCATGGCAAAGTCGGCGACGCATGGCATTGTATTGGCTGATTATCGCCCTGATTCACTTCATCGGCGTGTATTGGGTCAGCGTGGTTACAAACATTCCGCTGCATCAAGAAATACTCGCATGGAATCCCACTGCACCACCTAGCGACTGGCAAACCTCACGCGATAGTTGGGCAAATAGCAATGTATTCCGCACCATCGCCGAATCCGTGTGTTTTATTGGCGCGTTGGGGTTAATCATCGTGCGCGACAAAATCGCCGCTCAACCTGCTTACCGAATGCGGAAATTGCACTAA
>CAZEQX010000196.1:0-3451 GCA_964514635.1 uncultured Thiothrix sp.
TTCGTGACGTGGATAAAAAATCCATTATGGATTTGTCGCTGGAACTCAAAGAGCTTTCCGCTAAAGCCCGCGAGAAAAAGCTCAAACCAGCGGACATGCAAGGCGGTTGTTTCTCGATTTCCAGCCTCGGCGGGATTGGCGGCACGAAATTCACCCCGATTGTCAACGCGCCGGAAGTGGCGATTTTGGGCGTATCCAAATCCGACATGCAGCCCGTGTGGGACGGCAAAACCTTTGCGCCGCGCTTAATGCTGCCATTGTCATTGTCGTATGACCATCGCGTGATTGATGGCGCGGATGGCGCACGTTTCACCACTTACCTTGCCAAAATGCTGGGCGACATTCGGAGATTGCTGGTATGAGTAACATCATCGAAGTCAAAGTGCCAGACATCGGCAGTTTCAAAGACGTGGAAATCATTGAAGTTTTGGTGGATGCCGGATTCAAAATCGAAGCCGAAGAATCGCTGATTACCATTGAATCCGACAAAGCGTCGATGGAAATCCCCAGTCCGTTGGCGGGCACAATTAAGCAAATGCTGGTCAAAGTCGGGGATCGTGTTTCCGAAGGGTCGCCGATTTTATTGTTGGAAGTGGCGGATACCCTCACCCCATCTCCTCTCCCAGAGGTAGAGGGGATGAAGACGACTCTTGCACCGCTTGCGAATGTGATTGAAGCTGAAGTGGTGGTGCTGGGTTCGGGGCCTGGTGGTTATACGGCAGCGTTTCGCGCGGCGGATTTGGGCAAGAAAGTCGTGCTGATTGAGCGTTACAGCAATATCGGCGGGGTGTGTTTGAATGTGGGTTGTATTCCCTCCAAAGCGTTGTTGCATACCGCTGAAATTATTAACGAAGCCAAGGCGATGGCAGCACATGGGGTAACGTTCGGCAAGCCGGAAATCGATATTGCGGCGATTCGTGCCAATAAAGATGACATCATCGGCAAACTCACCACGGGTTTAAAAGGCTTAGCTAAACAGCGCAAAGTGCAAATTGTGCAGGGTTACGGGCGGTTTACCTCGCCGTATACCATTGAAGTCGAAGCGGCGGATGGCAGTAAGCAAAGCGTGAAATTCGCCCACTGCATTATTGCGGCGGGTTCGCGGGTGACGAAACTGCCTTTCATTCCGTGGGATGACCCGCGCGTGATGGATTCCACCGCCGCGCTGGCCTTACGCAGCATTCCGAAACGTTTGTTGGTGGTTGGTGGCGGTATCATTGGGCTGGAAATGGCGACGGTTTACCACGCTTTGGGGGCGCAAATCACCGTGGTTGAGTTGTCCTCTGATTTAATTGCTGGTGCGGATCGTGACATCGTAAAACCTTTGCATAATCGTATCAAAGGTTTGTACGAGAACATTTATTTGAATACCAAAGTCACCGCGATTACGCCCACGCCTGACGGTTTGGTGTGCAGTTTTGAGGGCAAAGATGCGCCCGCGACGGACACTTTCGACAGCGTATTGGTGGCGATTGGGCGCAGTCCGAATGGCACGCTGATTGATGCGGGTAAGGCGGGTGTGTTTGTTGATACACGCGGTTTTATTCCCGTCGACAAACAAATGCGTACCAATGTGCCGCACATTTTCGCGATTGGTGACATTGTAGGGCAGCCGATGTTGGCGCACAAAGCCACGCATGAAGGCAAAGTCGCGGCGGAAGTGATTGCCGGACACAAAGCCTTTTTTGATGCGAAAACCATTCCGTCAGTGGCGTATACCGACCCCGAAGTGGCATGGATGGGCAAAACCGAAGCGCAATGCAAAGCGGAAAATATTGCCTACACCAAAGGCGTGTTCCCGTGGGCGGCGAGTGGTCGCGCTTTATCATTAGGGCGTGGCGAAGGCATGACCAAGGTACTGTTCGATAAAGAAACCGGGCAACTAATTGGTGCAGGTATGGTGGGAGCAAAAGCGGGCGAACTGATTGCCGAAGCAGTATTGGCGTTGGAAATGGGCGCGGATGCCAGCGACATTGGTTTGACCATTCACCCGCACCCAACGCTGTCGGAAACATTTAACTTCGCCGCAGAAGTCGCCGAAGGTACTTGCACGGATATTTACGCGCCAAAGAAATAAGGCAAATAGTTTTAATGGCAAACTACGGCATTAGCCCCAGCGGCATAATGCCTTCCGCAAATGGTAGCGTAAGACCCAGCGGTTGACTGTGTTTAGGGGTCACAGGTAGTCGATTAGGGTTGGGGGGTTGAAACAGAAGCGCGAATATTCAAGGCGGTGTGCTTGTGTCGTAACACTAATCGTCTTGCTGGGGCAATTGGCAGTCGATACTCACTATCAAGGGCAGGGCTTATCACTGTCATTATTGTTTTTCGCTTTTAAAACGGTATTGCGTATCGCGGAAGTAGCGGGTTGTTATGGTTTGATTACCCATCCATTAGATGAATCGGTGCACGCTTTCTATCAACACCACGGCTTTCAGGATATTCCGTATGACCCAGAATGCGCTATGATGGTTAGAATTGCGGATTTACGAGCGAGTGGGTTTTGATATGAGGCACGGTAGATTTACATTGTTGGTATCTTAATTGAACACAGTTAAATCTCCGACACAGTTATAGTTTGCTGTTGGTATATTGGTCATTGACAAGTCTGTACTTATAAACTAAATAGCCAGTTTTCTATCATAAAGGCAGATAATGGAAATTAATCGTGGCTACTCAATTAGAGGCAAAAGTAAAGGAAAGTTGCGTCATTGGTCTATTTTGTTGGAAAAATGGTCTGTTGGACTTGACCGTTACATTGATTTGACAGACGGTGACGTTCCTTACTGGTATAAAGAAAGAGCAAGTGTCAGTTTTCTAGCTGGTGCTGCATGGCAAGCGGGTTGGGTGGCCATGCAAGAGTTTGAAAGAGACAAACAAAAACCGAAAGGTAGACACAAAACATGGAGAGGGAGATGTGATTTATACCTTTGTTCAGAAAGTGGTGATAATTTTGTCGAAGCAAAATATAAATGGTTATCGCTTAACTCAAGAAACCTTTTGTCAAATATTGATAAAGTGCTTGGCGAAGCTGTTTCTGATGCCCACGATTCAAAATGTCGCCAAGATATTTCCGCTGTTGGAGTGGCGTTTATTCCGCTCTATGCTCAATCTAAACACAGAGATGAAATAGGTAGTTTACTAGAAGAAATAATAAGTCAGGTTAATATGACTCAAGCTGACGCATGGGCATGGTGCTTTCCTGATGGCATGAGAGATATAGTTCATGATAATGGGCATCTCAACCCTGGAATTATTATGCTTGCTAAATTAGCATTGTAAAGAATCACAGCATAATACCTTGAGTATTTTAATGTTCGATTTTTATGGTAAATATTTAAAATTAATTGATTGGTAGCTTTATAGAAACTGAATTTTTAATTGCTGATGGTACAGTTTCTTCTGCTAAATATTTGGCTCTTTCAATTAAGTTGGGGGACAATCGATAATC
>CAZEQX010000197.1:0-3369 GCA_964514635.1 uncultured Thiothrix sp.
AAAGCATTGGGGAGGTTATGGACAAAATGCAGGGCAGTTTTCGATACCCAGTGGTATTGCTGTAGATAGCATGGGTAGTGTTTATATTGCTGATATTGGTAATAATCGCATCCAGAAGTTTAATAAAGATGGTGTATTTTTGAGTCAGTGGGGTGGGTACGGGAATATTCTTAGTGGCGATAATTTTGGTAAATTCTACCATCCCAATGGTTTAACTATTGGCAAAGATGACCGTATTTTTATTACTGATACGGATAATCATCGCGTACAACAATTTGCGTATCCCAATCAACCAAGTAATCTGGAAGGTATTGCCTTGGGTGTGAATCGTGTTCAACTGAAATGGACCGATAACACAGCCAATGAGACACAGTTTATGCTGGAACGTTGCAAAGGCAATGGCTGTACTAATTTTGCAGTGGTTGCAACATCCCCAGCACAAACGGGAAGAGGTAATAGTATTACATTGATTAACGGCATTTCGCCTTCTAGTGCCTTGACCGCTTATACTTATCGTGTGCGGGCGCTATTAACAAACCAGCAGTATTCTGAATATTCCACCCCCATTGTCATCACAACCCTCGCTGCATTAGACGTTCCTACCAATTTAAATATCACATTGTCAAATCCAGAAAGCTCACGTCCTCAATTATCGTGGGTGTATAACGGAAACGACCCTGTAGATTTTAATATTGAACGTTGTCAGGGTAGCGGATGCACAAACTTTGTAATGATTAAAAAAATTCTAGCCACTAAAGGTAATATTAGCTTTTTAGATAATAACTTGGCTGCTAATAATTACCAGTATCGAGTAAAAGCTGTACGCGCTACGGAGGCTTCAGGTTATAGCAACATTGCTGCTATCACGGTATTGGGCTTGAATGCCCCCAGTAATTTGACAGCCGCCATGCGTTCTGGCTATCCGAAGTTAAATTGGCTGGACAACAGCAAGATTGAAACGGCATTCCAAATAGAACGTTGTCTTGTCGATCCTGCACTAGGGGAAAGAAGCAAATGCATCACTGCCTACAGTCAGGTTGGGGTGGTCAATGCCAATACAGTGACATTCACAGACCTCAAACCCATAACGGGAGTACCCACAGGTTACACTGTTTACCTGCGTTATCGCGTCAGAGCCGTACAAAAAGAAGCAAGCGTATCGGGCTACTCTAACACTGTGATTGTAAAACCATTGAATTAATCGCCTAAGGCCGTGTGGTAACTCAAAGCAAGTTGCCACACGGTCATTTTAGATGTTTGCCAAATTCTCTTATAACAAGGCAAGTTCTTTCTTCAATAAATCGACTTCTTTATTAATGAGTTCTTTCTCACGGTAAAGCAGGTCGATTTCTTGAGGTGTAATCAACAGTTTATTGCTTTGAACTTTATCTAACTTGTCTTTGATTTCGTCCAAACGTTGTTGTTTAGCGTCGATTTCGCTTTGTTTGTCGTGAATTTTATAACCACGCTCATACCCCAACTGGAATTGGCTGGCTAATGCGGGGGTATTGCAGGTGTCGGATTTGGACAAGCCCGCTTTCCCCACTTCCAAACCTTTATCATAAGTGCAGTATTGCACCGCACCTGCGTTATACCCTGCCATGTAAGCATTGTGATCAGGCGTGATTTTTACCGCCGCACAAGCCTGCTGATGTTCGGATAATTGGATATTTTTGCCATTTGCGGCATCAGAAAAGCCGATGCGATTCCAATCAGCGTTTTGGCATTCTTGCGGGGTCATACTGGCACAAGCGGAAAGCAACGTAACAAAACTCAAGCAACACAGTGTTTTTTTCATTGGGGGATAACCTATTTGTTTTTTAACGGGATTTCTACACAGGGAAATTGTGTCACGTCCGCTCTCAAGAAACCAGCCTATCCAAAGCGCGATAGCTCAAGGCTTCGCTCAAATGCGCGGTACGGATGTCAGCACTTGCCGCTAAATCGGCAATGGTTCGCGCCACTTTCAAAATGCGGTGATAAGCCCGTGCCGACAGTTTGAAACGTTCCATTGCGGCATTCAGAATGCGTTGATCTTTGTCGCTCAAACGGCAATGCACATCGACTTCACGCCCACTCAACGCATTATTGATTTTGCCTTGGCGTTGCTGTTGAGAAGCCCGCGCTGTGGCAACGCGCTCACGCACTTGTGCGCTGGTTTCGCCCATTTTTAGGTGTTGTAAATCTTCGTGTTTGACGCGCGGTACTTCGATTTGCAGGTCAATGCGATCCAAAAACGGCGCGGAAATGCGGCTACGGTGGCGGCGTTGTTGTTCGGGGGAACATTCGCAATTCTCGCGCAAATCACACGCCCGCCCTTGTGGACAGGGGTTCATTGCTGCAACCAACTGAAATTTAGCGGGATAAGTTGCCTGTCTGGCTGCACGCGATAGGGTGATTTTGCCTGTTTCCAACGGTTCGCGCAGCACATCCAATACACTACGGTCAAATTCGGTGAGTTCGTCCAAAAATAATACGCCATGATGCGCCAGCGAAATTTCCCCCGGTTTGACCTGTGAACCACCACCCACCAAAGCCACGCCAGATGAGGTGTGATGCGGTTCGCGCACCGGACGTTGCCCCCATTGCGTGGCTTGAAAACCGTGATGACTGATTGAGGCAATCGCGGCGGTTTCCAAAGCTTCGTGCTCATTTAACGGCGGTAAAATCGTCGCTAACCGATTCGCCAGCATGGTTTTCCCCGTACCTGGCGGACCAACCATTAAGAGGTTATGCCCACCCGCTGCGGCAATTTCCAACGCCCGCCGCGCCATGAATTGCCCTTTCACATCGCTTAAATCAAACGGATAACTCACGTCGGCACTTTCCACAGCTTGTTCCCAGCGTACTAATGGCTCTGCGCCCTGCAAATGCGCGACGACTTCATCCAAATGCTGGGCGGCGTACACTTTTAAACCGCGAATTAAACTCGCTTCGGCAGCATTTTCCTGCGGCACGATTAACGCGCGTCCGGCTTGTAACGCCGCCACGGCAGTGGGTAATACCCCGCGCACGGGGCGCAATTGTCCGCCTAGGGATAATTCACCAATCAATTCATAGTGTTGTAGAGGCTCTGTGGGTAATTGTTCACTCGCCGCTAACAACCCCATTGCAATCGGTAGATCAAACCGTCCGCCGTCTTTGGGAATATCCGCAGGTGCGAGATTCACCGTAATGCGTTTAACCGGAAAATTATAACCTGCGTTGGTTAAAGCCGCCCGCACCCGATCCCGACTTTCCTTCACCGCCGTTTCAGGTAAGCCAACAATCGAAAACGCGGGTAAACCATTAGCAAGATGCACTTCCACACTGACTAAAGGCGCATCCAAACCATTATTAGTGCGGCTATAAACAATCGCTAAACTCATG
>CAZEQX010000198.1:0-3306 GCA_964514635.1 uncultured Thiothrix sp.
GCCCCGTGTTCCGCAATGGCAAATTGCTGATCGACGACACCTTTGACGCAGTACGCGAACGGAGTAATCGCGCTTAATACCGCAAGAACCATTTCTGCTAAACTAGCGGGAATGGTTCTGCCAATGGAGTACGGACAAATGCTAGATTTAACCCACCTACACCTCGAAAATGTCACGGGTGTCGGTACAATTGAACTCAATCTCGAACCCAATAAACACGCCTACGTCTTTATTGGAAAAAATGGTATTGGCAAAACCAAGTTGTTAGAACTGCTTAATAACATCATTGATATTCGTTTTGGTTTGGAATTAAAGCGTCTATTCATTGATGCATCTAATAGAGGTCACTTTAACAAACAAACTGACAATAATGATTTTTTGAGATCATGGATTCAAGAAAGTGTCGCGTTATCCAGTGTATTTCAACGCAATAAAAATAATCGCCAGCATTACTTAATGACATTGTTGTATTGCCTACACGAAATTGAACCAGATTACGATTCAAGCTTTCTGGAAGTGGATGAACATTACAACATTTTTATTAAAGTCGACAACAAAGAGAAGGAACTATCCGAACTTAGTACTGGATTCGTGTCCATTTTTAAGATAATTACTAATATCATTTCCAACTACGGAGCTATGTCACAAGAAAAAGAACTGCAAAAGGTGAATGGCATTGTACTTATTGATGAAATCGAAAGCCACCTGCATTTGGAATGGCAGGTGAAGATTATTCCATTGCTGAAAAAACTTTTCCCGAATACTGTATTCTTTATTGCTACGCATTCGCCATTAGTATTAAGTCAGTTGGAAGATGGTGAAGCCTATGAACTTCGGCGTGATGAAAATGATGTGGTTCGCACGCATAAGATTGATAACCCTAGTAAAGTAACTATTGTCGATTTATTACGCCAAGCGTTTGGTATTGACTTGAACCAGTTGAAGACTGAACAAATGTCCGCAGCACAACAACAAGAGGTGAAAAAGGCTTTACTGGAGTTATTGGACTAATGAAATACTTATTAGATGCCGACTTACTCATTAAAGCGTATGATAAAAAACTGCCTGAAGCTAAAGCAAGGTTACGCGACTTATTTGAAGATGAAGCGAATAGTTTTGCGATTACCCCCATGATTACCTATGAAGTCTTATGTGGTATTCCTTGGGCAGATACCGATAAACACACCAAAATTAAAGCAGTGTTAGCGAGATTAGAGTCCATTAGCATTGATACCGTGATAGGTGATACTGCTGAAAGGTTTTTTCGCTATTGCCGTCATCGTGATAGAAGATTAAGAAACACTGCAACACGCAGCGAACATAAGTTTGACTACTTTCATTTTATTGTCGCTAAAACCTATGGGTTAGCCATTGCCACCGATAATGCTATTGATTTCGATGCAATGGAAAATGCCTACCACGATTATTTAAACGAGATGTCCTAGCGGTAATGTGGCGAAATTTACCCAACATCTGGCGTTTTGATGGTCGTGCGCGAGCAGTTGCTCGCATCGACCGAGGTTCAAACCACCGCCGCTTAGTGCGCGGTGGTTGCAGGTGCGTTTTGCTCTGCTGGGGAAGTTGGGGTAGATGGCGCATGATCATCCACACCACCGTCGTTTTGATACGACGTTAGAAATTCGTGCGGATTAATGTAAAACACTTGATCCAGCCCCAACGCTTGTTTGGGCTTCCACTCCGAGACTTGTGGTGGCAGGCTACGGATCGAATAGTACAAATTTGGTGGACGCGCTAATGCGCTTTCTGGCACGCCAACTGTGCCGATTTTTTCACCTGTTTTTACCCATGATGCGGGTTTGACATCGACTTCCGCCAAATTTGCATAGTGATGTAAACGCCATTTCGCGCCGAGAACCCAAACCGAATTATCGCCATTGGGGTCGTTTTCACGGTAAAGCACCAAACCGCTGGTGGTTGCTTCAACAGGTGTACCTTTGTGGGCAAAAATATTGATTCCTTTTTGCACATTCATTCCACCTGCTTTGTAGCCAAACGCAGCGGCGTTCCAGTCATACGGTTTCGCGCCTTCGACGGGAACGTGACGATCTTCGGGAATCCAATATCCCATCATGAAAATGGTGAGAGCTGTCAACAGCCATAGTGGTTTTTTATTCATAGCATAATCCTCGCCATGTCAGTCCATTGTTATTGTTGTTATGACGTGGCTGGTGTCGAAAAGTTCAGCGATTTATTGACCAATTATCAGTTTTTTTACGCGCGTAAAATGGGCTAATCACGGCGTGTTTGTCAGGGTATTGAATGCACAGGATTTAATGCTCACCTGCACGCTAATTCAGGGTCTGTGCAGCATTATTATTAGATTCTGTGTACTGCAAATTAAATACATTATGTGTGGATTCTTGACCTACATTTATCGGAAGTCAATTGCGACCGGATAAACGCAGCGTTAATCTGAACCACATGAACCACAATAACGAAGGGCATAAATATGTCACCCAAACGTTGGTTGATGATGTTGACATTGGGCATCAGCACAGGCTTGGCACACAGCGCGGACACTGCAAAACCCGAAACCACTCCCTCCCTTCCAGAGGTCGCACAAACCATTCCCGCACCCGATGGTACGGGCACTTACCCAGCTTGCCGTGAAACGCCCGTGGTATTGGGAAAGGAAGATTACCAACCGAACAACCTTTCCCTGCACGATTTACCCGGTGTGAGTATTAACCTTGATGACGTACTCAATGGTGCGAAAGAAAAAAACATCAAACTGCAAGCCGACTTAAAAAACAGCATTATTAAACGTCTTAATGCAGCAGGTATGCGTTTGCTCAGCAAAGAAGAAATGGAAAAAACCCCAGGGCAACCAGAACTGAGCATGTACCCCACTTATCCCAAACATTTAGGCCCGTTCAAACAGGACGAACCGCGTATTGCCTACAATCCACAATGTTGCACCGCCAGCATTTGGACTTCATTTTCCCAAGGTGCAACCACCCTGCGAGACCCTTTGCTCAACCACAAATTAAGCACTTGGGGGGAAGGCCATAACACCACCGACTGTTCCGACATTGGCAAATGGTTAAATGAGGTGGTGCTCAAAACTGTCGATAATTTTATCGTTGCCAAACAAAAAGCCGACCAAGACTACAAAGTATGGCGCGAAAAACAAAGCAAGCTCCCCGCCGTCGCTGCAACCAAAACTATCGCTGTTCCAATCCCCGCTGAACTGGTGCAAGCCTCGCAACCTGTAGAAATCCGTGGAACAGACAGTGCATCAACCCTCACTTGTGACACCACGGTTTTGTTATACGCAGAAATTTT
>CAZEQX010000199.1:0-3286 GCA_964514635.1 uncultured Thiothrix sp.
TTTTAGGGGGATTGTTGGATGTCAGATAATGCCTCTTTAATAAGATTGATCTCGCTGGCTAAAAGTTTTTGAGAGTCAAGAGATGCTTGTAGCGTGTTGGCGAGTGATGGATACTCAGGGTTCTGTTGAATTAGTTGACGAGTTTTATTATCGGAACTTAGTAAAATGTTAGCTTTTTCAATGGCGGATGCGTTCGGTGAATAAACCCAGTCGGACAATACCTTCTCTGTTGTATATCCAGAGTCGAAAGTATTGAGCTTTGCTTGAGCCTTAATTGAAAGCCAATGTTCTGTGATATTCAGTGCTCCATCTTCTTTATAGTAATAGGCATTCTTACCATTTTCTTGTAAATATGTTTGAATGGCTCTTTTTGCATAAGGGGATAGCTCAACTTTGAGTGTTTCATCGGTTAATTCAACGACTAATCGCTCATAGATTGAAGGCTCAAATTTCTCACCCGTACCCAACAGGTTTGAAACCATATTATCTTGAAGAGAAGGTGAGTCAATAATAACTGAGGTGGCAAGTTTTTTTGCGTCTTCTTTGGGGATATTGGAGTATCGATTATTGAGTAGTGATGACAATACTTCCGCTTTTTGATCCTCAGGAGCAATTCTTGTGTAGGTTGACAAAATACTAAACTGAAGAAGTGGGTTTTTCTCAGTTTCAATCTGGCTGTAAATGAAACTTTGTATTTTTGATATAGCATTAGTTATATACAAAATTTGCTGATCATTCTGTTTAGATTTATTTAATATGGATGTTGAGTCTTCCAGAAGAGCTAATAAATGTACTTTTCTATCTTGGCTTGTGGTGGAGTCATATAACAGTGTTATTTGATCTGTTATTTCTATAGGTTTGAGTACTGCTAATGTATCAATCAAATAAAGAAATGCAAAATCATCTTTCTTATGTTTATCGAGCAACTGTAGCAACGTTTTGATCTTGTCACGTCGTGAGATATTTTTTGAATTAACAAAATCGATGATCGCTGTATCTAATTCTTGCAAACTCTTTTTAGATAAGAGGATGTCAAGTTTAGTAAAGTCATGATTTGGGGTTGTATTTAGTGTGTCAATGGCTTGTACATTGTGAAAGTCAGGGGTGTTTTTTTCAACATTTTCTGTTGTCATAAACTCATGGCTTTCATGATTTCCTAGATTGGTTTCTATAGGTTTCGTGGGTGTTTTATAGTAAGACCACCCAACTATGAGGGCTACTAGGATGGTAATAACTATCAAAAGAATGGGTGGTCGTTTCATTAGTTATTCTCTTCATTTTATCTTCAATAATGCAAGAGAAAAAATCTGAAAAGTCCGTGTTCGTGCTACAATCAGCCCATCGTCTTATCGTAATCAGTTGTCGGACATGATTAAATTTCCCTACGCTATCAGTGATTTTCACGCCTTACGCCGCGAGGGTTATTTATACCTTGACCGCACTCATGCCATTGCGGATTTGGAGGAAGCGGGCAAGCAGTTGATCTTCTTGCGCCCGCGCCGCTTTGGTAAGTCGTTGTTATTGTCGATGTTAGCCAATTATTACGACATTAACTTGGTGGGCGATTTCGCTATGTTGTTCGGGGATTTGGCGGTGGGGAAAAGTCCTACTCCTGAACATAATCAATATCTTGTGTTGCGTTGGGATTTTTCCAAAGTGTCTGCGCAAGGCGACAGCGGGCAAATCAAAGCTAATTTATTTGCCCATCTAAATCAAAGCATTAAAAGTTTCAGGACGCGCTATCAGGCTTACCTGTGCGTTGATAGCGATATTGTTGCCGATAATGCGATTGCCTCATTCGAGTCGCTGGCGCAAGCGGTGCAAAATAGCGGCTATCAACTGTATTTGTTGATCGACGAATACGACAATTTTGCCAATGAAGTGCTGGTTCACGATCTGCAAAATCGACAGCGTTACCACGACTTGTTGGAAGGCGAAGGCATTGTTAAAACGCTATTCAAGGTGATTAAAGGTTGTGCTTCCGAGGGGCAGGTTGCACGAGTATTCATCACAGGTGTGTCGCCTGTGGTGCTGAGTGATATGACCAGTGGTTATAACGTTGCCACTAGCATTTATTTGGAAGAGGACTTTAACGCACTGTGTGGGATTACTGAGCCGGAACTGTCAGGGTTGGTTCACGAAGTCATACAGGGTTGCACATTGCCTGAAGCGCAAGCGGCAACGGTGTTGAACACAATGCGCCAATTCTACAACGGCTACCGTTTTTGTTATGACGTTACCTTGCCGACGCTTTATAACCCGACATTGTGCTTTTATTTTCTCCGTGCCTACCAAAAGCGTTGCCGTCCGCCGGAACAATTACTCGACGGTAATTTGGCAATGGATGCGAGCCGGATTCGCTACATTGCGCATTTGACGGGTGGGACAAGCGTCATCGGCAATATTTTGGACGAACAAAACCCTGTGCTATTGCCGTATTTGGAAAGCCAGTTTGGGGTGGAACAATTACACCACCTGCAACACGATGCGCGTTACATGGTGTCGCTACTGTATTTCTTTGGGGTTTTGACCATCGGAGGTGTGGGCGGCGCATTGGAGGAATTGCGCTTGGATGTTCCCAATCGTGTGATTTACGCCTTGTATGTCAACACATTGCGCGAACAAACATTGCCAAATTTGGCGCAACGCCGCGAAGTCGAACAGCTTGCCAAACAGTTTTACCAGACTGCCAATTTGCAACCGCTGGCAGATTATTTAGAAAGTGGCTATTTCAAGGTATTCAACAATCGTGATTACCGCTGGGGAAATGAACTCACCATCAAAACCGTGTTCATGAGTTTATTGTTCGATGACACTTATTACATCATGGATTCGGAAGCGGCATTGGAACGGCGTTACGCCGATTTGCTGATGATTATTCGCCCTGATATGCGCCGCCTTGCTGCGTTAAAGGATGTGGTGCTGGAGTTCAAATACCTTTCCTTAGCTGACGTTGGTATGACAGCGGAAACCTTACGCGCTCAAGAACGCGAAACGGTGCAACAATTACCCGTTGTGCAAACCGCCTTGCAAAGTGCTTTGACACAATTGCGTGATTACCAACGGGTATTGGTGGAAAAGTACCGCGAACCGCATCGCTTACGCTGTTTGGCGGTCGTGGCGATTGGGTTTGAACGGTTGGTATGGGATGTTTTATAAGTACTGTACTGTTAGCTTGCCGTTGCTTGTTTCTCAATCGGGGCTTCTTTGATCGGCAAATTCAGTAATGCTGCCAAACCTGCCAAAGCCATGTCTGCGTACCACATCCAAGTAAAATCGCCGAACT
>CAZEQX010000200.1:0-3247 GCA_964514635.1 uncultured Thiothrix sp.
TTGCCGATTATGGGTAGATGCATGGTATGCCGTGACCGGACGAATTGTCGCGGTAAAACCCACGCCATTTTGTACCTGCCCTTTTTCGCGTAAAGTGTCCATGTCTAAAATCGATGTGTCGGTGAAATCATCAAGCGCGTGAACTTTGCCCGTGCTAGATAAATAGTCGGCTTGTTTTTCAATGATTCCACTTTCTAGGTAAGTCAAAAAGTTTTCCTTTTGGCGCATGACCAGCACTAACAAGGCGTGCGAGATTTCAAAAATCAGACTAACTACGATTGCCACCATCATAACCCCAGTGCTAATCGTTACCCCAAAAACATCCCGCGCCATTTTATAGACGGGTTTAAAACCGTCTTCTTTCATGGTTGCAGCGGCTTTAGCTTTCGCTTCAATTGCCGCTACACTAGCTTGCGCACTGGCTGAACTAGCGGATTGTAAGGACGTTTTGAGACTTTCAACAGCGGCTTGTGATTGAGCACAATCCTTATACTTGCCCTCTGCTAGATTGACCTTGCACGCGGCTAGTTTTGATTCAGCTTTCGCCAATTGCGCGGCTAGTGTGCCGTTATCGACCACACTAGCATCCGTATTCATCACGGCTTGAAAGGATTTACTACCCTCAGCACTGGCATGGGCTATGTGTTGCTGCTGACCTGAACTACTGATTGCCTCATAAGTCACGCCCGCCAACATTAAGAACAGCACAATGATGTAAGCCCAAATTAAACGCACGTCATATAAGGCGATATGCTCATACACAATGCTTTTAATTTTCGCCATCGAATACGGCAATGTTACGCCCAAAACGGCAAACACTGGCAGGGCTAACGTTTCGGATAGATTAGCCTTCAACCAAGTGGCAAAGCCCCACAATTCCGAGACATACAGACCCCAGATAAATACAAAATACACAAGGAATGTGCCGATAAATGCACTCTTTTCCGTCCAATGGGTATTACTGAGTTCCGATCTTACCCGCTCAATTTTCTTGTGGGTTTGTTCAATCGCCTTATGCAGTCGATATGCCCCAGCGACATCCTGCGAATCATGAGGCGTGGCTACTTGCTGATCTTCGTCCATTGTCCACCTCACAGAATTTGAATCAAACCGTAGTTACCAATAGCGCACACTATCGCGTACCAGCTCCATGTTTCTGGTAGCACAGTCACTAGCAATGTGTAAAAAACGCTAATGAACGTCCAACCAATTGCAGGAATTGCCGTCCATACATCAAATTTCAGGTAAAGGTAAGTCGTGTAGGCAATGAATAGGGTCATTGCCGCATTAATTGCAAATGCCGACACCATAAAAACTAAGTGGAAGTCGATTCGTGCGAACATCGCCGCGAAGTGTTCCGCAACGGTTGCGGGTTGGTGAATTGGCAGATTAGCGTTAGAATGGTTTTTCATTTTCAGCCCTTTGATTAGATGGAAGTGAACCGCCTGTACCAAGTCGCAATTGATACAGGCTTTTTTTTGCTGGAACTTATGCCGCTGCTTTCATGTCAGCGTCGCCGCCATTGCGCTTACCAATAATGAATTGGTGTTTTCGATTCAATTTGCTAAAGGCATCAGGGCTGGGTTTCAGCACGTCATAAAAAACAGGCTTCTCTATCAACTTGTGTGCGTTCACCTTATCGGTTAGAACGTGGACGGCTTTAATGTTGGCGTATTCGCGTTCCACACCGCTATCAGCTTTAGTTTTACGATGAATGATTTCAATTCGCGCACTTTTTCCTAGAAGCACGTCAAAGGCTTGCCCTTCCTCCAGTGGCTTGCCATCGTTTAACGCGATGATGTGTTCATAGAAATTAGAATCGGGACTGCATGATAGTGTGCATTCCGTCATAACCTTGTGAACTTCACCTGTATTTTTATCCAGAAATTCATACTCTAAACCCACATATTCACAGGTTCGCTCTTCTTCTTTGTCGTCCTTTTTGATTTTGCGGGTATGCTCACCCAAAAATGCAAAACTGGATAACGTTGCAGAGAAAACCCCCGCTGGTGCAATACCAAAACGTTCTACGATGCGGAACACGCGGTTGTTAGTTTGAGTAGTTTGGTTAGTCATGATTTAGTACCTCAGAAATGAATGACAGTGTGATAACGGGAAAGTGTTTTAGTGTTTGCCTGTGAGGGGTTGCGCTTGCTGTTCTTCGCTTTCTTTTGCCTTACGCAAGGTGCGAACCAGTTCAGCATTTAAGGAACGTTCATTCTCTTGCGCCTTGGTTTCGTAAAATGCGCGTAGCGTTTTGCCCATGCGTAACGGATAGCTTTCTCTATCTTTTGCCATGATGATTCCTTTACAATAAATCCACTTAAATTATTTTGAATCCATAGAATAGATCACCTGCCAAACTTGAGCAAGTGATTTATGGATTTATTTTAAATTCTGTGGATTTATCCAGATAAGTTAATGATTAGTAGAGGAACTATTGTGACAAAGAACACAACCACCAAACCCAAAGCCAAGGCAAAGAAGACCGAAGAGAAGAAGGACTTACGCCCATCATCGTATCCGCTACGCATTGAACAGAACATACGCGACAAGTTGGAATCCGCCGCCGCCCGCTATGGTCGGTCACTGAATACGGAAATCGCTATACGGTTGGAAGCGAGTTTGCTACAGGACGCACAGGCAGAACCCATGCCCGCTAATGAGGAATTAATGCGCCGTATCGCCTATGAGGTGGCTAAACAGGTGGTCAAGGAGGCGTTAGAGAATCAAGGGTTTGAGGACGATTGAATTACCCTTGATCTTGATCTGGTAACAAGAATAAGCCGCTAAGGTGATTAGGCGGCTATGCCTTTTAGCGTGAACTCGGTGTGAATCTCAGCAAATGGGGAATATACCCGCCCTTCGGCATCACGTTCTAATAAACCCATGTCCAACAATTTCGCCACGTCGGTATGGACGTTTTTCACATCGCGTCCTAAACGTTTGGCAAGTTCCCGAATGCTCATGGGTTCGGTGTTTTGTAGACGGTTGAGCACCTCCCAACGCTTTGGGGAAATGCTGGTAAATAATGCTGCTGGCGTTTCAAAGGTGAACACTTCACCCTGATATTCACCCGTTTCTAACGCAGTGGTAAACGCCGCACCCATGTCCAGCAAATCGGCTTCTAGGTTGGGTTCAATGCGAATAGTAGCGTATCTCATGGTTTACCCCGTTCTTGCATAATATCCGTGACAAAATCACGCCAGACCTGTTCTGGTGTGGTGAAGGTGTAAGGCGTTTCGGT
>CAZEQX010000201.1:0-3231 GCA_964514635.1 uncultured Thiothrix sp.
AGCAAAAGCACAAACGAGGAAGGAAAAAGGCTTGGACATAACACGCACCTGATGAGTTGTTCAGGGTTATTATGTCCAAACCAGCGCGGAAGATTGTCAGAACAATGTAAGAATATTGTGAGATTTACAACTGACAGAGCGTAGCTTGCTGTGGGTTTTCCACACTTTGCACAATCGCATCCACCAATTGATTCAGTTCATCCATTGAAATCACCGTCAAGATACGATTCACCACATCCGGTGCTACCTTAGCGATGGTGTATTGCCCATTCGCCAATTGCAGGTAAATACCCGCAACATTTTTACCGTCTGGATCATTCACGGACTGTTCCAATAAAACCTGATCCTGTTCATGTAATTGATCATAAAGCTGATCCAATTCATCCCATAACGCAGGCGACACCAAAGCCTCTTCAACCGCGATTACCATCGCCCCTGTAACACTTTCGCTGTGTTGCACATACGGCAAAGCATTTTCCACTAGGAAATTCTCAAAATGCTGCTGAATAACCAAATTAAAAAATAAATAATCCAATGTCTGACTCACCGTTCACCTCGCTATTTATTTTCTGATTTTGAAATGCGCAATAAAACCTGATCCAACCAACGAGTCGGCAATAAACGTCGCAATACCCAAAACAAATGGCTCGGAAACGTCACACGATACCGCACTCGTGGGTTAGGGCTTTCCAATGCAGCAATCACTTGTTCCAGCACCGCTTCAGGCGGTAACGTAAAAGGCGCGGCAGGACC
Organism: uncultured Thiothrix sp.; assembly: GCA_964514635.1. Taxonomy (GTDB): domain Bacteria; phylum Pseudomonadota; class Gammaproteobacteria; order Thiotrichales; family Thiotrichaceae; genus Thiothrix. The sequence continues at coordinate 754 of CAZEQX010000201.1, forward strand.
GACTTTTTCCAAACGCTTAATCGCCCCCTGATATTTATCGCGGTGCACGCTTTGCAAAATGTTCACATTATCACGCAAACTTTGTAACGCATTGGCACGAAAGCGACTGGTAATAGGGCCTGGTTCAATCAAACACACTTTAATATCCGTATCCGCTAACTCCAAACGCAAAGTATCCGCCAAACCTTCAATCGCGTACTTACTTGCGTTATAAGCCCCACGAAATGGCAAAGCGACAAACCCTAACAACGAACTATTATAAATAATGCGCCCTTCATTACGCTGACGTAATAACGGCAACAAAGCCACTGTTAATTGATGCCAACCGAATACATTCGTTGCAAATTGCTGTTCCAACACCTCGCGCGACAAATCTTCTAACGCCCCCGCCTGCCCAAACGCACCATTATGAAACACCGCATACAATTCACTATTCGTGCGTAACATCAACTCATGAACCGCATCCTGCACACTTTGCGGGTCGGCCAAATCCAAACGCATCGCTTTAAAACCTTCTGCGGCTAAACGTTCAACATCTGCCGTTTTTCGTGCGGTTGCAAACACCTGATAACCACGTTTGCGTAAACCGTGTGCAACACAATACCCAATACCGCTCGAACACCCCGTAATTAACACATTCCGCATGGGATTTCGTTACCTCCACATTGAATTTGGGTAGTGACACCCCTATTATTGAGCCGATTTTCCTGACTATACACGAGAAAGATACACGGAGTAGCCTGAAACATGCCTATTTATGCCTATCAATGTGGCTCTTGCGGTCATGAACTGGAAGCATTGCAAAAATTGTCCGATGCACCTTTAACCGATTGCCCCGCATGTCAAAAGCCTGCTTTAAGCAAAAAAGTCAGCGCGGCAGCCTTCCGTTTAAGTGGTGGCGGTTGGTACGAAACCGACTTCAAATCTGGTGGCAAGAAAAACCTAGCCAGCAACGATACTGCACCCTCCTCCGCGTGCGGTACGAGTGCCTGCCCTGCTTGCCCTTCCAGCTAAAACCGCTCACACATCACAAGCCGTACCGGACACCACGTCTGGACGGCTTTAGGCTCATCCATTTATCGGAAAAGAATGTTTAGCACCAATTAGCCGGATAAAATACAGGCTGGTTGCTTAATTACAACAATAAAAGGTCGCTAAACATTATGAATAAGTCCGTTCTTCTAGCGGTAACAATGGCCGCGCTTTCCAGTTCATCGGCTTTTGCTGGTAGCTCTCTCTTTGGCGATTCCTCTGATGAAGACAGTGCCGGGGCTATGTATGGTGGTGCAAGCATTGGGCAATCCAGCGATGCTAACTGCGATGCCACCAGTAACACCATTGATACCTTAAATGAAACCGTAGGTTCTACCGTCGTGCAATCCATCAACTGCAAAGACAGCAGCGCGTGGAAAGTTTTTGCAGGCTACAAAGTAGCACCCAATCTAGCCGTCGAAGGCTCATACACCGACTATGGCAAAGCCACTACCGACGCAACAATCCCCGTCATTGCAGGTATCAATAACGTTGCCAACCCTGCATCTGTCGAAACCTCCGCCAAAGGTTTTGGCGTTTCCGGTGTTGCCAGCACCCCTGTGACTGACGAACTCAGCGTCTTCGGTAAAATGGGCGTAACGTCTTGGGAAAAAACCACCACAGTCGCCGTCCAGAATGTGGGTGCGAGCAATAGCACCGTCAGCAAAGACGTTGACTCCGACGGTGTGGATTTATCGCTTGGCGCAGGTGCGGAATACAAAATCAATGACAACTGGGGGGTTCGTGGCGAGTACGAACACGTCAACGGCTTAAATGCCAATATGTACTCAGTTGGTGCAGTTTTCTCCAGCTTCTAGCCCCAAACCAACCGACAACGGCGGTGCGTGTCAAAACTGCCGTTGTCACCATTCCTGATATGATAGAGGAACACCCCATGAACCGTTTCATCCTCTTAGCTTGCCTGATTGGCAGTGTATCCCTAGCTCATGCTGAAGATTTAGATAAAAACCCATTCCTTGACGACACAGGAAAATTCTACGGTGGCATGAGCCTATCCAAAACTGACGCAAACTGCTCCTATGGTCCTGCGAACTGCGAAGGCAATGGCTGGAAAATATTAACTGGCTACAAATTTAACAAAAACGTTGGCGTAGAAGGCGCGTATCAACGCTTTTTCCGCAGTACCGAAACAGACCAACAGCTAGGCACAGTCACCGTTGAAAACACAGGCATGTCATTAGCGGCTGTCGGCTTTTACCCCGTCAACCCCAAAACCGAGGTCTTTGGCAAAGCAGGCTTCATGACGTGGGATGCCAACGCCTACGATGATGGTTCGCTCGCTGCAACAGGCTCGGATACAGACCTGTTACTTGGCATTGGGGCAGGCTATCAGCTTGACGACAACTGGGGGGTACGCGGTGAATTTGAACGTGTTGGTGGCGATTTAAAAGCCAATACTTATTCTGTAGGCACAACCTTCTCTAC
>CAZEQX010000202.1:0-3186 GCA_964514635.1 uncultured Thiothrix sp.
TTTTTGCAAGGTCGTACCCAAGATGTTATCGACGATTTGGTGCAAAAAATGGAAAACGCCGCCATGACACTGAATTTCGAGAAGGCTGCCGAATACCGTGATTTGATTGAGAGCCTGCGCCATATTTCCCAGCAGCAATACATCAGTGGTAGTAACGGCAATGTGGATGTGGTGGCGATTCAGGTCGAATCAGGCATTGCCAGCGTGCAAGTGTTTACTGTGCGTAACGGTAATAATTTAGGGAATCGCAATTTTTTCCCCAGCTTACCGAATCGGGATGAAACACCTGCGGAGATTCTTGGCTCATTCCTTGCGCAGTATTACCTTAATCACGACGTACCCAGCGAAATTCTGCTATCAATGATGCCCGATGAACCCGACGTGTTAGAGGCAATGCTTACGCTCAAACAGGGGCGCAAGGTTGTCTTACGTCAACCTCAACGCGGCGAACGCAGTAAGTGGGTGGAATTAGCTCAACGTAATGCCGAACAAGCTTTGCACATGCAATTAATCTCCAAAACGGGAATGCAACAACGCTTAGCGGATTTACAGGATGTTTTGGGGCTGGAAAGCTTGCCAACCCGCATGGAATGTTTTGATATTAGCCATACGATGGGGGAAGCAACGGTGGCTTCGTGTGTGGTTTTCGATGCCAATGGTGCAGTAAAGTCTGAGTATCGTCGCTACAATATCGAAGGTATTCAAGGTGGTGACGATTATGCCGCCATGCATCAGGCCTTGACGCGACGTTTTCGACGGGCAACGGTGGAAGATGGTAAGCTACCCGATATTTTATTTATCGATGGTGGTAAGGGTCAGGTCACGCAGGCTTTAGATGTTCTTACCACATTGCAAATTAGTGGTGTCGATGTTGTCGGTGTAGCAAAAGGTGAAGGACGTAAGCCTGGTTTGGAAACCTTGATTTTAGAACAAGGTAATGAGTGTCTTACTTTGCCTGAAAACTCCAAGGCTCTGCATCTGATCCAGCAAATTCGTGATGAAGCGCACCGCTTTGCCATTACCGGACACCGTGCTCGGCGGCAAAAAGCTCGTACTCAATCTCCATTGGAGCAAATTGTGGGGCTGGGTATGAAGCGGCGGCAGGTGTTATTGAAGCAGTTTGGCGGTTTGCGTGCCATTGAACGCGCGAGTGTCGAAGAGTTAGCAAAGGTGTCGGGAATTAGCACTGAGCTGGCGCGTCGAATTTACGATTTTTTTAACGGGGAAGAGAGTTGATATGGTATTCAACCTGCCAGTCTTGCTGACATGGGTGCGAATCGCTTTGATTCCACTGATGATCTTTTTATTTTACCTTCAACAGCCGTGGGCTTCGTTGGCTACAGCGGTTGTGTTTGCATTGGCAGGCATTACGGATTGGGCAGATGGCTATTTAGCGCGTTTGTGGCAACAAGAATCGCGGTTTGGTGCGTTTTTAGACCCTGTTGCAGATAAGCTTATTGTGGCAGTGGCACTAATTCTGATCGTGGAGCGGGAAGCGGACTTTTGGGTAACACTGGCAACCACGGTGATTATCAGCCGTGAAATCGTGGTTTCGGCTTTGCGCGAATGGATGGCGGAAGTGGGGGCGCGAGGTAAAGTAGCGGTGGCCTACATTGGGAAAGTGAAAACCGCCGTACAAATGTTGGCTTTAGTTTGTCTGCTTTATAATCAAGGATCATTGCTGGGTTTAGCCATTCGCGATATGGGTTTGATCGCTTTATTTATTGCAACGTTATTAACCGTGATTTCGATGGTGCAATATATTCAAAGTGCATTTCGTTCCGAATAAAGGGTTTTTTCCTCGTCTAAAAGAAAACCAGCTTTGCGGCTGGTTTTCTCGTTTAGGTTTAGTGAAAATGATTAGAGTTTATGGCTTGGCAGTGAATTGAGCCTGATAAGCTTTCAGTTGCTCCCATTCACCTTCAGCAGCAAGTTTCGCTTGTGCAATCCAATGCTTAAAGTCTGTTTCATTCATGGCAATGTGTGCTTCATCAACGATACGTTGTAGTTCATCAGTAGACGCTTTTGCCAGTTGGTGGTAGGTGATAATCCCCATTTTGTGCAACACATTTTCCATGATGACATCAATCCCCTGTAGTTTTTGGAAGTCATCACGATGATGGGGTGTTTGAGCTGACAGTTTCGTTGCAATGCTGGATAACGTTGCGCTGTTCAAACCTTTGTTGGAAATTTCTTGACCGACCTCTTTGGCTTTATGCAATAGGTCATTGGCGATGGGAGTCGCCTTTTCGCCCAAATGTTCTACCGTATCTTTGGCTTTGTGCAGGAGATCATTCGCAACAGGTGTGGCTTTCTCACTCAGGTCTTTGGCTTTGTGGAGCAGTTCGCTGGCGACAGGAGCTGCTTTCTCACTCAATTGCTCAACAGCTTCCTTAGCTTTGTGTAACCAGTCACCCAATAGTCCGCCACTCGTTTTGCTGCCATGAACAGGTTCAGTTTTAGGTGGGGCGGATGTTGTCACCGTAATGTGTGGCAAGCCAACGGAATCCAATTCATTGCTGATTGATGGGAGTTGGGTTGATTTTTCGCCACCGATAGGGAGGTGTGGGTCGAAGCTTGCCAACCAATCGTTATGCGCGGATTGATCAATTGTGGTTTTATCGTTACTAGTTGGTGCTTCTATAAGCAGTTCAGGTAACGATAGTTGCGCCTCGTCGGTTGGTAGGGGGGAGCTTGATGGAGCGACTTTGTTTGAAGGGGTAATGTCCTTCACTGACATGGTAGCGACCGCACCACCAACAGCAATGCCAGACCCAGGAATGACGATCTCAGTGACTTTTATATCAGTCTCAGCAGTTGGTAAATGTAGGTCAAATGAATCTGCTTCAGGAGCGGATAATTCCAGTTCAGGAAGGCTGGTTTCAATAGATGGCAAATCGATTGCCGGAGCTTTTACGTCGATGTCTGCATCTACGATAGGTTTGTGAGGGTCAAAACTCGCTACCCAATCAGAAACAGGTTTTGCCGCTGCTGCAACAGCCGCCGTTATGCCAGCGATAACTCCCAACTCAGGCGTGGATACGGTGACTTCAGGCAGATCGATTGTTGGAACTTTCAAATCAACATCAGGCAGGTCGATTGTTGGAACTTTCAAATCAACATCAGGCAGGTCGATTGCCGGAGCTTTCAAATCAACATCAGGCAGGTCGATTGTTGGAACTTTCA
>CAZEQX010000203.1:0-3111 GCA_964514635.1 uncultured Thiothrix sp.
GCCGTTGGTTGCGGCAATTGCACGATGAATTGCACATTACCTCGATTTTTGTGACCCACGACCAAGAAGAAGCCTTGGAAGTGGCGGACGAAATTGTATTGATGAATCGCGGTAAAGTTGAACAAGTCGGTTCGCCGTTAAGCGTTTTTAGCCAACCCGCAACCCCGTTCGCGTGTAACTTCCTTGGTACGGTCAACCGTTTTGACGGCAAGTGGGTGAATGGCGCGGTGCAAGTGAATGCCGGACGTTTACCCGTAACCACAGCGGCAACGCATTGGCACGAAGGCGCGGAAGTGGTGGCGTTTGCGCGTCCGCACGAATTGCAGATCGTGCCGCATACCGACACGCAATGGGGGGTAAAAGCCACAGTGCATCGGGTGTTGGCGTTTGGTCCTGTAGCGCGAGTGGAACTGAACGCGGCAGATTCGCGCAGTATTTTTTATGAGGTGGACGTGAGCGTGCCACAATTGAACGAATTGCAATTGTACGAAGGTCAAACCGTGCAGCTTGTGCCAGCGCAATTGCGTGTTTTCCCTGCGGCTTAAACAGGGGTTGAGGAGGTTAGTCTATGAATTTCCAACAATTACGCATTATCCGCGAAACCGTTAAGCGCAATTACAACTTAACGGAAGTGGCAAACGCGCTGTTTACCTCACAGTCTGGTGTGAGCAAACACATTAAAGATTTAGAGGATGAACTGGGCATTGAGCTATTTGTACGCAAAGGCAAACGCTTTCTGGGCTTGACCGAACCAGGGCGTGAATTGCTCGGCATTGTGGAACGCATGTTGTTGGATGCTAAGAATATCAAACAATTAGCCGAACAATTCAGCAATAGCGAAGAAGGTGCATTAACCATCGCCACCACGCACACGCAAGCGCGTTATGTATTGCCACCTGTGGTTGCGGCGTTTAAAAAATTATTTCCTAAAGTGCATTTGGTATTGCATCAAGCCGCGCCCACCGAAATCACCACCATGTTGCAAGATGGTTTGGCGGATATTGGGATTGCAACCGAAGCCTTAGCAAGCAATAACAATCTGGCGCGTTTTCCGTTTCACTCGTGGACGCATTCGGTGATCGTACCGCAGGGGCATCCATTGGAGAGTATGCCGTTTGTGCGTTTGGAAGACATTGCTGCTTACCCAATTATTACCTATTACAAGGGTATTACCGGACGAGCGCGTATTGACGAAGCGTTCAGTAAAGCAGGCGTGACACCGGATATTGTGATGTCGGCATTGGATTCTGACGTTATTAAAACCTACGTTGAATTGGGTTTAGGCATTGGCATTGTCGCATCAGTCGCGTTTAATCCGCAACGCGATATGGGTTTGCATTTATTAGATTGCAGCCGTTTATTCTCCCCCAATACCACATTAATTGCGGTACGCCGTGGGCATTATTTGCGGGGATATGCGTATCGCTTTATCGAATTATGTGCCAGTAATCTCACCGAACATGTGGTACGCGCGGCATTACAAAGCGAAGCCGAAGCAGAAGATTGCCCATTGATGTAAAATCAGCGGTTTTGATAGGTAGGAATACGGCATGGATCGTATCAATGCGTTTATTTTGCGTTACATAAGTACATTAGAAATGGCGGGTGTACTCATGCGTATCTTCAGCTTTAGTATTGTTAGTTGGTTAGGGGCAGAAAGTCCCTTTCTATTCGTATGGGTTGTGAATACATTGGATGCTATTTTACTGTCATGGTGTGCATTATTAAAACGTGATCGCGCTTATACAGTATTAAACTTGTTTTGGGTATTGGTTGGTGTTATTGGCATCTTACGAGCAGGACAAGTTATTCATTGATTTTGACGTTAATAGTCTTTCTTGTGTAAAGGTTATGAACTTTTCTTGGTTTCATGTCGCAGGTTGATTGATTACATTAACCTGTACAATATGATAAAGGAGAGCTTTATGTCCTATTGGTTTAGTGATAATTCCCAATCCATTGGTCAAACACCATTAGTTAAACTGAATCGCGTTGTCGGTGAAAATAAGGCGACAGTTTTAGCCAAAATTGAGGGGCGTAATCCTGCTTATTCGGTGAAGTGCCGAATTGGTGCAGCATTAATTTGGGATGCAGAAAAGCGCGGTTTATTAGGCGAAGGTAAAGAGTTGGTTGAACCTACCAGTGGTAATACAGGTATTGCCTTGGCATTTGTTGCGGCGGCAAAGGGGATTCCTTTAACATTAACCATGCCTGAAACCATGAGTATTGAGCGACGTAAATTGCTCAGCGCTTACGGTGCAAAGTTGGTTTTAACTGAAGGCGCGAAAGGCATGAGCGGTGCAGTAGCAAAAGCGGAGGAAATTGCCGCTTCTGACCCAGAAAAGTATGTATTATTGCAGCAGTTCAAAAACCCCGCTAATCCGGCTATTCATGAAGCCACGACTGGCCCTGAAATCTGGCAAGATACCAATGGTGACATTGATATTTTAGTCTCTGGCGTTGGAACAGGTGGAACAATTACAGGGGTATCGCGTTACATTAAAAATCGCCAAGGCAAAGCGATCCAAACTATTGCGGTTGAGCCTTCTGCCAGTCCTATTTTAACGCAAAAGTTAAATGGAGAACCATTAAAGCCTGCACCACATAAAATCCAAGGCATTGGTGCGGGGTTTGTGCCTGATGTATTGGATTTGTCATTGATTGATAGTGTTGAGCAAGTGAGTAATGAGGATGCTATTGACTATGCACGGCGTTTAGCGCGTGAGGAAGGCATTCTGGCAGGTATTTCTTGTGGTGCAGCAACAGCAGTGGCAGCACGTTTAGCGAATCGCCCCGAAAATGCGGGTAAAACCATAGTGGTGATTTTGCCAGACTCTGGTGAGCGTTATCTGAGTTCTGTGTTATTTGATGGTGTATTCGACCAATCGGGATTGTTAGTGGCTTAATTGGTTATTACCGTGATTATGAAGGGGGAATTTTTATTCCCCCTTTTGTTATGGGTGGTTAATCGTGATTAAGCGCGGCGACTTAAGTGTTTTACCACAGAAGTCAGTACGTCGATTTCGTCAAAGGTGTTGTAAAACGCCAATGACGGACGCACGGTGGCTTCCAAACCAAAACGCCGTAAGATGGGTTGGGCGCAATGGTGTC
>CAZEQX010000204.1:0-3042 GCA_964514635.1 uncultured Thiothrix sp.
CCATTAAGACCGAACCGACCATGCCGCGCCAGCCGACAAAACCTACTTTGAGCATCTCACACGTTCCTTAACAATGTGCATCGAGTAAACGCAGCATTGTAACACTGCGTTTACCGCGCTTCACCTTTCTATCACTTAGGGGTGTTGAGTGTTTAACCACCACCGCTACCGCCGCAACCGCCGCCGCATCCACCACCACTACCGCCGCCACCACCGCTATCGCTAGTGCTAGGGGCAATCCATGCAGTGTGCCCGCACGCACGGCATTTGTGCTCTTGTTTGCCATCCGTATCGCGTATACCTGTGCCTTCATAGACTCCGCGTGTTTTGCAGACGGGGCAGCGTTTGTGATACCAAATACTGCTGCCTATCAACCATACAACAACTAAAATAATGAAAATAAAAAACATTGTTAACCCATCCCATGACGAAGCATCATCTGCCCATACCGCTCCACTACTGAACGCGACCGCGCTGAACAGTGCCAAACGATTCCAGTGCGGTTTGGGGACTAACCAATGAGTGCGTGTATTAACCAGCCGCAAATGCGGGGTGGCTTGCAAACGTTCGGCAGGTTTTTCCCAAATATCCGCTGGGGGTTTTTCCCCGAAGAAGCGTTCATAACTGGCAAGGGTTTGCGCGTAATCGCGGTAAAAAGCGTTTTGTTCCGTTAGTCCGCCGCGTGATGGGATGTGATGTAACGGTTTTCCCAACACATTGCCACACAAGTCTTGCCAATATGATTGCGTGTATAACAAATGGAAATGCCACGTTTGGTCCACCGCTTCGCACGGGCATACAAAATGCCCTGCCGTGACGGTTAAAAACAAATAACGTTTGTACTCGTCGAATACGCGCTGGGTGTAGGCGGTGTTCCAACCGTTCATGCGCCCCAGCTTGTGTAAAAATGCTAACGGCACATCTTCATAACCATTGACTTGGAAATCGAGTAAGCGTTGATACAGCACTACCCATTCAGGACGTGCGTGTAAAGGGTGGGGAATCATGGCTTGCATATAGAATCCTCTGTTGGCATTCGTTACAGCTATTACGTTACAACGAATGCCACAGGGTAACTATTGGCAAAATTGCTGAAAAGTAAGGGAATTACTGCGTAAGTAATCCTACTTAACGCCTTATTGTGCGGGTTTTAAACCGCTCGCCACTTTGAAGTCGCTGACGGAAATGTACACTTCCTCATCGGCAATCATGTGGCTACGGTCAATGCTAATCGCGGTGGGGAAACCAAATTGCGGGTCGTATTTCACGTCCACGCTTTCGGCTTTGCCTGCAATCGCATCTTGAATCATTTTGAATAAATCTTCGACTGTCATGGCATCGTGTTTACGATCCACGGGTAACGGTTTGCCATCGGGTACGATGGTTGCTTGTTGAATTACGCCACGGTAGACGCGCACTTCAATCGGCTTGTTAAATTCTGGTGGGCAAAAGCACGAACGTTTCAAAGTAATAGCGTAATGTTCGGGTTGTTTTTGTTTCCACAAGGTTTGTGCCGCTTGTAACTGTTGCAAGGGTGTTGCGGGTTCGGGGTTGGCATTAATGCTTTGAATCTCTGGCGCACTCAACGCGCGGCGACTGATTTCGCCGTTGGTGATCCCGCCATTCATCACCGCCACATCGCCAACGCTCAAACTGTGGCTATTGTCTTGGTCGAGCACTTTCACGGTAAACGGGCTGCTATTGTTCAAGCCCAGTAGGGTGCGTAGATTGCTCATCTGATTGCTTGTTAAGTTTAAGACAGATGCATCAGGTTTGGGCGTTGTGCCACCACCATTGTTCGCAGGCGGAGCAGCAACACAAGCAGTTAAAGTCATCAAACTCAAAGTAGCAGCAGCAATAACAGTCGTTTTCATTAGGGTTTTCCTCGCGTTCACTGGAATGTCTTCTACACATAGACCGACAGGTGTGCGATAAGTTCGTGGCTCTGTTTGGCAAATGGGATTTTGCAGCGGCTCTGTGAATAAGAGCCGTGCATTGGGGAATGGGTTTGAAACAGGTGGCCTAGCGTCGTTTCAGGGATAAATTTTGTTCAATAAAAGGCTAAAATGCGCTTTATTGTGTATTAGTTTTTCGTGGGCGATTTACTGAGTTTGCTCAATAACGTTTGGTATGCCGTCATGGTCGAACTGTTGGTAAATTGCGAAGCATTTTTCATGGCTTCTAAACGTTGTACGGTTAAACGTTTTAAATAATAACGTTGGTAAGCAGGTAATTGCGCCAACATTTCTGGCTGAGCCATGAGTGTCGTGAGTGCGGTTTGTTGTTGGGTAAATTGTTGGAAGTGTGTGTCAGTCATTGCGTTTTTAAAGTCGTCGAGCTGTTGACGACGCAACACTGAAAGTAACTTATCAGCCGCGTCCTTGCGTTGAAGAAGTGCTTTTAACCCATTGAATGAGCTACGGATTTGTGCCATTCCTTGTTGAGGTTCGTGCTGGATGGTTGCAAGGTGAGGGTATTCTAACCACAATTGAATCAGCTCTTGGGTTGGAATTTTATGGATCAGTTCGGCGGGTAATTGCGTTTGGTCAACAGAGGCAGTAGTCGTGGGAAATTCATATAAACGTGCAGGTAATGCCTTTTGGCTGCTCGGTGATGTGAGCTGGCTTAATTGTGCAATTTGCAACGGTTTATCAATAATAGGGTCTGCTATTGTGATGACGCACGACAACGCAATAGCAATGCCCGACAGCATTGTGACAACGGATTTGTTCATGTAAGAGCCCTGACATACGAGTGAACTAAGAAACGCTAATTATTGCGAATTTAATGAATGTATTCGAGTACATAAATCACACAAATCGGCATGAATCCAGTACATTTTTTGATCATATACCGGATTCATGAATGCAACATGAAAATGTGATCGTTTTTTTATCAAATAGGGCTGGAAGCGTGATTAAATCTGGATGGGTTTCACGCAACTAGCGGCCTGTGCAGCACGCGCTCGCGCTTCGTCGGTATCTTTGCCGCGTGCTAAGGCGACCCCCATGCGGCGACGTTCAAACGATTCTGGTTTGCCGA
>CAZEQX010000205.1:0-3034 GCA_964514635.1 uncultured Thiothrix sp.
TGGCTAATGGCAAGCCTAAATTTCCCGAATTATTAAACATCATCGCCGGAACAATGGCTTTGCGCGGAATGTGTAGCCAATCCGCCAGCGGAATCACTAATAAACCCGGCACGATCACCACAATGGCAGCGGCGAGCGCGATATTACTCGTTGCCGCTAGGTTGGGAATCTTTTCAGTGAGGGCATACAGCAGTAACGCAGGCACAAACAGGTTGATGTTTAAACGGTTTGCCGAGTCGATATTGCCGTGATTGAGTTTGCCGTACACAAAGCCGAGCAAAGCGATCCCAAACACGGGAACGGTGATGTAAAGCACTTCTTGGAGCACAGCGTTTGCCACCTGCAAAAGCCCCTAGCCTAGCAGATTCTGGCGGTTATCGGCGCAAATTTTATCGAGTAGTTAATTTATTATCGACAATATATAAAAATATCGATATTATTTTTGTTAAGCGATAATTCAGCGGGTTGGCGGACTAGGAAGACGTACCAACACGTTGTTGCCACTTGATGAAATGCTTAGGCGTTTTCAGAAACTTGATCAATTCGTTAGGTTGTTCGGTGGTTAGAGATTGATAAGTTTTTGAAAAATAATGATTTTGTTAAGGTGGCATATCGCTTGCTATAGCATTCGTAGGCAGGGTTCTGGGAGGAAAAACTGCCGATTCAATAGCAAAGCTTACAGCGTCTGGAGGAGGACGATTATGCGTAAACCATTACACACATGGCTGGTTGTGGCTGTCTTAAGTGGTATCACGATGCAGGCTCAAGCGGGCGGGCATTATGTGCCGGGAATTGAAGGTGTCAAAGCCGCGAGTGTGCCGCCTGCTGGTAATTACTACATCGGTTACGCTGTCAATTACGACATTGATTCATTAAAAGCCCCTGGAACGAGTAATGACATTCCTGGCAGTAATACAGGGTCAGTTACCGCTATTGCCCACCGTTTTGTGCACATGACGAATAAAAAAGTATTGGGTGCAGATTATGGCTTTGAAGCCATTGTGCCAATGCTGAATAAAGATTTTAGTTTTTCTGCCGCAGGTTATGACAACAGTAAATCCGGCATTGGTGATGTGTTTGTTGGCCCTGCGATTTTAAGTTGGCATGGCAATATGTGGGATGCCGCCGCTGCTGCTGGTTTTTGGTTTGATAATGCTAATAGCGATGAAATGGCATCACCAGGTAATGGTTATAACAGCACAATGCTAACCGCTGGTGGTACGAAATATTTAACGGCTGATAAAAGCGTTTCGGCTTCCGCTTTAATGCGTTACGAAGTGAATGGTAAAGCCGATGGCGGTTTTGAGCCGGGTGATCAGGTTTCCGTGGAATGGGGTTTGGGTAAAAAACTCAATGATGTAACCGAAATTGGTTTGGTTGGTTATGACCAAATGCAAGTCACCAAAGATAAAGGCACGGGCGCTACCGATAATAAATTCAGTAAACACGCCATAGGTTTAGAAGGCAGTTACACCGTGAAAAGTCTCGGCGGTATGGTGAAAGCCGCTTATTACGATGAATACGATGTAAAAGCAGGTAGCTCACCCGCCGCAGCAGGACAAACTTTCCGTATTAATTTTGTGAAGCCGTTTTAAAGCGTTTTATCACGAGTCATTCGTGTGGAAGGTGATTGCATGAATAGCGCAATACTGACCGTCGATATTCCCGATTTAGGGGAGCGATTTGTGTGTAAACCCCAAGAGTCATTGCTCAATGCAATGGCGCGTTTGGGGAAAAAAGGTATCCCCATTGGTTGCCGTAATGGTGGTTGTGGGGTTTGCAAAGTTCATGTCCGCCAAGGCGCGTATGTGAACGGCAAAATGAGTCGTGCGCACGTCACCGAACAGGAAGAGCGAGAGGGTTTGGTATTGGCGTGCCGTTGTCAGCCATTAAGCGATTTAAGCATTGAGGTGGTGGGCTTAATGCGTAAGGCAACACACGGCAAGAGCGTAGGTTAACACTGGAGGAGATTTTCCAATGCCAATGACTGGAGTATTAAGACCTGGGCATGTGCAATTGCGCGTGCTGGATATGCAGGCATCGTTAGTGCATTACCTTGATCGTGTGGGTTTGGTCGAAACCGACCGCGATGATCAAGGTCGTGTGTACCTCAAAGGTTGGGACGAACAGGACTGGTTTTCGGTGGTATTGCGTGAGGCTGATGCACCGGGTATGGATTTCATGGCATTCAAAGTGGATAGCACGGCAACCTTGGATGCAATGGAACAAAAACTGCGTGATTTTGGTTGCAAGGTAGAACGCATTCCCGCAGGTGAACTCAAGCATTGCGGCGAGCGCGTGCGTTTTGACTCACCAACGGGGCATCACTTTGAACTGTACGCCGACAAAGACGTAAAAGGGAATGGTTTGGGGCGGACTAATCCGCATCCGTGGTCAGAAGACGTGAAGGGCATGAAGGTGCATCGTTTCGACCATTGCCTGTTATACGGCGACGATTTGGATGGTTCGGTCAAATTATTTACCGACGTTTTAGGTTTCCAAGAAGCGGAAATCGTGGTGGATGGCGAGGTCAAAATCGGTAGCTTCCTGACGTGTGGCATGAAAGCGCATGACTTGGCATTGATTCGTTTTCCGGGCAAAGACAAGTTGCACCATGTTTCTTTCTTATTGAAAAGTTGGGAAGAAGTGTTACACGCCGCCGATATTATGGGCATGTACAAAATCCCGATTGATATTGGTCCAACACGTCATGGTATTACCCGTGGACGCACGATCTACTTCTTTGACCCGTCTGGTAATCGCAATGAAACTTTCTGCGATTCGTATGATTGGTATCCCGACCACGAAAAGATTACTTGGACATCGGATGAATTGGGCGGCGCGATTTTCTATCACGATCAAGCCCTCAATGATCGTTTCTTGAGCGTCGTGACCTGAGTTTCTCACTCCTCCTCCCATGAACACCGTTCCGTCTTGTGCGGTTCGGTGTCTCTATCGACGTTGCGCCTACTCGTCACGGGATTACACGCGGTGAAACGATTTACTTCTTTGACCCATCTGGTAATCGCAATGA
>CAZEQX010000206.1:0-3027 GCA_964514635.1 uncultured Thiothrix sp.
TTTTGGGGTTGGGAGGTGGTAAGATTTTGATAGCGCTAATGCCAGGATTATTGCCTGCTATAGCGGTGATTCCGGTTCATGCAGCAACGCAGTTGGTATCCAACACCAGTCGAGCTTTGTTTGCATGGCGTGAGATTCGTTGGGAATTTGTTGTGTCGTTTCTAGCGGGTTCAATATTGGGTGGTTTACTGGCGGCGAAAATAGCTGCTTGGATGAATTTGGATTACATCCCGCTGTGCATTGCTGCGTTTATTTTGTGGAATGTGTGGGGTGGTGGGATTCAGTTTAAAGCCAATCCAAAAGGTGAGTTTTTAACCATTGGCTTTATCCAAACGGGAATGGGTATGTTGTCGGGGGCAACCGGACCGTTAGGACAATCGACCTTAGTGCGTAAGGGTTTGATGCGTGATGAAATCGTTGCCACATCGTCGGTATTCATGTCGATCACCCACCTTATCAAGGTTGGGTTATTTGGTTTCATCGGTTTTAGTTTTGCAGACTACTGGCAAGTGACACTGTGCATGATGCTGGGTGTGATTGCTGGAACATGGTTGGGGACGCGCTTGCGCCATCGTGTACCTGATGAACGTTTCCGGTGGTGGTTGAAGTGGTTGCTCACCTTGTTGGCGGTGCGCATTATTATACAAACACTGTGGTGATGGCGCGTTTCGTCTTAAAGTTGGAGTATTCGCTACCTATTTATGCTTAAATAAGCGTACCACAAATTCTAATAACAAGTTTTTATGAAAGCAGTTCTGTTTGTCGCGTTGTGTTGCGCGGCGTATTACACTCAAGCCCAGACCTATTTTTCGGAAAGCAAGGTGCAGCAATGGTTGGTGGAACACAATACCAAGGCTCTAGCGGGCAATTTGCAAGCGTGTAACGACTTTACTGACTCAATGCAAGCAGCTTTTGAGAGCGAGCAGGGTGTAATGTGGCAACTCAATGGTAGTAAAAGTGCTATGTGTAGGCATTTACTACAATCAGCAAAAGTTTTATCACCTCATCAACCGTCCACCCAAATCGAACAGTTGCGTATTGAGCCACTAGGTTTTCCGTGGTTGGGAGCGAAAGTATCCTACATTGAGCGGCTACGCACACAAGGTAAAAACTTACCCACTTCGGAAAGCGTGAGTCATAACGAAGTGGTTATTAGTCGCACAGCATCTGGATTTAAAATCCATTCGTTTACTGCTAAAGCAGCCAGTTAGTATGATTTTCTGGTAAAAACCAGCGTTAATCGCTACTGGTTGGTAATGTCACCGTAAATACCGTGCCGCCGCCGTCGCGGGATTTGCACGTCACAGTACCGCCGTGACGGGTGGCGATTTGTTTGACCAAACTTAAGCCTAAACCCCAGCCGCCTTGGGCTTCGCCGTGTCCAGCGGGGCGATAGAACGGTTCAAACACATGCGCTTGTGCTGCGGGTGGAATCCCCGCGCCGCGATCCATGACTTGCAGCGTAACGCATTGCGCATCGGTGCGGCACAATTGTGCGGTGACTTCGCCGCCGCCGTGTCGTCGTGCATTTTCCAGTAAGTTACGGATTAAGCGGCGTAATAAACGTTCTTCACCGAGGATTTGTACGGCTTGCGCGGCGCAGTCTGCGTCGGTTCGCGCACATTCTTCCGCCAGCAATGCGGCTAAATCGACGGGTTGGCATTCGAGCGGAATTTCCAAGGTATCCAAACGGCTGGCGAGTAAAATTTCTTCCACCAATTGATTCAGTTCGCGCATGTCGTGGCGCATGGCGGTGACAGCGGGCGTGTTTTCAAGGTGTTGCTGTTCGGCAAGCATGGCGAGGCTCATTTGCAATCGCGCTAAAGGTGAACGCAATTCGTGCGACGCATTTGCCAGCAATTGGCGATGCCCTGCTAATAATGCCTGAATGCGTGCGGCGGTTTGGTTGAAACTGCTGGCTAAAACCGCCACTTCGTCGCAACCTTTGACGGGTAAACGGGTTTCGAGTCTGCCTTCGCCCAAGGCTTCCACGCTACGCCGCAATTGTTCCAAACGGTGGGTAAGTCGCCGCGCAATCGGGTACGCGCCCAATGACACCACCAAGGCGGTGAGCATTAACAGCGGAATAATCGGTGTGTGGGTGACACCTTCAGCGCGTAAATGCAGCAATACCCCCGACAGCAAAGACACCAACGCCACGCTGCTAATGACCACGACGTAAATTTGCCAGAATAATCGCTTGCGTAAATGGCGGAAACGGCGCGGTTTTTCCAGCCCTTCGATGTGTTGCAAATAATGCTGGTGCAAATGTTGGCGCATGGAATGCACGCCACGTTTGTTGTGGCAATGCGCTTGATGGCGGCGGCGCAAACGCGCCCAACGGCAACGGCGGAACAGTTTCATAAAGCATCATCGCTGTCTTGCGAACGGGCGAACACATACCCCGCACCCCGCAAAGTTAGAATGCGGCGCGGGTGTTTTGGGTTGTCTTCAATCGCGGCGCGTAAGCGGGAAATGTGTACATCAATTGAGCGGTCAAACGCTTCCAAGGCTTCGCCTTTCACCATGTCCATGAGTTGTTCGCGGCTTAAAACTCGCCCCGCACGTTCCGCCATTGCTACCAGCAGGTCGAATTGGTAACTGGTGACTTCGCGGATTTGCCCATCAACACGGATTTCACGCGCTTCGCGGTCAATTTCCAAGCGTCCGAAGCGCAAAGCGGGAACGTGTGCGGCATCGCGTGCGCCACGGCGTAAAATCGCTTTGATGCGAGCGCGTAATTCACGCGGCTCAAATGGTTTGGGTAGGTAATCATCTGCACCCATTTCCAAGCCGATAATGCGATCCGTGGCATCGCCGCGTGCGGTCAGCATCAGAATCGGGATTGATGCGGTATTGCCAGCCCGCAATGTCCGGCATAAATCCAAACCATCCGCATCGGGTAGCATTAAATCCAGAATAATCAATGCCCAATGCCCTTGTGCAGCGCGTTGTAAACCGTCGCGCCCCGTGTGAGCGCAGGTCACGGCGTAACCCGCTTCCGCCAAATATTGCACCAGCATTTGG
>CAZEQX010000207.1:0-3017 GCA_964514635.1 uncultured Thiothrix sp.
GTCGGCTATATTTTATAAGATTTTAGGCATGATGTGGTTTGGTGCGTTAATGCAGCGCAAACCATAGAACAATCCAGTCACTCGGAGCAATCCAGTGGCTTTTTTTGTGCCTGAGACGCAACGACAGATAACGACCATTGACTATGGTCGGCTATATTTTATAAGATTTTAGGCATGATGTGGTTTGGTGCGTTAATGCAGTGCAAACCGCAAAACAATTCAGCCACTCGGAGCAATCCAGTGGCTTTTTTTTCGTCTGCAATTTGCAGATTTTCAAACAAACCCTGTCAGGAATGGCGGGGTTTTTTCGTTTATGGAGCTTAAAAAATGCAAGAAAGTCATGAGCCTAGTGTTTATCCGGTTCGCTTACGTCGCAAGCGTGATGTGTGCGAAATGACAACCCTGCCACCATCAACCCTAGACGATTATGTTCGTCAGGGGATTTTTCCGTCGCCGATGTATTTGGGTGGTGGCGACAGTAAGAAAAACCGAATCCCTGTGTGGAAAGAATCAACAGTTTTACAATGGATTGAGAATTTACCGAGCAAGTGATGATGAAAAAACGACGTATCAACATGACCCGCAACAAGCGGGTTTTTTTTCGCCTACTGAAAATGAAGGGTTAAGAAATGGATGATTTAGAAAGCAAGACCCCACGCGGCGGGGAAGCTGGTGGGGTTGATGGTGTGCAAGCTGGCAAGGGTTGCGCACAGGATACTAACACTGTCGCGCAATGCGTGAAAAGTCTGGTAAAGGCGGTGAAGCCGAAAAACAAGCGTAAGTTTTTGGCATGGATTTGGGTGGGCTTGCTGTTGCAAATGTTAGATGGGGAGATAGAGCTATGAACCACGCTGATATTATCCATCAGGCGTGTGTTGACCTAACAGGACATGCGCCACCACTGCACGCGATTTTATCCAAGGTCGGTAAATTTGTCCGCTTTAGCACCAATGGCAAGCCTGACGACAAATCAGGCTCTTTAAAGGTATGGTCTGCTGGTAATCATTATGTTTTTGTCATTAAAGACCACCGTACCGGATTAACCCGCAAAGGCACAACCCAAAGCAAGGAAAACCAACAGCTTTTAACGCCAGAAGAACGCTATAAGTTGCGAATGCAACGTGCTGAGATGGAACGTAAGGCACAAGCACGGGCGCAACGTAAGCGGCGCATGTTGGCAGTAATGGCAAAACGTTTGTGGGCGACTGCTACCAAACCGGATAAATGGAAAGCACCACACCCCTATATCAAGAAAAAAGGCATTCAGCCCTTGAACGTGCGGCGGTTTACCAGTCACAAGCGTGACGTATTGGTATTGCCAATGGTCAACGTCATCACGGGCAAGATCGAAAGCCTGTACCTGATTTATGCCAATGGCTTTAAGCGTCCGTTGAAGGGTACGCAATTCAGCGGCTTGTGCATGGCAGTTGGGGGCGAATTGCGGTCTAGTCCAGTGTTGTGGTTAGCCGAAGGATGGGCGACGGCAATCAGCCTACACATGGAAGTCAAGCAACCCGTGGTTGTGGCATTTAGCGCGGGCAACCTTGAGCCTGTGGCACAACGCTTACGCGAACGTTTCCCCACTGCCTGCATTAAGTTGTGTGCCGATGATGATCGGGCAACCCAACAACGCACGGGCAAGAATGCGGGGATTGACTACGCCAAACGCTTACAACAACGTTACCCTGAAATTGCCTTGTACAAGCCGATATTCCCAACTGATGCACCGGAAGGACTCAGTGATGTGAATGACTTGGTGAACTGGCAACGCAAGCATGGGGGTGGGAAATGAGTGCCGTTATTCACGAATTTTCCCCTGCACAAGTGCGTGATGATTACCCACAACCACAAGCGATTTTGGGGCAATACGACGAGAAGCCTTACCCATTGGATGCGTTGCCGGACTTGATGCGTGACGCAGTACAAGAGGTGCAAGCCTATGTGCAAGCACCTACAGCACTGATTGCCTGTAATGCCCTAGCGGTTGCCAGCCTTGCCACGCAAGGTTTAGCCAAAATCCGACGGGATATACAGTTGGTTAGTCCGCTAAGTTTGTATGTATTCCTAATCAGCGAACCCAACGAGCGCAAAACTTTCAGTGAGGGCTTCTTTACCGCTGGCGTAAAAGCATGGGAACGCGAACAGCTTGCGAAGTACAAGCCAGAACACGACAAGTACCAAGCCGATTTAGCCGCATGGCAAGCAAGCTGCAAGGGCATAACATTGGATATTCAAAAGCTGGCAAAGAATGGCGAAACCAGTGAAATCGACAAGCGGCGTAAAGACTTGCAAGACCTAGCCAAAGACAAGCCCGAAAGCCCCTTAGTGCCACGCCTAATCTTTATGGATACCACTTATCAGTCAGTAGCAGATAAATTAGTGAAATCTCTAACGAGCGGCATATTGACCTCTGAAGGTGGTGCGTTCTTTGGCGGTGCAAGTTTCCAAGCTGACCAGATTATTGGCGCGTTATCGTTCTATAACGAAATGTGGTCGGGTTCAAGCGTGGCAATTGACCGCAAAGGCGAAGGCTCAAGCCTGTTAAGTGACGTTGCTTTGATGATGAACGTAGCGGTTCAGCCAGAAGTGTTACAGAAATTCCTAACCAGAACTGGCAGTTTAGCGCGGGGTTCGGGGTTTCTGGCGCGTCCACTGCTGGCAATGCCGGACACCACGCAAGGGCAACGACCTTACAAAGAGCCACCTGCTAATGGCTTTCCAGCGGTTGAGCAATTCAACGAGCGCATTAAAACCCTGCTAGGGTTGCAGCCAGAACATATCACCGAACGGCGGCGACTCAAACGCACCACCTTAGAACTTTCCGCCTCTGCTAAAGCGGTTTGGGTTCGTTATTACAATGCCACGGAACAGGCGCAAGGCGTGGGTGGTGATGCGGAATTTATCCGGTCTGAAGCGGGGAAAAGTGCCGATAACGCCAGCCGGATTGCAGCAATTTTCCACGTCATAGAACACGGTTTGGATGGTGAGGTCAGTCGTGACAACATGGTACGGGGTTG
>CAZEQX010000208.1:0-2995 GCA_964514635.1 uncultured Thiothrix sp.
TATTTGCGATTGTCGTTATCGGTGGCATGGGGTCGATTGGTGGTGCAATCCTCACTGGATTAGGCATGGGAGTCATCGAAGGTTTGACCAAGTACTTCTATCCTGAAGCATCCAATACGGTCATTTTCTTGGTGATGGTGATTGTATTGTTAGTCAAACCCGCAGGCTTATTTGGTAAGGAGGCATAATCATGCAGCTATCTAATCAGTTAAAAATCAATATGGTATTGATTGCAGTGGCGTTGGTTTTGCCATTGTTTGTTTACCCTGTTTTCCTGATGAAAGTGCTGTGTTTTGGGTTATTCGCAGCAGCGTTTAACCTGATGCTGGGTTTCGTGGGGATGTTGTCATTTGGTCACGCCGCTTTTTTAGCAACGGGTGGTTATGTGACAGGTTATCTCATGATTAATGCAGGTTTGACACCAGAGGTTGGTATTTTATGTGGCACGGCGGCAGCAGCAGCTTTAGGGTATGCATTTGGTAAGTTGTCGGTGAAACGTGAAGGTATTTATTTTGCGATGGTGACATTGGCATTAGCGCAATTGGTGTTTTTCTTATTCTTGCAAGCTCCTTTTACGGAGGGGGAAAACGGTTTACAAGGTATCCCGCGTGGGTTTTTGTTGGGAATTGTTGACTTAAGTAATAGCAATGCCATGTATTACTTTGTGCTGGCAGTTTTTCTGTTAGGATTCTGGCTGATTCATCGGACGATTCATTCACCGTTTGGACAGGTGTTAAAAGCCATTCGCGAAAACGAAGCTCGTGCTATCTCATTAGGCTATGACGTGAAACGTTATAAGTTGATTGCTTTTGTTTTATCAGCGAGTTTATCCGGTTTGGCTGGTGCAACTAAGTCATTGGTATTCCAGCTTGAATCATTGACTGACGCACATTGGCACATGTCAGGTGAAGTAGTACTAATGACATTGGTCGGCGGAATGGGTACTATCTTCGGACCATTAGTCGGTGCGGGCGTTATTGTTGGCATTGAGAACCTATTTTCTGGCGGAGAAATGGGTAATTACATTCATATTATCATGGGCGTAATTTTCGTCGTGTGCGTATTAATGTTCCGCAGCGGTGTAGTTGGTGAATTTAATAAGATGATGAAAAAGAATTTCAATCTTTAATCGAATCCCTCGAAGCTAGGAGGAAGCGTTATGACGAATATCTACAATCAGGACTTAGAACAGGTTAGCGCGAACTATGAAGTACTTAGTCCGCTGACCTTCATGGAACGGGCTGCTAGTGTGTACCCTAACAAACTGGCGGTTATTCATGGTGATGTACGTCGTACTTGGGCGGAAACGTATGAACGCTGCCGTCGTTTAGCCAGCGCGTTGGTGCGCCAGGGCATTGGAGTCGGTGATACGGTTTCCATTATGTGCCCTAATTTGCCGGAGCATTTTGAAGCGCATTTTGGTGTACCAATGGCGGGAGCGGTATTGAACTCGATCAATACCCGTTTGGATGCCGCAGCGGTGGCGTTTATCCTCAAACACGCTGAGGCGAAAATCCTGATTACTGAGCGCGAAATGTCGCCTATTGTCAGTAAAGCGTTAGATTTGTTGGAAACCAAACCGTTGGTGATTGACATTGACGACCCCAGCTACGAAGGCGGTAAATTGCTAGGCAGCATGAATTATGAACAATTCATTGCCGAAGGTGATCCCGAATTTGCATGGCAACCGCCAAGCAATGAATGGGATGCCATTAGCTTGAATTACACCTCCGGCACGACGGGCGACCCCAAAGGTGTGGTTTACCACCACCGTGGTGCGTACTTAAATGCCGTGAGTAATGCTTTGTCGTGGGGTATGCCGAATAAATCCGTCTACTTGTGGACACTGCCGATGTTCCACTGCAATGGCTGGTGTTTCCCGTGGACAATGGCGGTGGTTGCGGGTGTGAGCGTGTGCTTGCGTCATGTGCGTGCGCAAAAAATCGTTGAATTGATTATCGAAGAAAAAGTTGATCATTTATGCGGTGCGCCGATTGTTTTGAGCATGATTGCTAACGCGCCACAGGCGGTAAAGGACAATATCAAACATCCGGTCAAAGTCATGACAGCAGGTGCGCCACCACCAGCCGCTGTGATTCAAAGCATGGAAGAAATGAACTTCGATGTCACACAAGTGTATGGTTTGACCGAAACCTATGGTCCTTGTGTGGTGAGCCAATGGCATGACGAGTGGAATGACAAACCGATTGAAGAACGCGCTCGCTTAAAAGCCCGTCAAGGGGTGCGTGTTGCCATGCAAGAAGGCCTGATGGTAGCAGACCCTGCAACCTTAGAGCCTGTCGAGCGCGATGGACAAACAATGGGTGAAATTTTCATGCGCGGTAATATCGTCATGAAAGGCTACCTGAAAAATCCCAAAACCACCGTGTCTAGTTTTGCGGGCGGTTGGTTTCATTCGGGTGACTTAGCGGTATGGCATGAAGACGGTTACATTGAGATCAAAGACCGTTCTAAAGACATTATCATTTCCGGCGGGGAAAACATCTCCAGTATTGAGGTAGAAGACGCACTTTACCGCCACCCGAAAATTCAAGACGTGGCTGTTGTGGCAAAACCTGACGAAAAGTGGGGCGAAGTACCGTGCGCTTTCATTAAACTTGCCGATGGTGAAACCATGACCGAAGCCGAAGTAGTTGACTACTGCCGTGCTAACATGGCGCACTTTAAAGTACCGAAAAAGGTGGTATTCGTGGATTTACCGCGTACTTCCACCGGAAAAGTGCAGAAGTTCATCTTGCGCCAATGGGCGAAAGATGCGCAATAACCGATAAGCTACTGCTGCAATGAAGAACCTGTGACTGGGTAACTCTGGGCATGACTCCTCATCTTTATGCCCATCCTCCTTGGGGCGGTGTTGTGACCGTCCCATTTTTTGCTTTCGGCGCAGCGACCAGAGGAATTAACAAGAAGGATTGTTCGTATGAAAATAGTCGTAGCGGTCAAACGTGTCATTGATTACAGCGTGAAAGTGCGG
>CAZEQX010000209.1:0-2968 GCA_964514635.1 uncultured Thiothrix sp.
GGTTAAATATTTTATGCAATTAATTAGTGTCCAAGTGGGTTCTTGTCAGCCTTTAATGATCCAAGGTCGTAAGGTACTTTCGGGGATTGTAAAAAAGCCTGTTTTAGATGCTGTAGCGGTAAATAAATTGGGTTTGGCGGGGGATGAACAAGCTGATTTGAGTGTGCATGGTGGTTTAAACAAAGCTGTTTATGCTTATCCGGTAGAGCATTATCCTTATTGGGAACAACAAGCCGTAGAAA
The DNA here is from genome assembly GCA_964514635.1 of uncultured Thiothrix sp. Taxonomy (GTDB): domain Bacteria; phylum Pseudomonadota; class Gammaproteobacteria; order Thiotrichales; family Thiotrichaceae; genus Thiothrix. The sequence continues at coordinate 243 of CAZEQX010000209.1, forward strand.
ATGGTTTGAATGTTCCTTTGCCTTATGGTTTTTTAGGAGAGAACTTAACACTGTCGGGCTTGTTAGAAAGTGATGTTTATGTCGGGGATGAATTGCATTTTGCGGATTGTGTATTGCGCGTCACACAACCACGCCAACCCTGTTTTAAATGGAATGCCATCATGAATGATAATAAAGCAGCTAAGAAAATGGCACAAACAGGTTATTGTGGTTTTTACCTCTCTGTTGTAAAGACTGGTTATGTTATAGCGGGTGAAAGTTTTACGGTAGTGGCAGGTAGTCGTTCTACTGCTATCAGCAGTTTATTTAAAGTGAGTGCTTTAAAGACTCGAAATGATTAGTTTTTAAGTGTCTTTTTAACATAATCATTGCCTGATATGGGGTGTTTTTATTAAAAGGCCGTCAGAATGACGGCTCGGTGGTTTGCTATTCAGGTTTTTCAGTTGGGTTTTGTGCTTCGCTTTGTTGTTGGGCGGCTTGCCATTTTTCCCATTTGCGTAGTTCTTTGCGGTAGATGTCCCAAATGCACGGGTCGCAGCCGCTTTCGCAGCATTCGTTGGGGGCGGGTTCAATGGGTTTTTGCATCTCTTTCATTGGTGTTTTCCTGTTAATAAAAAATGGCTAACCAAATGGTTGCGGTTTCGGGTGTCGTCCAGTCAACGCGGTGTTTTTGGTGCGCTGGAATGTTGAGATAGTCACCCGCTGTTAGGTTAATGTAACCATCTTCCAATTGTAACCGCGCAGCACCTTGTAGGACTAATACCCACTCAGATTGTTCTTGGTCGTACCAGTCATCAGGGGCGGAGTTGTGCCCGTGGGAAATAATGCGCTCGATTTTAAGGTTGGGTGAGATGAGTAGCGTTTCAAACAGTTCTTCGGGTAGATGCTGGGGGATTTGGGCGAAAATATTCGGTGTGAGGGGCATATTGGCTTGGGCTTGTCTGGATAAGATAGGGTGATTGTCAGTGATTTTGCTAAGATGGTCAAAGTTTGGGAATGGGTCAGGCATTCTTGTTATTAACTGACTTTTTGCGCTATTGGGTTTTGGCGTAACATTCTGGAACTTCGGCAGATTTTGCTGAGTCAAATCCGTTATAACCACATACTGAAGGACGATTTTATGTTGATTGTGCGTACTGCGATCATGGCAGTTTGTTCTGGGGTGTTGCTAACGGCTTGTGCCGTCCCGAATGCTACGACTGATCCGATGGGGGCGATTAAGCCGTGGATTACACCTGTTCCACCGCAGAATAATGCCAATACGGGGGTGAGCAGTTTTGCGGATGTGTATAAGTACCAAGGTTCGCGGCAGTGTGAGAATGGGGGAGTGCCATTGGCAGAGATGCAGCGCCAGTTACAGATGTCGAATATTCCGGTAACGAATGCGAGCTGCGGTACAGATGGGCGGATGTATCCGCAATTTTGTGGTGGCGCGGATGGTAAAATTAATATTCTGACCATTCCCAGCGCGGCACTGGATGCAGCACTCGCACAGGGTTTTGTGTTGTTGAATCAGTTGCCAGAAGCGCGACGCACAAATTGTTATGGCAATGCGCCTGCTAATAATAACAGTAACGGCACTAGCACGACTTACCCATATAACAACAATAATAACAACGCCAACAATCACACGAATACGACGGAAGGGTTTGTCCCTTACACGGGCGGTAATAACGAGTCGTATTATTCTTACCAATAAGCCGTAAAAAAAGAAGCCATCCGCAGCGGTTCTCCACGGATGGCTAAAATGAGTCGCCAAATTATAGGTGACTCTGAGGATGGTAGCGTGAGGTGTTATGCGGCGATAACGCCTTTTTCACGCAATAAGCTTTCGATTTCTGGCATGATGGTTACGTCGTCAATCGTGGACGGCACGACGTAAGGTTGACCATTGACCATTTGACGTAAGTTTTTACGCAAGGTTTTGCCAGAACGGGTTTTCGGCAAGCGTTTGACGATGTAAGTGTCTTTGTAGCACGCAATCGCACCGATGCTGCTACGAATCATTTGTACCAGTTCTTTCGACAGCACTTCTTCGTCAATGTCAGCACCTGTTTTCAGCACGACCAAGCCGATAGGGATTTGACCTTTCAGATCGTCATCACGCGCAATGACCGCACATTCGGCAACGGCAGGGTGTCCGCCGACCACTTCTTCCATTTCACCTGTGGACAGGCGATGACCTGCTACGTTCATTACGTCGTCGACACGACCCATAACGAACACATAACCATCTTCGTCGATGTAACCGCCGTCACCGGAAGCGTAATAGCCTTCAAAGGTGGATAAGTAGCTGGATTTGAACTTCTCAACGTCACCCCAAATGGTTGCCAAACAGCTTGGTGGTAATGGCAGTTTGATAGCGATGTAACCTTGTTCCGTCGCATTCAAACGTACACCGTTTTCGTCCAAGATTTGCACATTGAAGCCTGGTGTTGGCATGGTAGAAGAACCCAGTTTGATGGGCATGGGTTCAACACCTTGCAGGTTGGCGGTAATACCCCAGCCTGTTTCGGTTTGCCACCAGTGGTCGATCACTGGCTTGCCTGTTTTTTCCATCATCCATTCTTGGGTTGGTGGGTCGAGACGCTCACCAGCGGAGAAGATGTATTGCAGGCTGCTAATGTCGTAGTCTTTGACCAGATCAGCGTTCGGGTCGTCTTTTTTGATCGCACGGAATGCCGTTGGTGCAGAGAACAGACCTTTCACGCCGTATTCTTGGGTAA
>CAZEQX010000210.1:0-2948 GCA_964514635.1 uncultured Thiothrix sp.
TTGCTGGCATCACCGAGAATCGATGCGGCTAAAGCTTTGCAATAATCCACGTCCAGACCTTTCCAGTTGCCATTACTGTCGGCAGCAGAAAAGCCCGCTAACGCGACGTTCACACCGCACACTAATTGCCCGCGTGATTTGATGGTGTCCAAGGTTTTTCCCGCGTGGGCAGGCAGACTAACAATGCTTGCAGCACACACTGCAATACCCGCGCCCCAACGCAGCATGGTTTTATTTGGCATGTTTACCCCTTAGCAATATGATTAGATGACTGGCAGATTTAAACAATAACCTGCCAGCAAGTAAAGTTATCCCGCGTGATTCTGATTTTTCTTAGTAAAATTTGCCACGCAGTAAAAACGCAGGTACGCCAAACAACAGTAACATCAATGGCACAATCACCCAATTTCCCACCTTCACATAAGGCGTTGCACCACTCATGGGCACGGCAAACCCTGTGATAACCGTTGGCGTGTATTGTGGCGCGGTAAACAGGACTTTACCTTTTTCATTAATAATCGCGCTCACACCATTGTTGGTTGCCCGCACCAGAAAACGCCCAGCCTCCAAAGCCCGCATCCGTGCAATTTGGGCATGTTGCGCTGGCTCTATTGAACCCGTGAACCAACCATCATTACTGACATTCACTAACATGCTGGCTTCAGGCAAACCTTTGATCATTTCTTCGGCGTACACGTCCTCATAACAAATCGACAAACGCACAGGTTGCCCTGCGACTGTTAGGGTATTCGCGCCTTCCCACGGTGTTACATTGTCGTAAGGTAATTTGATCACCTTTTCCAAAAAACGTAAGTATTTCAACAACGGAATGTACTCGCTAAACGGTACAAGGTGTTGCTTGCCATAGATGTGTTCACCCGTGGCAACCGCTTTTTCCACATCATGCCCTTCACCAATCGCCATGATGGCGTTATACACGGCCTCTTTATCGCGGTTGTAATAAAACCCCCCCACTAACAAACTGGCATTGGCTTCTTTTGCCCAATCTTGCAGCGGTAATAACACATCCTCGCGTGATTGATGGAAAAAGTCCGATAATGCCGTTTCGGGCCAAATCACGAGATTAGATTTTTCCACATCGGGGTATTTATCCGCATCCATCAAATTCAAATAAGCTTGTACGTTTTCATTGCGAAACGCAGGATCCCATTTGGTGAATTGATCAACATTACCTTGCAACATACTGACGTAAAGCGGTTCGCCATTCACGCGAGTCCAACTGACATGACTCAAACCGAACCCCAGTGCAGTGGTTAAAATGACCACACCACCCGCCATTGCTCGTTCTTTCATTGAACCGACCAGCAGGAGAATCAAAGCTCCAGCCCCTAATGCAACCACCCAACTCACGCCCAACACGCCTGTCACGGGTGCATAATGCGCCAACCAAGTATCAATCTGCGAACTACCTAACTGTAACCACGGAAATCCAGTCAAAAACCAACCACGAAACCATTCGGTAATCACCCAAATCGCCGGATAAGCCACCAACAAACGCAATGCCATCGGGAAATTGCTCGCAAATGAAGCTAACCAACCAAACAGCAATAAAAACAGGGCCATGAATAAGACAAACAAACTGACCATTAAGATCGCAATTGCATTATTTGCCCCGCCAAAGAAGTGGATACTAAAATAAATCCAATGTGCGCCCCCCGCGAACAAGCCCACACCAAAAACCCACGCCAACCGTAACCGCTGCCGCAAGGAAATTGACTTCAAATTCAGCCAGAAGAATACCGCCGGAGCTAACCACGCTAACGGCAATAGATACACTGGAAAAGGTGCAAAGGCAAAGACCAACGAACCACCTGCCAGCAAAGCTAACAGGTAGTCGAATTTCGACAAAGAATCACGAAACGATAACATGCGTAAGTTTAATCCAGACCAAAATTGGCTGGCATTATACCGCAGCAGCTTGTTCTGAAAATGAATTTTGCGTGTGGGGCTGAACTTCTAGCTGAAGAATCCGGCGATTATCGCCTTGTAGTACGCGGAATAACCAACCGTCTAAGACCAATTCTTCACCTTGGCGTGGAATTTTCCCCATTTCATTCATGAGGATACCCGCAATGGTATCAAACTCGTTGGTATCGAACTGTGTTCCTACCACGCTGTTAAACTCCGCGATTGGAGTCATGGCTTCGGCAATAAAGCGCCCATCCCCTTGCGGCACGACATTAGCCGATACATCATCGTCATTGTCGTATTCATCATCAATATCACCGACGATTTGCTCCAACACATCTTCAAACGTTACCAAACCAGAGATTCCCGAATACTCATCAATCACCACCGCCATGTGATTGCGCGTATTGCGAAATTCCGTCAGTAATGTTTGCAAACGTTGCGTTTCGGGAATAATAAAAGGCTGACGCAAAATATCATCAAGCTTAAACTCGGCTTCGCGCCCCACATACCGCAACAAATCCTTCGCCAATAACACCCCGACCAAATCGTCTCTATCGGTATCCACAACCGGATAACGCGAATGCTCCGTTTCGTTAATGCTTTGTAGAATCTGGGTAAAACTATTGTTGTAATGCAGAAAATTAATTTGTGAACGTGGAATCATAATATCACGCACTTGTAACGCGCCAAATTCCAACACCCCTTTAATCATGCCTACGGTATCATCGGGTAGTAAATTTTTCTGATTCACCCGTTGTAAGTCGTCGATCAATTCTTCCCAACTTTGGGAGGTTAAATCCAATTTACGTTTTAACCACTGTTTCCAACGCGGTTGAGGTCGCGTCGACTCACCTATATCGCTTTTCATCATTCCTCTTGCTGTTATTGATAAGGATCAGGAAAACCTAACGTACCGAGAATCTGGGTTTCTAAGGCTTCCATTTCCTCGGCTTCTACGTCCGTTATATGATCATAGCCTTGCAAATGCAACAAACCATGTATCAGTAAATGCGCCC
>CAZEQX010000211.1:0-2942 GCA_964514635.1 uncultured Thiothrix sp.
GACAAGACTACCATTCACGGCTTTCGTGCCTTGGCCTCCAGTACCTTGCATGATGCCGGGTTTGAGCCTCACATCATTGAAAAGCAGTTGGCGCACTCTGAACGCAACAAGGTGGCGGGGGCGTATAACTACATGGCCCAATACCTGCCGGAACGGATCAGGATGATGCAATGGTGGGGCGACTTCGTTGACAGCAAGCGCATGGGGGCGAATGTGGTTGTCGGTAAATTCGGCCAGCCTCGCCCCTGAATAATCGGGGGTTTTGGCGTTTAATTACAATAATCTGGCGCAAAGCCATGAATCAGGAGCAGGCTACCAAGCCAATACAAGAACGCTACATCAAACAGGATGAAGTGCTAGAGCGCACGGGTCTTTCTTCAAGCACCATCCGTTCCCTAGAAAAACAGGGTAAATTTCCAAAGAGACGCGAATTATCAGCGCGTGCGGTGCGTTGGTGGTTGCCTGACGTGTTGGTCTGGCTAAAAAAACCCGGAGGGGTGGGGGTAGGTTAATTTTTTGGGGGAGAAGTCCCTACCAAATCGTGGCTGCTAGCCATGTGTGCTTGTTATCAACAGTGTTTTTTATTGTGATAAAGTTAACGGAATAGGGGGTAAAAATTATCCGGTATGAAGGTATTTTTATCCTATTCGTTGGGTTTTATGAACAGTTTGATAACGCTTTGACAACAGTTTAAAGGGCAATTAACAGGGGCTTAAATGGCATTCAGTAAAGAGGTGGCGGCGCACCTATTTAAGGCGGAACATTTCCCAAACCTTGAATTTCGTGCGGGTGATAATAGTGGTTTGATTGAATGGGTGGAATGGGAGGTATCCAAAGTAACCAGAGCCATGAATGCGTTATCTTGTGCATTGAGTCGGGGCAAAGAAGATACGCAAGCATCTATACGTGATGCTGATCTTGATGGAATGCTAGTTTTAATGGTTGGCCGATTAAGTGTGGTTAGCAGTGCCTTGGAGATTTTGAAGGCGTCGGTATAAATGGGAAGAGGTGGGAAGAACCGGGAAGAGGTGGGATAAAATTGTGGGTTTTTGTGGTAAATACCCCAAAATAGTGGGATGGGTTTTTTCTTGATGGTGTTTTGATTCTCGAAAGGCTTTATTTCTGTTACAGAATTAATAGAGGTTAGAGTAGGGCAAATCTGGCTAAAAAGGGCGTTTAGCCAGTCCATTTAAATCTGTTACAGAATTAAGTGGTAGGTTTACACATCTCAAAAACGGGCAATTTTGAGATATAACGCGGTGATACTGGCGGAAATAATCCGATTGCATCCGCAAACAACCTGATTTCATCCGATTAGGTTTCTTTATTGGGTTTTGATTCTCGCCTACTCACCTGCTTTGGTGAACTTCGCCATTTCTTCAGCCGTTAACGCACGATAAACCTGTTTATGGCTAAGCAAGCCTTTGTCTAGGTACAGTTGTAACGCTTCTACGCCGTCGTCATCAGCGCTTAATACCATGCGACTAAAGAGTTCATGGGTAAGCGGAATGCTGTAAGCATCACGCCCCCAACCTTCCACGCCACATAAGGCCATTTCTTCAAACGAACCATAAGCCTTTAACAGTAGTTCTTTTAGCGGCTTGTGACGCTGCTTAAATTGCAGTGAATTAACGCGCTTGGTTAAGTTGATAGGTTTTAGTGCCATGTTATTGCCGTTTAGTGTCAAAGGTCGTAATAGGTTTAATTCTAGGATTTCTTAACTGTGTTTTTGATGGGTGGGTGCCGATGGCGGGCAGATCGTGCCTAGCCATGACAGGCTGCTACATACCTACATTTGGCAGCAACCTTTGGTGTGGGGCTGTGATTGGATGGTACTAACAGGGTGTCGTTGAGTTAGCTATTCACTCCGGGAAAAATTCTTTGTTCATGAACTCGGTATAGTTCCACGGGCATTCGGTTGGGAACAGGCTGATAGGTAATTTTGTTTCGTCGGCGGCTTCATCAACGGCACGACGATAGGCGGTAGTAAGCTGATCGCTAAGGCTGGCTTTCAGGCTTGGGCTATCTTCCATCAACCAAGCAATGGCGCGGCGTTGTTCCCGAATCGTCTGTACCCAGCTGGTGCAACGGTGCGAAGGCTCATACTGCCACTTCAGCAAGTGCATGAGTAACACGGTTAAGCGATTGCGTAACTGGTTGCGTTCAGCTTTACCCATGCTGTCGATTTCCTCAATGATGTGTTCCCAGTCGATTTGGTCAAATTGTTTATTCTGCAATAGAGCCACTTGCTCCACTGTCCAGCCATAGAAATCTTGGTCGTAATTCACTGTTCCCATGCCATGCTTCCCACGTTCGTTATGACAGTATGGGCAGATCGTGCCTAACACTGCCAGTTATTGCCGTTGCGCAGTTACGATTGCCTTATAACGTTTTCAAGTAATTGGTGGCTTCTCTTGTTTCGTTTATCAAAGTCTTCAGATTGTTGCGACCTTCAAAAAAGTGGAAGGCTTTCGCTTTGCCATTAGCATCAATCGTGACCAGTAGAAAAGCTTTTTGGTTAAGTGCATCTCTGAATTTAAGCCCAACGTCATAAATCAGTTTTTGGAATTGAGGGTCATCTGCCAGCATGAATCAGTGTCCTTTGGGGTTGTTCAAGCTGTGCAACTTACCATCAGAGAACGTCAGCTTGCTACATATCCAGCCTTGCTTAACATTGCGTCAAGTTCTTCGCGTATCACTTCACGCATTCGCGCTTCATTAATGGCGCAACTAGCCATACCACCAAGAAAGCTTGCTTCAAGGCGGGCGGTTATCTCTGCATTCAGCGTTCGGTTATTCGCTTGGGCAGCATCATCAATCAGGGCTTTCAGTTCCGGAGAAAGCCTGATTTTCATTTGCGGAAAGTCTCTTACTTGCGTCATTTAACAATTATGAACCATTGTGGTGTTGACAACAATGAACCACGGTGGTCTAATAATTTT
>CAZEQX010000212.1:0-2895 GCA_964514635.1 uncultured Thiothrix sp.
CGTAGTATGTTCCTGCACCGAAGCTGGCACTGACGCTGGCATGGGTATTGGTTGCAGGGTTTGCAGTTGCAATGACATTGTTCGCCGCGTCCACGATGGTCATTTTAATGTCCATATTGCCGCCGCGCGTGTTTGTTGTTTCGCGCAATGGTAAGACGTTGAGTGTCACCGTGCCACCTGCGGTTTTAAAGGAGAATGCATCCACATCGCCACGCGCATGGATGATACCTTTATTAGCTTTATTGCTATTATTAGGGTCATTGATGGGGGTGGTAGAAGTGACTTTGCCGCTAACAATGGTTAGTGGTGTGGCAGTGGCAATGGTGTTGCCGTGATCATCAGCGCGACGTGGCAAACTGCTGGAGATAATTGCTATATCATCTTCGTTATTGTTTGCGCCAGTGTATTCGCCTTTGCTCCATTGGGAAACGTGACGACCATAGCCCGTGCCCATGATAGGACCCCAGCTAATGTAGCCTGAACCATGCCCGCCATAATAGCCTTGTGATGCAGTGCCATCGTGCGATAAGCCAAGGTTGTGGCCTGCTTCATGGGATGCGGCTTCGGCGATATAGCCCGCGTTATCCGCCAACATGTCGGAGTAAACGAAAGCTGGGGAATAGTAAGAAGGGAACTCGCTCAATCCCCAAACGCCAACATAAGCAATACCACCCGCTGCATTACCGTAGGGTAACAGCACACCGTTTTTATCTGTTCCTGGTGTGATTAAAACTCGGCCGACGTTCGCGTTGAAGCTGCTAGGTTGCTGTGTGGTTACGTCAACATTGAACGGGGCGTAGTCTTCTGCAACCCGTCGCCAGATACTTTTGATGGCATCAATTTCGCCAGTACTGAAAGTATCCGCATTGCCGTCGGTGTCAAAGGCTTGTGCTTCCCATGAACTTACGCCATCGCTATCGTTCCACGCAGTATTGGTGATGGTATGCCCGTCAAAGTCCAAGAACATAATACGGGTTGCACCTGGTTTGCTGTGCAGAGTGAAAGCAGAAGAAACAGCAGCTTGTGTAGCAGGTGCGCTTTCGGCAGCAGTCGGGGCGGCTTGTGCGTGTCCAACAGGAAGGAAGTTATCAACGAAATAGATGCTACCCGCTTTGTCAGCACGCAGGAATGGTAAATCCCCTTTGGAGAAATTAATGCTCTTGAGTTTATTGAGTGCTGTTAGGCGTGCAGCGTCGTTTGGTAGAGCTTCGATTTGGGCGCGAATTGGGCTGGCTGGTAATTCGCTGAGTTGCACGGCTGCACCCGCAGCATGTGCTTTGAAATCGGTCGTTTGTGCTTGGGCGATACCCGTGACGGTGGCGAGGATGGCAGTAGCGATAACGCTAAGTTTTGGAAGTGTAGAGGTATTCATAAGGTTACTCTAGCGATTAAAAAATAAGACACATAGGTATTATTTATCATAACATGGTGATTCTGCTAGTTTATGATGTGAGCATTATCACAGGATTTCGCTAAATAATTTTCATGAAAAATCTTTTTTGTTAGGTGAATCCTGATTAAGGCGCTGTCAGATGGGGGTTGAAACAGGAAGAGGTGCAACCTTGTCATTGCACCCATTCGTTAAGTGTTACTTTATTGCGGAATCGTACCGTTGATGAAATATTGGCCTAGTGTGCCGTAATCGGAGTACGGGCTATCTGGTGCTCCTACACCATCGATGATGACGTAGTATGTGCCTGCGGCAAGGTTGCCCGTGAAGCTGGCATGGGTGTTCAGGGCTGGGTTGACAGTGGCAACGACGTTATTCGACGCATTGCGGATAGTCATTTTAATGTCCATATTGCCAAGTCGAGTGTCGGTAGTTTCGCGTAAAGGTAATGCATTAAGCGTGACTTTGCCGCCGATGGTTTTAAAGGAGAACACATCGACATCAGTACGCGAATGGATGATCCCTTTATTCGCTTTATTGCTATTGGTTGGGTCGTTAATCGGGTTACTGGAGCTTACTTTGCCACTGACAATTTTCAGCGGTGTAGCAGCAGTAATGGTGTTACCGTGATCATCCGCTCGACGTGTCAATTTGTTTGTGATAATGGCAATATCATCTTGCAGATTGTTTGCATCGTAGTATTCGCCCTTGCTCCATTGCGTGACATTGTTGCTGTAACTGCCACCCATGATTGGTGCCCAGCTAATATTGCCTTCACCGTGTCCATGATAGTAGCGTTCTGTTGAAGAACCATCATGCGATAAACCAAGATTGTGACCCGCCTCGTGCGATGCTGCTTCGGCAATGGCTTTCGTGTCGTAGCCTAGTCTGTCGATGTATACAAAGGCTGGTGATGAGGCAGAAGCAAAATCCTCATTGCCCCACACATTCACATAAGCAAGCCCACCTACGCTATCGCCTTTTGGTAGGTAAACGCCGTTTTCATCCATTCCCTTTGTGATTAACACATGTCCAGTGTTGCGGTTAAAGCTACTAGGGTATTCGGTGGTAATGTCAATATTGAACGGCGCATAGTCTTCCGCCACCCGTCGCCAAATACTTTTAATGGCTTCGATTTCGTCTGTACTGAGGGTAGATTCGTCTTCGTCTGTGTCAAATGGTTTAGCATCCCAGTAGTCTTCATTGTAACTGTCATTCCACTTGGTATCGGTGATGGTATAACCATCGAAATCCAAAACTAACACGTTGGTAGCATCCGGTTTGCTATGCAGGGTGAATGCAGAGTAAATCATGGCTGGGGTTGCAGCTTCACTTTTTGTCGTGATTTTAGCGGGTTGGATAAATTCAGTAGAAAAGTTATCAGCGAAATAAATATTGCCCGATTTATCTACTTGTAAGTGAGGTAAGTCAGCACTGGAAATGTGAATATCTTTCAGCTTACTTAGGGCTGTTGAACGTACATCCGTTGGTAATGCCTCCAATTG
>CAZEQX010000213.1:0-2891 GCA_964514635.1 uncultured Thiothrix sp.
CGGAAATAATCGCAGGAATCGCCGCCGCAAAGGTCAGCAAGAAGAAAAACTTAACTAAATCATAACCATTATTAGCTGCTAATGCGCCCGCACCGCTGAAAAAGCCTGTTTGATAAGCGACGAAGTAGCCGATAAAGAAATAAGCAATTGTGGAAATAGCAAAGTCAGTGATGATTTTGACGAGTGCATTCACTTGGTTTTTATGGCGTACCGTGCCAACTTCTAAAAAAGCGAAACCAGCGTGCATTGCCAAAACCATGACAGCACCTATTAAAACGAACAGGGTGTCAAGTGCGGGTACGAGTTGTTCCATCGGGGGATTTCCTCCTGAGACACAGCCAACAAAAAATGAAAAGACGCACCATCTTAATCAGGAATTGCTTAATAACCAGTCTTTTATGCACATTTTTAGGGATAAAACTGTGAATAAAGCAGGAATAAGGTTAAACATCGGTTTTATTGCACCTAAATAGTTCGTTATATTTTTGATGTATTATTTTGGTGCTTTTTGGCACTAATTTAGTGCGCAAGGTGGCGAATGGATATTGATCATGCAAGCTGGGGGACTTGTTTCTATACTCCTAAACCATGAATAAATTCTTAGAAACCTTGCATATGGATGCTGTTTGGCGAGTGTTGAATCCGGTGCGTATTGCTGGTTCGGATGCTTGTTTGTTCTTTGGTGGTTTGTTGTGGGTGTTGTCGCTCAGTCAGGTGGTCTTTCACACCACTCATGGCATTGTGATGGGGTATTGGGTGTTCGCTACGGGGTGGATGGGTTTCGTGTTGTTCCAATTCGCATGGTATGCCAATTTGTTGCAGTTGTTGGGGGTGTTATTGATGTATCAGCACCCCAACCGCGCGATGGCTCTGGCGGTCTTGGCTGTCTTGATCGCAGGACAGGCGTTTTGGTTTGACGACATTCCAGGGCAAGCGGCAGACATGCACATCCTCCGTTTGGGAGTGGGCTTTTGGCTTTGGTATGTCAGCATGGTGTTGATCACTTTAGGCGTGATTTTCGGTGCGAACGAGCGCGGTGTGCAGCCACGCTCGCCATAATGCCTCAACAGGGTGGCGCGGTAACACGAATTTGCTTTGCCTCACCAAAAAAGCGCAATGACATTGCACGGTCATTACGTTTGGCAGCGATTGCGCCTAAACGCTCCAATGATTCTGCGCGGTTCATAGCCGCTAAATGTGCTGGACGACAAGCCGCCAATGGAACAGGTGGCGGCGGAGGCTGCACACGATTTACCTGCGGTGGGTTCGGTCTTGCAGGAATGGCAATGACAGAAATACCGTCATCCTCGTCAGTGTGTTGTGAGCGAGTTGCGCGTGGGGTCGGCGCGGCAGCAGGTACTGAACGGTTCGTATTCACATGGGATGTTGTGCGGTTGCGAATCGCAATGTGCTGTTGATTACGCTGTTGTTGCAAACGGCGCAACAGCGTATTGGGTGGCGGAATCGGTGGCGGACGTGTCGACGTTGTGGCGAGACTTTCAGCCGTATCACCATAACAATAGAACGAATCGCCACAGGCTTTTGCTTGCACAACGTTGTATACGCTGCCAACAAGCACACTCACGACGATTGCTAAGAAAGCGGGTTTGATTTTCATTGGAGCTACATCCTTAACAACGTTAGGTTAAGTGTAGCGGAAGATACGAGGAATGCTGTTATATGCTTGATTTTCATGCAAGGAAACTAACATGAGATTAGTTTCCTGCGTCTGGTCTGCCTTAAAATGCAGCTAATGCCGCTTCGTAGTTAGGTTCTTGGGTAATTTCAGGGACTTGTTCGGTGTATACCACTTGGCCTGCTTTGATGACAATGACCGCCCGCGATAATAAACCTGCCAATGGGCTATCGCTGATGGTTAAGCCATAGTCAGCACCAAACGATGGGTTACGGAAAGTGGATAATGTGACAACGTTGTCTAAACCTTCCGCGCCACAAAAACGGCTTAATGCAAAGGGTAAATCTGCCGAAATGCACAGCACGGTAACATTAGGTTGTTGGCTGGCAATCGCATTAAATTGACGTGTCGAGGCTGCACATACGCCCGTGTCAATGCTAGGGAAAATATTCAGCACTACGGTGGTATCCGCAAAATCCTTTAACGCAACATCCGATAAATCAGTTTTGGTCAGGGTGAAGTTAGGTGCGGCAGAACCAACGGCTGGTAATGAACCAACGGTGTGGATGGTGTTGCCTTTTAACGTGATACTCGCCATGTTTTTCTCCTCATTGACAGTGATTAATATTGCCAACCTTATAAGGATTGTGTGTCGCAGAAGCGAAAGGGGACAGAAGCCGTAAGGAAATGCACGCAAGGCAACAGCGCACTTCGATAACCTAAGCTATCGAAGTGGCATGGCTTATTTAGTGGTGGTGATGACCGCCGATTCCGTGTGCGTGACCGTGAGCCACTTCTTCAGCACTGGCAGCACGCACTTCCAAAATGGTTAAGTCAAATGTCAGGGTGACACCTGCTAACGGGTGATTCGCGTCGATTGTGACGGTATTCGCATCCACAGCAGCGATGGTGATGACCTCTACGCCGCCATTGGTTTGCGCGTGGAATTGCGCCCCAACCACCAATTGTTCAGCAGGCACATTACCAAACATTTCGCGGGGAATTTGTTGGGTCATGCTTTCATCGCGTTCGCCATAAGCATCTTCAGGCGCAATCGTGACTTTCATACTGTCGTTTGCTTGTTTACCAGTCAGCGCATTTTCCAAGCCGGGAATAATGTTGTTCGCACCGTGCAGGTAGGCAAACGGATGGCTCGCATCGGCTTGGTCCAGAACGTCACCTTGGTCGTTTGTTAAAGTGTAAGTCATGGTGACGACGGTGTTTGCTGCGATTTGCATAATGAATCCTTAGAATA
>CAZEQX010000214.1:0-2852 GCA_964514635.1 uncultured Thiothrix sp.
GCGGTTCGAGCAGCAGGATTTTCTTACCCGCCAACCACGGTTCGTCGAGTAAAGCTAATGGGACACGCGTGGTTTTCCCCGCACCTGGCGGGGCTTCGAGCACGACTTCATGGCGGGTGCGTAAAGCGTGGCGGAGGTCGTCCAGCACCGCATTAATGGGTAAGGAATCATTCATCAAATCAGTCGCCGCCTCCACCACAACCACCGCCGCACCCCGAATCACCACCCGCATCGCTGGAATCACCGCCGCCGCCACAGCCTGAACCGCCGCAACCAATGTGGCTTGCGCAATATTCTCCCCTTTGGTTGCCCATGCAATTCAACGAATATTGGAAGCCATCGGGAATCCCCAAGCGCATATCCAGCAAAAATAACAGCGGTAATTGTGTAGGTTTCAGGGGATCAATACGCTCACGTTGGCAGGATAATCGCCACGCCACTTTGATGCCATCTTGTGCTTGTGTTGGTGTTTTCATTGCTTCGGCAGGAACATGGTGCAAAAAACGTCCCAACGCTTGCTGGCAAAATTGCTGGTATTGGCGAGTGAACAAGATAAATTCATGCCACGCGACATCCACCGCTTGCGAAGGCATCGACACCATGCGGCGTTTTCCAGCTTTATTACACAGGTGAAAGTACACTTTTAAGCCTTGCAAAATATCGTCAATGTCTTGTTTTTGTAGATGCGGATACCGTTCCTGCAATCGCACCTGCAATGTTCGTGGAAAGGTGTAGTTATCAATCACCAACTTGCGCTGCCTAAGATTGCTACGCTGCCAAACTTGTTGCGCGATAAAAAATAACAACATGCCGATTATTATGATGCCAAACCACGACATAATCACTCCTGACTTCTATGGAAAACCACACGAGATGGTGAGCATACCTGCTTAATCACGCAAGCACACACAGACAAGCGCATATAAAGCTTTCGCTGCAATGCACAACAACGTAAGCTACCGCTGCCCAAACTACTAGCCGAGTCACGAGACTCTTTAATCATCATAATGGAGACAATAATGGGTAGAGTACATTTTATCGGCGGCGAAAAGGGTGGCGTTGGCAAATCGCTAACTGCACGTTTGTTGGCGCAATACTTGATTGACCAAGGCAAACCGTTGACGGGCTTTGATTCTGACCGTTCTCACGGCTCATTTTCACGCTTTTACCATGAGTTTACTTCCCCGCTGATCATCGATGACTACGACAGTCTGGATGGTATCATCGATGCGGCGGAACAAAATCCCGAACACGACTTGATCATTGATTTAGCCGCACAAACCGCAGCCCCACTGGAGCGTTGGTTGGATGAAAGCGATGTCTTCGGCATTTTCAACGATACCGGACACCAAGTTTTCATCTGGCATGTGATGGACGATGGCGCGGATTCCGTGCAATTGTTGGACAAAACCCTCGCGCGTTACCCGCAGTCTGACGTGCAACTGGTTATCGTGCAGAATTTAGGGCGTGGTGACAGTTTTGCACAGTTCGAGCAATCCAGTACCTATCAAGCCGCTCAAGCGCGTAATGCTTATTGTGTAACTTTAAATAAGTTACAACCGCGCTTAATGCAAAAAGTAGATTTCAATAACTTTAGTTTCTGGACAGCGGCAAATAACCGCGAAGCCATGACCACCGCTGAACGCCAGCGTGTGCGTGTGTGGTTGAAACACAGCTACCAGCAGTTTGACCATTTTTTACAGGATAATAGTAACCAACCTGTCCTGTAACGTTGCATCGCAAGCGGGTAGCTCATTTCTACCCGCTTGAGGCATTTAAGCCGCTTGCGCGGTAGCAAATCCTGCTGCTGCTAGTAAATCATTCACATCAGCATCTAGTAGCTCAATGCCCTGACGCGCACAGTAACGCTTTTCCTTGTCGGTAGGATTCGGCAACAACGCCCAGCCTTTGGGTTCATCCGCTGCGTAAGTAATATCCGACATCACCATGCGTTCGGTATCGCGTTGAAATAGCCTATGCCGATACTCTGATGATAATTATTAGCAGGCTAAACTTTGCGACAATACCAGTAGGTTGGATTACGTTTATCCACTTGCTCAATTTTTAAATTAGCTTTTTTCAGGCTTTCAACTTGTTGGTCTATGCGCCTGTCAAATGGAAAATCTGAACGTACATGACGTTGAATAACCCAATAACCAACACCTTGATCCAAACGTATAACCCATTTGCTATTAGTCCAAATTAATTCCAGTTCTCGCGCATGGGGTAATTCTTTATTCTTATGCAACAGCCACTTGGATTTTGGGAAGCTGGACTTAAACCAATGCTCGGCAACCTGACGACGATCTTCTTCATCCAACCAATCATGATTAAATTGGCGCAGATAACTCTTACCGTAACCACCTAGCTCAGATGTACAAACATCAATCTTTGTTGCTCCCGTCACCCCACCCACATAATTTTCCAGACCTTTGAGCAAACTATGTAGCAGCAGCAGTGTTAACGGAGAACGCAAATATCGGTCAGAGTAACGTACTTCAATGAGCGTAGAAGACGTATCCAAACGTTTGGCAAGATCAGGAACATTCTTACAGATAAAATTCCATGCCTGCTCACCAAAGCTCATGGATGCACCATCAAACTGATTAGTAATAATGAGTTCGTTAGCACTTGGTACACTTTGGCGAAGTTCTTTAAGTTCAATCCATTTCCAGCTTTTAAGTAAGGGTGGTAATGGCTCGTTAGCAAGCATCCGTACAAATTGAATATTGGAATCACCTGCAACGCCCCATTCTGGATTAGGGGCAAGTGCATTCGTATTACTTGCAGCCCAACGTAAACTCTCTTTCTCACCCCCCATTTCCATAATTAGAGGTATGGTTGACGGTAGG
>CAZEQX010000215.1:0-2846 GCA_964514635.1 uncultured Thiothrix sp.
GCGTTTAATCAAGTACCTACGTCAGTGCTAGAAATAGTCAACGGATAAAGATCATCGCACGTTAAAGCTGCAAGGCAGTCTTGCAGCTTTGTGCCATTGGGTAGGATTAAACGCGGGGCAATGTCCATCAACGGCAACACCACAAACGAGCGTTGCCCCAAACCGACGTGCGGGATGTGTAATTGTGGTAAATCAATGGTTTGCGTACCGTACAGCAACAAATCTAAATCCAAGGTTCTCGCGCCCCAGCGCAAAGCTGGGTCACGCACACGACCGTGAGCGCGTTCCACCGTGAACAGCACATTCAACAAATCCAATGGCGCAAGCGTGGTTTGCACACAAGCCACAGCATTCACATAATCTGGTTGGTCTTGTGGTCCCATCGGTTTACTGGTGTAAAAACGTGAAACACCACGCATCTCAACCCTGTCACTTGCCGCTAATTGCGCCAATGCAGAATGCAAATTCGCCAGCGGATCACCCAAATTACTTCCCAAACCGATGTACGCCGTCACGGTTTCCAACGCAGTCGTTTGCATTAATCTCACTCTGCTGCTGTTGCTTTAGCTTTACTATTGCTGCTTTTGCGCTTTTTTTTACGGCGGAAATTGCCCTTTTTGCCTTGCGCCCCTTTGCAAAGTTCAGCACGTTCTTCGGGCTGCGCTTGTTGGAAACGTGTCCACCAATCGCATTCATCCTGCAAGGCCTCCCCCGCTTGCGCACGCAAACACAGGAAATCGTAAGCCGCACGAAAACGCGGATTCCCCAATAACAGATTAGCGCGGCGCAAATCCCGAAACCGGAAACGCGACTGCAATGCCCAAATTTCGCGGGTAATATTGCTATAACGGCGCGGAACAGCGGTGAAATCCACCTGATCACGCAACGCATCACTTGCCGCTAAATGCAGAGCTTGCATTTCGGGTACACCTTCCAACTGCAACGCCACCGCTGCTAGATGCACCTTATGCCACAACAATACTGCATACAAAAACGCAGGCATCACCGAACGCCCATCAGCAATGCGCTGGTCGGTATTACGCAATGACGTTTCAACCATGCGCAAGAAACTACCACTGGCATCTTCTTCGATGCTTTCAGCGGTTAATGGCAACAAATGCTGTAAAATATTGTATTCACGCAATAATTGGAACGTTCGCGCCCCGTCGCCACTGTGTAATAGCTTAATGATTTCATCGAATAAGCGGGCAGGCGAAACACTCTCGATCAGAATCGCAAGGCTGGGCAGCAACTGCAAAACGGCCTCTTCCATCTGGAAGCCTAATTTTGCTGCAAACCGAATCGCGCGTAACATACGCACAGGGTCTTCGCGAAAACGTTGTTCGGGATTACCGATCAAACGAATGCACCCAGCGCGTAAATCAGCTAATCCACCGACAAAGTCCAATAGCTCATTGCTAACAGGGTCGTAAAACAGCGCATTAATCGTGAAATCGCGCCGCCACACGTCCTCTTCCAATGTACCGTAAACGTTGTCGTGGATAATACGTCCTTCATCATCCGTTTTGCCACCCTCATCATCCTCAGCATGAGGTGCGCGGAAGGTTGCGACTTCTAAATAATCACGCCCAAAATAAATATGTGCTAACCGAAAACGTCGCCCGATCAAACGACAAGAACTAAATAGCTTACGAATCTCTTCAGGACGCGCACTCGTTGCAATGTCAAAATCTTTTGGCACACGATCCAACAACAGATCGCGAACACAGCCCCCTACCAGATACGCCTCATAACCCGCTTTTTGCAAGCGACGAACCACATCTTTAGCACGACTGCATATCAGGTCTGGGTGGATATGATGCTCGGCAGGCGGTATGCACACAGCATGTCTGTTACTCATAAATCCCCACTGCTTTTGCAAATTCCGTTTTAACCACGATTACGCTGTAACTCCACAATGACAGGAGTTGTAATAATACCACTGCCAAGCCCCTACACCTACCCTAGCTGCAACTTTTTTACAACACTTCACAGCTAAAGTCTAGAGCAAGGTTTTTGCCATAATAATCGCGTTCTCGCGCCCAAGTTTGGCGGGATAATAACCTTTGCGTAACCCGACCTCGTTAAAACCCGTATTGAGGTACAAACGAATCGCCGCAAAATTAGACTGCCGCACCTCCAAGAAGCAGGTTTGTGCTTGCCATTCCTGTGCAAGACACTCCATTGAATGCAATAAACGACTCCCAAGCCGCTGCCCTTGTACGTCTGGATCAACGCAAATATTCAGCAAATGCATTTCATCCAACACCAGCATCACCACTGAATACGCCAGAATTTGCCCCGATTGTTCGTAAATACGGCACAAATACCCCTGTTTCAAGCAATCTTGGAAATTTTTCTGTGTCCACGGGAAAGGAAACGCCCGCCGTTCAATGGACATGACGGCATCCAAATCATCCATTGTCATGGGACGCAGTGGTAATAAATCAGCATCAGTTAGTGGTGACATGACGAGCAAATACTTGTTGGGCAAATAATAAATCCTGCCATGCTTTGCGTTTGTCGGCAGGTTGGCGCAATAAATACGCAGGGTGGTAAGTGGCAATCACGGGCGTATTCGTTAGCGGTTCGCGGTGAACTTGATTACGCAAACGTGCCAACGGTGCGGTGGTTTGTAATAAGTTTTGCGCGGCAATTCGCCCCACAACTAAGATCAAACGCGGCTGTACCAAGGCAATTTGGCGTTCTAAATAACCACGACAATGTGCCGCTTCATCCGGTTTCGGGTCACGGTTATTCGGTGGGCGACATTTCAACACATTAGCGATGTAAACCGTCTCACGCGGTAAACCAATTGCCGCCAGCATATTGTTCAGCAATTGCCC
>CAZEQX010000216.1:0-2835 GCA_964514635.1 uncultured Thiothrix sp.
TGGCGCAGGGAATGAAACATGCTGTGAAACTCCGCAATGATTTCTGTGCATTGTGGTACGGCATGGGTGTCATCGGCAAATGCTTTTCGTGTTAGGTGTGAGGACAAAGTGGGGTGTTCACTTTGTCCCAGCGGTTGAAAATGGGGATTAAGTCAATTCTGGTTCGGGTTTGGGTTCAATGCTGAGTTTTGCCATGAAATCATCGGCGGGTTTTTCGGTGCTCGTGGCTTCGGTAGACGTGTTCGTCGCGGCGGGTTTGGGTTTGGCAACGCCGCCGGACAGGTTGATTTTGAGTTTGAGATTGCTGGGGGAGTCAGCATTGCGCAGGGCTTCCGCCAGTGAAATTTTGCCCGCTACATACAGTTTATAAAGATGGCTGTCGAAGGTTTGCATCCCCTGTTCTTCGGATTTTTCCATGATTTCTTTGATGGCGTGGACTTCGCCTTTCATAATTAAATCGCGGATCATCGGTGTGCCGAGCAGGATTTCAATCGCCGCGACGCGCTTGCCGTCGATAGTGGGAATCAGGCGTTGTGAGACAAAGGCTTTGAGATTTAACGATAAATCCATCAGCAATTGGTGACGGCGTTCTTCAGGGAAGAAGTTAATAATGCGGTCTAAGGCTTGGTTGGCGTTGTTGGCGTGCAAGGTGGAAAGGCATAAATGCCCTGTTTCGGCGAAAGCCAGCGCGTGTTCCATTGTTTCTTGCGCACGAATTTCGCCTATCAAAATCACGTCGGGGGCTTGACGTAGGGTATTTTTCAGCGCGTCTTCGTAACTGTCGGTATCTACGCCGACTTCGCGTTGATTCACAATCGAACGTTTGTGCGGGTGAACGTATTCAATCGGGTCTTCGATGGTGATGATATGCCCATCGGTGGTGCGATTGCGGTAATCAATCAGTGCGGCGAGTGAAGTGGATTTGCCCGAACCTGTCCCGCCGACAAACAAAATCAGCCCGCGTTTTTCGAGAATGGTTTTCTTCAAAATGTCGGGTAAACCGAGTTTATCCGCGTCGGGGATGTCGGTTTTGATGTTACGAATCACCATCGCGATTTTGTGGCGTTGTTTGAAAATATTGACGCGAAACCGCCCAATGCCTTCTTCGCTAATCGCCAGATTCATTTCAGGTTTGTGGGCAAATTGTTGCTGCTGTTCGGCATTCATCAGGCTGTACGCCATCTCGTGCAGCATTTCGGGGGTCATGCGCACTTTATCAATCGCTTTGAGGCTGCCCTGGAATTTCGCCGCAGGTGGCGCGTCGGCAGTCAAGTAAAGGTCAGAACCGTCACGGCTGGCAAGAATGCGCAGGTATTCGCGTAATTGCATGGGGAATATCCTTTATTGTTATTGATTTAGTCATGTTTCGCCATTCTAGCAATAAACCGCAATGAATGGGATATTATGCGGTTTTACTGCATTGTGCGAGTTGGGTCAGAAAACTTAAATAGGGGGTAAACCTAGCTCTTTCAGAAATTGATTGTGCATGTCGGCGGCTTTGGCTGCGCGTTCCCCAATCGCTTTCAGTGCCGCGTGAGTCTCTTGTAGATTCACAGTTTCCTCAACTTGTGCGGTGCTGACATAGCGCGAGATATTCAGGTTGTAATCGTTCTTTGCGATTTCCTCCATACTGACGCAACGGGCATAGCGGTCTTCCTCCTGACGGAACTGGTAAGTGGCAACAATCTTGTCAATATGTTCCGGCAGCAAACGGTTTTGCCGCTTGCCTTTCTCAAAGTGTTCGGCGGCATTGATGAACAGCACATCATCGTATTTTTTGCAGCGTTTCAGCACCAGAATACAGACCGGAATGCCTGTGGAGAAAAACAAATTAGCAGGTAAACCGATTACCGTGTCGATATGCCCATCTTTCAGTAGCTTGGTGCGGATGCGTTCTTCTGCACCACCTCGGAATAGCACGCCATGCGGTAGGATAATCGCCATCACACCGTTTTCACTTAAAAAATGGAAACCGTGCAGCAAAAACGCGAAATCAGCGGCGGATTTGGGCGCAAGACCGTAGCCGGAGAAGCGGAAATCCTTACTCATTTCCTCCTTGGGTTCCCAGCGGTAACTAAACGGCGGATTAGCCACCACGGCATCAAATTGCTGTTTTTTCGCTGGGTTCATCTCTTTCAGAATGTCCCATTCATTGAGCAGGGAATCGCCGTGATAAATCTCGAACTCGGTATCCTTGACCCCGTGCAGCAACATATTCATCCGTGCCAAGTTGTAGGTCGTGATGTTTTTTTCCTGCCCGTAGATTTTGCCGATACCGTGTGCGCCGAGTTGCTTACGCACGTTGAGCAGCAACGAACCCGAACCACACGCAAAGTCTAACACCTTGGTAAGTTTGGTCTTTTTGCCATTTTTTGGCTCTTGGCAGTCTAGCGTGACAATTTCCGAAAGGATCGTGGAAATTTGCTGCGGTGTATAAAACTCGCCCGCTTTTTTACCGCTACCTGCGGCAAACTGACCAATCAGGTATTCATACGCATCACCCAATATATCCGTGTCGGTGCTAAAGCGGGCAATACCATCAGCGATTTTCTGAATGATCGTGCAAAGTTTTTCATTGCGTAATTTGGGCGTTTTGCCCAGCTTTTCAGAATGCAGGTTGATCTCGGAAAACAACCCTTGAAAATTACCATCAAAGGATTTTTCTTCGATGTATTTGAAGCCTTTGTACAGCGTATCCAGCAGGTCTGGATTCTGCTTGCGTGCCAGTTCCGCGATGTTGCTCCACAAATATTGTGGCTCAATCACATAATGCACCTTGATACGCATTTGCTTTTCAAAGTCAGGCACATCCTCTGGGTAATCTTGATACCACAG
>CAZEQX010000217.1:0-2737 GCA_964514635.1 uncultured Thiothrix sp.
CTTCGTACACCGCATTGTATTTTTTGCTCGGATTAACACCGAAACCATCCAAAATCACCAGCATGGTTTTGCGGCGTGGCACGTTAGTTTGTTTCACAGCAACCTCGGTCTAATGCACTTTCAATCAATAATCAGTCAGTGTGGTGGTTTATTTATCGTCAGGCGTTTTATTGTCCAAACGCTGAATGTCCGCTTCTGCCTGCTTAAATTCCAGCTCGGCTTGGGCATCCATTGCCGCATAATGCGCGTCTTTATCCACTCGGAAACGTTCCAGATGTTTGTCAAACGTCTTACTTAGGAATAAACCTAATTCAAACAATAACCAAATGGGGATAGCCATCATGGTCTGCGACACCACATCCGGCGGGGTGAGAAGCATCCCAATAATGAACGCACCCACGATAATGTAGGGACGCGCTTTGGTAAGGGTTTCTACACTGACCACGCCCATACTAATCAGCAAGATCGTGGCGACGGGCGTTTCAAAACTCAAGCCGAATGACAAAAACATGGCCACAGTAAAGTCCAAATAACTGGCAATGTCTGGGGTTGGGTTCACATTACTAGGGGCAAAAGCCACGGCAGCTTTGGCAATCATGGGGATCACTAAAAAGTACGCAAACGCCATCCCAATGTAAAACAGTGCCACGCTGGACAGCAGTAACGGCGTAACCAAGCGTTTCTCGTGTTGGTATAACCCTGGTGCGATAAACCCCCAGATTTGGTAGAAGGTGTAAGGCAGCGTAATCAAAAACGCTACCATTAAAGCCAGTTTGAACGGGATCAGAAATGGCGAAGCAACGCCAATCGCAATCAACTTTTCGCCTTCAGGTAGGTGACGAACCAAGGGTTCAGACAAGAAATTGTATAAATCCTGCACGAACGGCGTGAGCAGAATAAACACCGCAATCAGCGCAATAACGACTCGCAATAGCCGATCACGCAGCTCAATGAGGTGTTCAAGAAACGCTTTAAACCCAGCTTCGTGGGCGTTGCCATCATTTGGGGTCGTCATGTTGTTGAAGTTCCTTGCGTACTTGGTCTTCCACCTGTTGGGCTTTTTCTTCCATCATTACCCGTAAATTGCGTAACTCTTCTTCCTGCTTGTAAAGCATATTACGCAACTCTTCGGTATGAAACTCGCGCTCAATGTCAGCGCGGGTCGTCGCAACAAAACGGCGAATCTTTCCCAACCAATGCCCAGCAGTGCGGGCAACGGTTGGCAAACGCTCCGGCCCGATTACCAATAAGGCAACCACGCCGATCAGAAGCATTTCAAGGAAACTGCTTTCAAACATGCGCTATCCCCATTATTAAGGGGTGTATCAAGGGGTTATTGCCACAGACAATTACACTTTGTCTTTTTCTTTGGCTTCAGAATCAATCACACGCCCTTGGGGTTGGGAAACTTGCGTAGGGGCTTCTGGTTTAGCCTCTTCGTCACCGTCTTTGACAGCTTTTTTGAAGTTTTTCAAGGCTTCGCCCAAATCTCCGCCCACATTGCGCAGTTTCTTAGTGCCAAAGAGCAGAACAACAATGACCAAAACCAACAACAGTTGCCAAATACTAAAATGCATAGTTTCGTCCTTACAGTTACGATGGTCGGTTCGCTTTTTCAACCAAACCGGATAAACCAAAACGGCGTGCGAGTTCGTTTAGCACATCGTCAGGGTGTAGATTTTGTTGAGCGAGTAATACCAGTGTGTGAAACCACAGATCGGCGACTTCATACACGATTTTATCTTTTTCGCCGTCTTTGGCTGCCATAACCGTTTCGGTGGCTTCTTCCCCGATTTTTTTCAGGATGCTATCCAAACCTTTATGGTAGAGCTTGGCAACGTAGGAACTGTCCGGTTCAGCCTGTTTGCGGGCTTCGAGGACTTCGGCGAGTTGGGTTAATACAGTAGTGTTTGCAGTAGCTTGTGTCATGGGGCGCATTATATCGGATAACTGTCACAATAACAGGGGCATAAGGGTGCGTTTCGATAGCTGTTTAGTGCTTTTTAATCCACACGTCACACGGTAATGCCCCATGCATGGGCATTAGTTTAGGCGATGCGTAGCCAATGGTGCAGAGTGTGCACTCATTTCTTGCACGAGTGCTGGAATTGCCCAATCCGATTGCCGTGTTGCATCTTCCAACAGTTTGCAAAACAAGTGCAACAAGTCGGTCGTTAAGCTCAAACTAATGCCCTGTTTCTGTTGGTTGTGTAGCGACAAAAAGAAGTTGCCGTTGGCTTCACGGCGAAACCCAGACTGCATCACCAATAACGGAATCTCGCCGAGCGGTAAATTTTCCATGTCACGAAAATGCGTATTGAATTGCGCCTTACTTTTCGCTGCTTCGTGTTCAAACGCGACGATTGCCTGACGTGCTGTCAGGGAAGTTTGGCGAGTGGCAACGGGTGTGGACAGCAAGGCATCTTGCAGTACAGGCCATAAACGCAATGCGAAGCGCCGCGTGATCCAAAAACGAAATTCCTCGTTGGCTACGGTATTCAGGCGCAATAAAATACGGTCTTCTTCTTGGACGTAGCGGGCTTGAATTTGTGCTGGAGCTGCCATTACAGTCGCATCTCAATGCCTTGGTCTGCCATAAACTGCTTGGCTTGTCCGACGGTGTACTCACCGAAGTGGAAAATGCTCGCCGCCAGTACCGCATCCGCGCCACCTTGTAATACACCGTCTGCCAGATGCTGCAAATTACCCACGCCGCCAGAAGCGATTAAAGGCACAC
>CAZEQX010000218.1:0-2722 GCA_964514635.1 uncultured Thiothrix sp.
GCCCTGACACGGACGTGGTAAACTTGAGCAATTAGCCTTTGCCGCTTACAGTTTGGGCAAAGCATCCGATCCAGTTAGTCAGTTAGGGGCGTTATGTTGAAATTGTCACGCGCACAGCGTTTGGTCATTATCATTGGTTTAATAACGTCCTGTTTAACAGCCTGTAATAAAGACCCCGCTGCCACTAAACCGCCTGCGAAAGACCCTGAAGTCGGTGTATTAACCCTACAACCGCAAACCGTGAGTTTTAGCAGGGAATTAGCGGGGCGCGTCATGGCCTTGCAAAGTGCGGAAGTGCGCCCGCAGGTCACGGGTTTGATTCAAGAACGCTTATTCAAAGAAGGTAGCTGGGTGAAAAAAGGCGCGGTGCTGTATCAAATTGACAGTGCTACCTACCAAGCTGCGGTGGAAACCGCACAAGCGCAATTAGCCAAAGCCAAAGTCAGTTTAGATGCTGCCCGCAATAAAGCTGAACGCAATGCCAAATTCGATCTGGTTGAACAGGGTGCGATGAGCCGCACCAGTGCTGATGATCAAGTTACTGCACAAAAACAAGCCGAAGCCGATGTCGCCGTGGCGCAAGCCGCGCTCAAAACCGCGAGCATTAATGTTGCCTACACTCAAGTAAAAGCCCCGATTAGTGGAGTGGTGGGTAAATCCAGCGTCACAGCAGGCGCATTAGTCACCGCCAATCAAACCACGGCATTGACCACGATTCAGCAGTTTGACCCGATTGCGGTGGACATTACCCGCCCCAGCACCGAATTGGCGCAATTACAAAATGCCGCGCAAACACCCGTGCAATTACTGTTACCCGATGGTTCAACTTACGCCTTAACGGGCAAATTAGCCTTTGCTGATTTGAGTGTTGACCAAACCACGGGGATGTTCTCGGTGCGGGCAGAATTTCCCAACCCTGATAAGCAATTGTTACCTGGCATGTTTGTACGCGCCAAACTCGGTGCGGGTGAACGGGCGAATGCGCTACTCGTGCCGCAAGTTGCGGTGAGCCGTAATGCCGCTGGTGCGGCGACGGTGTGGGTAGTGAAAGCCGATAACACGGTGGAAAAGCGCGTGATTCAAGCCACGCAAGCCCTAAAGGATCAATGGGTGGTGGACGATGGCTTAGTAGCGGGCGAGCAAATCGTGGTCGACGGTTTACAGCGCGTGCGCCCCAATCTCACGGTGAAACCCGTGCCAGCGAAAGGGGGTTAAACCATGTCGCGTTTTTTCATTGATCGTCCGATTTTTGCGTGGGTTATTGCTATCACCATCATGCTGGCAGGCGCATTGGCGATTCCGAATTTGCCGATTTCCCAATACCCTGACATTGCCCCGCCAACCATTTCGATTAGTGCGTCTTACCCCGGTGCGTCGGCGAAAATCGTTGAAGATTCGGTTACGCAAATCATCGAGCAAAAAATGACGGGGTTGGATGGTTTGCTATACATGGCATCTAGCAGCAGTGCGTCGGGGGCAGCGAAGGTGGATTTGAGCTTTACCGCAGGCACGAATCCCGACATTGCCCAAGTTCAGGTGCAAAATAAGCTGCAATTGGCGTTGACGCAATTACCCGATGCGGTGCAAAAACAAGGTGTGCGCGTCACCAAAAGCAGTAATGGCTTTTTGTTGGTGTTGGGCTTTATTTCCGAAGATGGCAGCATGAGCCAAACCGATATTGCTGATTACCTTGTCACCACATTGCAAGACTCGATTAGCCGCGTGGAAGGTGTGGGCAGTACGCAAATGTTTGGTGCTGCGTATGCGATGCGGATTTGGCTTGATCCGGCGAAAATGACGCAATTCCAACTCACTACGGCGGAAATCAAAACCGCGATTCAAGCGCAAAACACGCAAGTGTCGGCGGGGCAACTTGGCGGTACGCCTGCGATTGTAGGGCAACAATTGAATGCTACTGTCACCGCGCAATCACGTTTACAAACGCCGGAACAATTCCAAGCGATTGTGCTGAAAACCGCCACCAATGGCGCGATTATTCGCCTTGGCGACGTGGCAACCGTCGAAATGGGCAGCGAAAACTACGACGTGATTTCGCGTTTTAAAGGCAATCCGGCTTCTGGTTTGGCGATTAGTTTAGCCAGCGGTGCGAATGCGTTAAGCACAGCAGAAGGGGTGAAAGCTAAGCTCAAGGAGTTGGAAGCGTATTTTCCCGCCGGACTCAAAGCGGTGATTCCTTACGATGCCTCACCATTTATTAAGATTTCCATTGAAGGCGTGGTAACAACTCTGCTTGAAGCCATTGCCTTGGTCTTCGTAGTAATGCTGGTGTTTTTGCGCAATTTTCGCGCCACCCTGATTCCGACCTTGACCGTTCCGGTAGTGTTACTCGGCACGTTTGCGGTGTTGGCAGTGGCGGGTTATTCGATCAATACCTTAACCATGTTCGGTATGGTTTTGGCGATTGGCTTGCTGGTCGACGATGCG
This sequence comes from uncultured Thiothrix sp., assembly GCA_964514635.1. Lineage (GTDB taxonomy): Bacteria > Pseudomonadota > Gammaproteobacteria > Thiotrichales > Thiotrichaceae > Thiothrix. Next base: position 2,446 of record CAZEQX010000218.1, read on the forward strand.
ATTGTGGTGGTGGAAAACGTCGAACGTTTAATGCACGAAGAAGGGCTTGCCCCGCGTGAGGCGACGCGCAAATCCATGCAGCAAATCACGGGGGCGTTAATCGGCATTGCCTTGGTATTGTCGGCGGTGTTCGTGCCAATGGCGTTTTTCGGTGGTTCGACGGGGGTGATTTACCGCCAATTCTCGATTACCCTGGTGGCGGCAATGGTATTGTCGGTAGTGGTGGCGTTAATCCTCACGCCCGCCTTGTGTGCCACGTTGTTAAAACCGCCGAAAA
>CAZEQX010000219.1:0-2716 GCA_964514635.1 uncultured Thiothrix sp.
CTTTTTTCTCTTGCAGTGTTAATGCCACGTTATCTACTCCTGGTTTGGCGGATAATCCACCATTTAGCGATCAAAAGCTGATAATTTACCAGCCAATGAAGGAAACAGCGTCCCAAACCATCTTACTGACTCGGGTTACGCCATCTGCGCAGGTTCTCTACAGCTAGTCAAAGTTGCAGAACCATTAAGCTCTATACAAAGCACCTGCGGTCTTTGACGACATACATCCATGTATATCTTATTGCCTGACGGCCGTTCTCGATCCATGAGAACCGGAGAAAGGGGCAAACAAGCCCCTAATTCCTTAGAGAGACAGTGATGTGGTATCGACTGTCAAACCTGTACCCATTGTGGTGGATACGGAAATCTTTTTCAGGTAAACACCTTTGGATGTAGATGGCTTCATTTTCACCAAGTCTGCAACCAATGCATTGATATTGCCAGCCAATTTGTCAGTATCAAATTCGACGTTACCAACAGAGCAGTGAATAATACCTGCTTTATCGGTACGGTAACGAACTTGACCTGCTTTCGCGTTGCGAACCGCGCCAGCAACGTCTGGTGTTACAGTGCCAACTTTAGGGTTAGGCATCAAACCGCGCGGACCGAGGATTTGACCTAACTGACCAACCACACGCATCGCGTCAGGACTTGCGATTACAACGTCAAAGTCCATTTTGCCCGCTTTAATTTCAGCGGCTAAGTCTTCAAAGCCTACGATGTCTGCACCAGCCGCTTTAGCCGCTTCAGCATTCGCACCTTGAGTAAAGACTGCAACACGCACAGTTTTGCCATTACCATTTGGCAGAACTGTAGAGCCACGCACTACTTGGTCAGATTTACGCGGGTCAACACCTAAGTTGATGCTTACGTCCACACTTTCAACAAACTTCGCACGCGGCAAAGATTTTAAGGTTTCCAGTGCATCAGCCAGTGCGTAGGATTTAGTCGCGCCTAAAACAGCGCGAATCGCTTTTTGACGTTTAGTCAGCTTTGCCATCTTACACACCCTCCACTTCAAGACCCATACTACGCGCTGTACCTGCAATGGTACGCACCGCTGCTTCCATTGAAGCTGCTGTTAAGTCTGGAGTTTTGGTTTTAGCAATCTCTTCCAATTGCGCCAAAGTGACTTTGCCAACTTTGTTGCTGTTTGGACGCGCACTGCCTGACTGAATACCAACTGCTTTTTTCAACAGAACGGAAGCTGGTGGAGTTTTCAGTACGAAGGTAAAGCTTTTATCGCTATAAGCGGTGATAACGACGGGTGTTGGTAAACCAACTTCAATACCTTGAGTTGCCGCATTGAACGCTTTGCAGAACTCCATGATATTCAAACCACGTTGACCTAATGCAGGGCCAATCGGTGGACTTGGGTTTGCTTTACCAGCCGGAACTTGCAGCTTGATATAGCCAATGACTTTCTTTGCCATGATTACATTCCTAATGTGGGTAATAACGCTTTACAGCTTCCCGTGAATCCAAATCAAGTTTTCTCGACCTGGTAAAATTCCAGCTCAACAGGCGTTGAGCGTCCGAAAATCTGAACTGCAACTAACAGACGGCTTTTGTCATAATTAACTTCCTCGACAACGCCGTTGAAGTCTTTGAATGGTCCATCAGTAACACGAATAATCTCACCTGCGTCGAAAAGTACTTTAGGGCGCGGCTTTTCAGCACCTTCCTCAACACGACGCATGATATTATCAACTTCTTTTTGCGTAATCGGGGCTGGTTTGTCTGCCTTCCCACCGATGAAGCCTAATACCTTTGGTGTTTCCTTAACCATGTGCCATGTACTGTCGTTCATTTCCATTTCGACCAATACATAACCTGGGAAAAACTTACGTTCGCTCTTACGCTTGTGGCCTTCACGCATTTCCACGACTTCTTCAGTCGGCACTAATACGCGACCAAAAGCATCTTGCAGACCAAAACGCACGATTCGCTCTTCTAAAGAGCGCTTTACCTGATTCTCGAAACCAGAATAGGCCTGAACAACATACCAACGTTGCGGCATTAGGAACCTCCACCTAAGAGACTTTTAACTGCCCAGCCTAACAGCGAATCGACACCCCAAAGGAAAATAGACAGAATTAAGACAATGACCATAACCATCAGTGTGGTTTGCATGGTTTCAGCTCGCGTCGGCCACACCATTTTGCGGACCTCTAAACGAGAATCCTTCATGAATGCCCACAGCCGCTTGCCACTCAATGTAGTCATAGCCACAAACGCGGACAAACCAACAATGGCTAGTAATCCCAAGACACGAAAAAGTAACGATACAGGTTCGCCATGCCAGCTTTCAAAGTAATAAAAGCCGGAAATACCCGCAACCAGCAGAACGACAGATGTCGCAAGCTTTATCGTATCAAACGAGGAGCTCTGTTCTTCGGTATTTACTGACATTGATTTTTACTAACCTGATAGTCGAATGGCTTTGGGAAACAGACTACACGTCAATTTAAGATGTTTAAACGAAACCTAAATAAACCATGTATAGTTTATTACCCAAAGCCATCTAAAGATGGCAGGCCAAGAGGGAATCGAACCCCCAACCTGCGGTTTTGGAGACCGCCGCTCTGCCAATTGAGCTATTGGCCTGTAACAAGACAAGAAGCGAGAGAATACTCCCGCTTCTTCAAAACTTCAAGTGTTATTACTCAATAATTTTCGCAACAACACCAGCACCGACAGTACGACCGCCTTCACG
>CAZEQX010000220.1:0-2714 GCA_964514635.1 uncultured Thiothrix sp.
TAAAGGCTGACAAGAACCCACTTGGACACTAATTAATTGCATAAAATATTTAACCCTATAAAAAAAGCCGCCCACTTGGACGGCTCTTTTCAATGCAGGATGATGGGTTTACGCCATTGCCAGCATGAGTTTGTTGAGGCGATTCACGAATCCGGCTGGGTCTTCGAGTTGTCCGCCTTCAGCGAGAATCGCTTGATCCAACAGAACGCTTGACCATTCAGCAAAACGCTCGTCGTCGGTTTCGGCTTCCATGCGTTTGAGCAGCGGATGCGTTGGGTTGATTTCCAGCGACGGTTTGGTATTCGGCATTTCATGCCCTGCTTGTTTGAGCAGTTGCTGCATGTACAACGCCATGTCGTGGTCTTTCAACACGATACACGATGGTGATGAAGTCAGGCGGTGGGAAACGCGCACGTCTTCGACTTTTTCTGCCAGCACTTTTTTGATGTGCTCGACCATGTTACGCGCTTCGGCTTCGACTTTTTCCTGCGCTTTTTTATCTTCTTCGCTTTCGAGTTTGGACAAATCCAGCTCACCTTTGGCGACGGATTGCAGTTGTTTGCCGTCAAACTCCATTAAGTGTTGGACTAACCATTCGTCAACGCGGTCAGACAGTAACAGGACTTCGATGCCTTTTTTGCGGAACACTTCCAAGTGCGGGCTGTTTTTCGCGGCAGTGTGGGTATCCGCCGTGATGTAGTAAATTTTGTCCTGTCCTTCTTTCATGCGGCTGATGTAGTCCGCCAAGGACACGGTTTGTTCCGCACTGTCATTGTTGGTGGAAGCAAAGCGCAGTAATTTGGCAATTTGTTCGCGGTTGGAAAAGTCTTCGCCAGGACCTTCTTTCAACACCTTGCCAAACTCTTTCCAGAACTTCGTGTATTTTTCTGGCTCTTCTGCCGCCATGTATTCCAACACGCCCAGCACTTTTTTCACCGAACCGTTTTTCATGCCGTCGATGACTTTGTTGCCTTGCAGGATTTCGCGTGAAACGTTCAACGGTAAATCGTTGGAATCAATAACCCCACGCACAAAACGCAGGTAACGCGGCATGAGTTTGTCGGCTTCGTCCATGATAAACACACGCTGCACATACAGTTTTACGCCGTGTTTTTGGTCACGATCCCACAAATCAAACGGTGCTTTGGACGGAACATACAGCAACGAGGTGTATTCTAATTTGCCTTCAACGCGGTTGTGTGACCATGCCAGCGCGTCTTCCCAGTCGTGGGAAACGTGTTTGTAAAACTCTTGGTATTCTTCGTCACTAATCTCGGACTTAGAACGTGTCCACAGCGCATTGGCTTTGTTGACGGTTTCCCACTCAGCGGTGGCTTTATCGTCTTCGCCTGTTTTGCGCATGTTCACGGGCAATGGAATGTGGTCAGAGTATTGGCGAATAATGCTTTGCAAACGCCATTTATCCGCCAGTGATTTTTCGTCTTCTTTCAAATGCAGCACGATTTCTGTGCCGCGTGTCGCTTTATCGACTTGCTCTAAACTGTAGCCCGATTGCGCGTCCGATTCCCAACGCACACCTTCGGATGCAGGCGCACCCGCACGACGGGTCGTCAAGGTCACTTTATCCGCCACAATGAAAGAGGAGTAGAAACCGACCCCAAACTGACCAATCATGTGCGAATCCTTTTTCTCATCGCCTGTCAGTTTGCTTAAAAACTCTTTCGTGCCGGATTTGGCAATCGTCCCAATATTGGTAACGACTTCATCGCGGCTCATACCGATACCGTTATCACGCACGGTAATCGTGCCTGCTTCGCTGTCAAATTCCACTTCGACGCGCAGCTCGCTGTCATTTTCGTACAAGTTGTCGTTACCAATCGCCTCAAAACGCAACTTGTCACACGCATCCGAACCGTTAGAAATCAGCTCACGCAGGAAAATTTCCTTGTTGGAATACAACGAGTGAATCATCAAGTGCAGTAATTGATTCACTTCGGTTTGAAATTGCATGTTCTCTTTTTGTGCCGTCATGGGGTGTTAGTCCTCATTAGTCTCTTGTTCATTCGATGTTGGCAAGATGGGGCAATAAAAAACAATTTCAAGAGGCAAATCACACAACGAAGTCATCACAACACCGTGAAGTTCATTACAGGGCGCGGGTTCTAGGGTAAGATTGCGCCTTTAATGATTTTTTTCGGCATGGAATAAGAAGATGTTAGACCCGAAACGCTTAAGAACGGAATTGGACGAAGTAGCGGCACAATTGGCACGGCGTGGTTTTCAATTAGACATGGAAAACATTCGCGCTCTCGAAGAACGGCGCAAAACCCTACAAGTCGACACACAAAACCTGCAAAACGCCCGAAACTCGCGCTCTAAAGCCATTGGACAAGCCAAAGCACGCGGCGAAGACATTCAACCGCTGTTGGCGGAAGTGGCGGATTTGGGTGAACGTTTGAAAGCGGATGAACAACAACTTGCCGCCTTACAAACCGAACTCGAAGCGATTGCAATGGGCATCCCGAACATTTTGGATGCTTCCGTACCCGACGGCGCGGATGAAAACGCCAACGTTGAAATTCGGCGTTGGGGCGAGCCGACTGCGTTTGATTTCACGCCAAAAGATCACGTTGATCTGGGCTTACCGAATGGCTGGATGGATTTTGATGCAGGCGCGAAATTAACAGGTTCGCGCTTCGTGGTGTTGCGTGGTGCAATGGCGCGGATGCACCGTGCGCTGATTCAATTCATGC
>CAZEQX010000221.1:0-2712 GCA_964514635.1 uncultured Thiothrix sp.
AACCTTCGCTAATAACCTTTTTGAAATTGCTCAAACCGTAAGGGATTTTCTGCTGTGTCATGGTGTTATTCACAAAAATCGTTTGAGGAAGTATAGCATTTTTGCGCATACGCGCCCCGTACAGCAGTCATGCGGGGCGCGGTCGTGGGTTTACAGTGGTTCGTTGTCGTTTGGGTCCAGTGCCGTTGCTAATACTTTGTCAATGCGCGTGCCATCCATGTCCATGATTTCGAGTCGCCAACCTTCCCAATCACAGTGATCAGCGGTTTGTGGCAAACGTCCAAGCAATAGCATCAACATACCGCTTAAAGTGTGATAACGTCCCTTGTCTTCTTCGGGGACACTGCGTAAGCCAAGGCGGTCTTTGAGTTCTGGCACGGGGATTAAACCATCCAGCAACCAACTGCCGTCGTCGCGTTGCACGGCCCACGCATCGTCTTGGTGTTGCGGTTTGAACTCACCTGTGATGGCTTCCATCATGTCATGCAGGGTGACGATGCCTTGAATTTCGCCGTATTCGTCGATGACAAACACCATTTGCCCGCCGGAATCTTTAAAGTTTTCCAGCAATTCCATGCCTGTTAAGGATTCGGGTACGAACACAGCGGGCTTGAGTGATTGTGTGAGGTTGGGTTGTTCACCGCGTAATACTTGGTTTAATAATGCGCTAGTGCTGACGATACCCAACACTTCTTCCCAATTACCACGCACCACAGGGAAGCGTGAATAACGATGGGCTTCGACTTGCGTGAGGTTTTCTTCCAGTGGTTTGTCAACATCGAGGAAAACCACATCACTGCGCGGTACCATTAGGGAGGCGATTTGGCGATCATCCAGACGAAAAACGTTGCGCACCATTTGGTGTTCTTGCTGTTCGATAACACCTGCGTCTGAACCTTCGCTTAGCAACATGTGAATGTCTTCTTCGGTGACGCTCGCGCCATTGTCATCTTTTACACCGAGAATACTGAGTAGCAAACGGGTTGAACCCGACAGCAAAAGCACAAACGGTTTGGTCAAAATGGCTAACCATAACATTGGGCGGGCGACAAAACGCGCAATGGCTTCGGGGCTGATTTGCCCAATGCGTTTGGGTACAAGTTCACCCAACACAATCGAGAAAAACGTGATGCTAACCACCACCAAACCTGTCGCTAGGGGGCTGGCAAGGTGTTCTTCCACGCCAAATTGTTGCAGCATCATGCTTACTGGCGGGCTTAAAGCCGCTTCACCGACGATACCGTTCAGTACGCCAATCGAGGTAATGCCGATTTGGACTGCTGATAAAAAGCGCGTGGGGTCTTCACCAAGACGCAATGCCGTGGCAGCCGCGCCATCGCCTTGTTGGGCAAGGTTTTGTAAACGCGCTTTGCGGGCGGCAACGAGCGCGATTTCCGACATAGCAAAAAAGCCGTTCAGTAAAATCAAGCCAAATAATATGGCAATGTCCATGTAACAATCCGTACCGTTGTAAAAAGAATGGCGGCATTGTACCGTCGATTGCTAACATTTCACCTAATTCAACCTAGATTTTTATTGTAACTCCATGAAATTGATTACTTGCCAATACCAAAATGCCTTATTCGTGGGAATCGTTGAAGGCGACACCGTGTACTTACCCGCGTTGGAAACTGCCTTTGACCAACCGTTGTGGCGTGACATGATTACGTTGATTGAAAGCGGTTTGGATTTAGCCGCAGCACGAGCGCAATTTACCCCAACCATGCAGGTGGCATTAAATGCGGTGCAATTGCTCGCACCGATTCCGCGTCCGCGCAAAAATGTGATGTGTTTAGGCTTAAACTATTTTGAACATGTCGAAGAAACCGCCAGCCAAGTTGGGCGCACGGGCAAAGCCCCGCAATACCCGATTGTGTTTACCAAATGCCCCACCAGCGTGATTGGTCACGAAGCCACCATTCCGTTCGACCCCGACAGTTGTTCGCAACTCGACTGGGAAGCCGAACTCGGCGTGGTTTTGGGCAGAGGTGGTAAGAAAATCGGGCGTGACCAAGCTTTGTCACACGTTTTTGGTTACACCGTGATCAATGACATCAGTGCGCGGGATATTCAGCTTAACCACAAGCAATACTTTTTAGGCAAAAGCGTGGACGGTGGTTGTCCGATGGGACCCTACCTTGTCACCGCAGACGAAATCCCCGACCCGCAAAACCTCAACCTGACCTGCCGCGTTAATGGCGTAACCAAACAAGCCTCAAACACGCGCCACATGATTTTTGACATTCCCACCATTATCGAATGTTTATCGCGTGGCATGACGCTTGAAGCAGGTGATGTCATCGCCACCGGAACACCTAGCGGCGTGGGATTTGTGCGCCAACCGCCGGAATATTTAGTCCCTGGCGATACGGTGGAATGCGAAGTAGAACACATCGGCATTTTGCGCAACAACATCGGGTGACTCGCACCACCAAGCCTTCGTTAGCAGCGAAGGCTTCAACACGGAATCACTCTGTTACCACATCGATTGCCGCGCCACCGACTTTGAACGGCACTTTCGCCACTTCAATCGCTGTGCCTGTTGCCACGCCCACGGCTGTTCCGGCGACGGTGCTTGCCACTTGTACCGCACAACCGGACGTGCAGGCTAACATCAAACCGATGATGCCTAAGCCTATTTTGTTTATTAATTGCCGCATAAAGCCCTGTTCCTATCACATTGGTTATTGTTAATTCATACCGCATCAGCGC
>CAZEQX010000222.1:0-2696 GCA_964514635.1 uncultured Thiothrix sp.
TGCCTAGGGTTTTCGTCCAATCGCCGCTCGACGTTCCCACACTGGGTAAGGTGCAGCCACCGCCTGCGGCATCGACATACGTCCCGCCCACATGCCACACACCATCAGCGGTTTTCGCTGCCACCCGAATCGGGCTACCTTGTTGCAGTTTCATACGGAAGGCGAGATTCGGCGTAATGGTTTTAGGGCGAAAAGTCAGAACGTGCGGTAAAGGGTTCAAATCGGCAAGCACTTGGATTTCTTGCACGTCTTTGAGATCAGTCACTTGGAAAGCGATGGGAACATTGAGAGAATCTTCAGCAGAAGGGGGAGCTTCAACCTTAATACGTTGGTCGAAAATGTAAGGCTCGCCTTTGAGAAAGCGCGTGTGCATTGCCCCCCATTGCGGGGAATTAAGCGGGTCAGGTTCTGCTGCTACTGCTGGGTGACAGAGCAGGCAGAAGGCTAACCATCTGCCATGCCTGAACATAAAACCTCACTTCTGCGCTGATTGAGCGTCAGGGGATGTTGCTGCCGTGCCTTTATCGTCGGTTTTCTCAGTTTCTGAACTGCTGCTTGCCGTCGCGCTTGGCGGTGCGGCTGCTGGGTAATAAGAAACCTTGTGCGATTCAAAAATCTTTTTCACCGTACCATCTTTGACTAACGCTGCCATTGCTTCATTGACGGCATTGGCGAGTTCTTCATTGTCGGCTTTGACTGCCACACCCATTGCCCAGTTGCTACGCGCCAAGCCTGGGGTGACTAAACCTTGAATCTGAATATGATCAGCACGTTCGGCTAACACACCTTCCAACTCACCACGCGGCCCCATCAAACCTGAGACCTCGCCTTTTTTCAGTGCGTCGGCGGCTTTGGTAAGGTTTTCGTAGTGTTTGATGTTCTTGCTGATTTGCCCTTGCATGGCTTGCAACAGGTACAAATCGCTCAAAGTGTCGATTTCAACCCCAATCGGGTCACTCATGAAATTCGCCAGCGTCGGTTGCTTACCCACTTTATTGGTATCAAACGCAAACGCGACTTGCTCAACCTGATACGGAGCAACAAATTTCACTTTATCGACTTTTTTGGAAAACTCATTGTCTACGGGCATGTGTAACATAATGTCGGTCACACCACCGCCCATGTAATGGCCTTTCCAAACATTATTGCGTAAATCGTCTTCGACGTTTTCATCGGCTGGAACAAGACGGACTTCGCTTTTCACGCCGAGTTTCTGCGCGATAGCTTCCGCAAGATCAACGTCCACGCCTTGCTGTTTACCATCGGCGACAAAAGAATAAGGTGGGAAATCTTTATACAGGGAAACACTCAGTACACCTTTGGATTTTACGTCCGCCAGATTGCCAGCGTACAAAGGTGCAGCGAATAATAATGCACTGAAGCCTACTAAAGATAAGGCTTTTAACTTCATTGTTTCTCCTCCTCCAAGAATAGATGCCCCACGCCCTGCGGATGCTAAACCTTCCCCACCAGAGGGAAGGTCAGCCGATACAGTTCTGCTCTAACAAACGCGCCGCTGGATGTAAGGCCAACAGCCGTCGGGATGGGGGCAGGCGAACAGAGTTGTATCTTATTTCTTTTCTTCAGGCTTAGCTTCGTCTTTTTTCTCTTCAGACTTGGCTTCTTCGGCTTTCGCAGGTTCAGCAGGTTTTGCTTCCTCTGTTTTAGCGGCTGCATCAGCAGGTTTTGCTTCCTCAGACTTCGCTTCTTCCTTTTTCTCTTCAGGTTTAGCTTCGTCTTTTTTAGGTGCATCAACGCTGACTGTTTCCAACCAAGAGCGGATCGCCCACAGGCCTTCTTGAGCCAAAATACCATCGAACTTAGGCATATAAGTAATGCCGTTACGGATAGCACCGTTAATCATACGCTCTTTGAAGAGGTCGTCACCGTCTTGACCCAGTGGCAATCTTTCACGCAGGTCAGGAGCAATACCACCTGAAACCGCATCGATACCGTGGCAACGCGCACAGTTTTGCGCGAATGCGTGATGACCGATTTCAATAGCTTTCTCGTTACCTGAGTAAGGGTTGGTATCTAACCACGTTTTAGAGTCTTTGATTGGCTCTAAACCAGTAATGTCGATAGCTTGAGGGGTTACATCACCGTGTGCCCAAACTTGTGCAGTAGCAGAAAAAGCCAATGCTGCTAATACAAGTGAAAAAGAACGTTTTACCGTTTGCATGTTACATACCTTCAATCAAAGAAAAGCCCGCCCCATCATGGCAAGGTGAACATCACCCTGCCATGTTTTCAGGATTAGGAAGTTTTAGGAAGTTTGAAGACCCAGAGGCTGCCGCCTTGGTTCAAATGTTTGATACGTTTAGCTACGTCGCCACCCCACAGTGGAACCGCACCACCCCAGCCGGATGGAACGCCAACGAACTGTTCGCCATCTTGTTCCCAGGTGATTGGACAGCCAACAACGCCAGAACCTGTCTGGAACTTCCACAGTTCTTTACCTGTTTTTGCGTCGAATGCTTTCAAGTAACCTTCAGGAGTACCTGTGAAGACCAAGTTACCCGCTGTGGTCAGCACACCACCCCACAATGGAGCGTAGTTTTTCGCTTCCCAGACGATTTTGCCGGATTTCGGGTCAATCGCACGCAGCGCACCGATGTAGTCTTCGTTCAGTGACTTGATGTTGAAGCCAGCACCTAAATAAGCCGCGCCTTTTTTGTAGCTGATTGGCTCATTCC
>CAZEQX010000223.1:0-2672 GCA_964514635.1 uncultured Thiothrix sp.
ATTTCTTGGACGTGGTTTCCCGCCGCATTATCAATGAAATCAAAGGCGTTTCCCGTGTGGTTTACGACATTTCCGGCAAACCACCCGCGACGATTGAGTGGGAATAATGGCGGAAGGTAAATCCGCTCCCATCGCGGCAACAACTGTACTCACATCGCCAGTGCATTTTTTAGCTTTCGGTTTAGGTAGTGGACTTGCACCGAAAGCCCCTGGCACGTTTGGAACATTGGCGGCTGTGCCGTTTTACTGGCTGTTAGCCATGTTACCATTGTGGGCGTATGGTTTGGCGGTGGTGATGGCTGCCATTGCTGGTGTGTGGATTTGTGGTGAATCCTCGCGCCGTCTGGGGGTGCATGATCATGGCGGGATTGTGTGGGATGAGTTCGTCGGTTTGTGGATTACGCTGTTTGCTGCGCCACAAGGTTGGTTGTGGTTGATAGTGGGATTCGCACTCTTTCGTTTGTTTGATATTTGGAAGCCGTGGCCAATCCGTATGGCGGATCGTCAGGTCAGTGGTGGTTTCGGCATTATGCTGGATGATATATTGGCAGGGCTTTACGCGCTGGCGAGTTTGCAATTACTGGCGTGGTTCGTTGCTCGCTAAATGGCTAGAAAGCAAAAAGCCTTCCTAGTAGGAAGGCTTTCAAGAGCAAAAGCTTGTTATTATTATTGGATGCTTTAAATGTCAGATAAAAAAGGGGTTTAGCCCCTATTATTATTTTTCTTACCCCATTAGCCCTTAAGAACTGTTGCCAGTATACGGGTAAGGACTGAATTGTAACTGAATAAAGTGATAGTTTTTCGTTCAGTTATGCTTAAGGTTTTGATTTAAAAATAGTGGAATTGCATGAACGTTAGAACCCGTTTCGCGCCCAGTCCAACTGGTTATTTGCATATCGGCGGTGCGCGTACCGCTTTGTTTTCTTGGTTGTATGCCCGCAAAACGGGTGGCACGTTTATTCTGCGTATTGAAGACACGGACTTAGAACGTTCCACGCAGGCTTCGGTCGACGCGATTATGCAAGGTATGGAGTGGTTGGATTTGGGGCACGATGAAGGGCCTTTTTTCCAAACGCATCGTTTCGACCGCTATAAAGAAGTTATCCAGCAATTGTTAGCGAGTGGTCATGCTTACCGTTGTTATTGCAGCAAAGAAGAACTGGACGTGATGCGTGAAGCACAAATGGCACGCAAAGAAAAGCCGCGTTACGACGGGCGTTGGCGTGATCGTCAGGATGAAGCACCGCCCGAAGGTGTTGCACCCGTGATTCGTTTCCGTAATCCATTGGATGGAGTGGTGGAGATTGATGATTTGGTGCGCGGCAAAATCATGATCAGCAATACTGAACTGGACGATTTGATCATTGCGCGTTCTGATGGTACACCCACTTACAACCTGACCGTGGTGGTGGATGACATTGATATGCAGGTTACGCATGTTATTCGTGGCGATGACCACATCAATAACACGCCGCGCCAGATCAATATCATGCGTGCATTAGGGCATGAAACACCTAAGTTTGCCCATGTTCCGATGATTTTGGGGGCGGATGGACAACGTTTATCCAAACGCCACGGCGCGGTCAGTGTTATGCAATACCGCGATGAAGGCTATTTGCCACAAGCCTTGTTGAATTATCTGGTGCGTTTGGGATGGTCACACGGCGACCAAGAAATTTTCTCGCGCGAAGAGATGATTGAACACTTTACGTTAGAAGGCATCAATCGTGCGCCATCTGCGGTTAATCCCGATAAGTTATTGTGGCTGAATCAACACTACATCAAAACGCTGCCTGTTACAGAGCTGGAAAAGCAATTGCAGTGGCATTTGCAGGCGCAAAATCTGGATGTCAGTAACGGTGCGCCATTGGCGGATGTGATTAATGCGCAGCGCGAACGCGCCAAAACATTGGTGGAAATGGTAGCGATTAGCCGTTACTTTTACGAAGATTTCGCGGAATTTGACCCAGCAGCCGTGCAAAAGCAATTTAAGGCGGATACTGCCACGAATTTACAGGTCGTGCACGATGAGTTGGCGGCATTGGAGGCGTGGAAAGGTGAGGTCATTCATGTCGCGATCCAAGCCGCTTGTGAAAAGTTGGGGCTGAAACTGGGTAAGGTTGGCCCCGCTTTGCGTGTGGCGGTCACAGGTAGTACGTCTTCGCCATCGTTGGAAATTACGTTAGAGTTGATTGGGCGTGAACGTAGTTTGGCGCGTATTCAGCGTGCGATAACATTTATTCAGGAAAGCTTCTAAAAAACCATTGACAGGGTGCGAATCGTTCTGTAACATTCGCGTCTCTTTCGCCGTGGGGTTATAGCTCAGCTGGGAGAGCGCTACAATGGCATTGTAGAGGTCATCGGTTCGATCCCGATTAGCTCCACCAATTTTGACCGACGCGAGAGGTTGCTATGGATCGCATAGGTCGCTATAGCTTGATTGTTGGCATTGTTATTACCATCATCGGATTAATTCTGGGCTTTGGTTTTATGTTTGCCGATAAAGACGAGTTGGCGAAGTTGTTTTTAATGGTTGTTCCGTTAGGCTTTTTGTTAGCGTTTGCGGGCTTATCAACCATCATCCTGTTTTCACCAAGAGACAGCGATAAATAAGTTTACTGCCGCGTCCCCATCATCTAGCGGCCTAGGATATCGCCCTTTCACGGCGAGTA
>CAZEQX010000224.1:0-2662 GCA_964514635.1 uncultured Thiothrix sp.
CTCTTCCGATCTACTTGCTTTAACATACGCAAACTCCTGTTTAAGTTATATTCTCAATAAGCGTTATGATGCATTGGTACATAACGTGAGGTAAAAAAATGCTGAAAGGTTTACGCGGAAACCGCCAAAATAACGTGAGAAGATTTAATCAATGCGCAAGCTTTGTCACCAACATTCAAGCCCATGTCTTGTACACTTTCGTTGGTAACAATCGCAATCACGGTTTTACCACCTGCTAATTCAATCGCCACTTCGCTGTTCACTGAACCCTCTTGGCAAGCAATGACTGTGCCGCGCAGGGTATTACGCGCACTGGTTTTGATTTTGCCGTCGTCTTTTGCCACGATCACCCACGGGGCTTTGACTAATGCATAAGCTTGTTTGCCGACTTCCAGTTCCAAATGCTCAACACTGTCGTTGGTGATAATGGCAACAATTTCGTCATTTGCACCGATGTTTAAAATGACCTCCGCATTCACTGCGCCGAGCGTGAGTTTGCTAACTGTGCCCAAGAATTGGTTACGGCTACTGGTTTGCATATCGAATCTCCTGATGAGTTGAAAATACTGCTCAACGTTTTCTGCCACTTGTCCTAACTGGGCGAGAATGCGAGCGTGCTCTTTTTCCATGTGGCGATAAACCATCACCATGCGCCGTCCATACGGTGTTAGAAGGGTTGTACCGCCGTGTTGTCCGCCCACCTGTTTGCTTGCAACAGGTTCGGGTGAAAGGTTGTTAATGGTTAAAACCGCTTCCCACGCCGCTTTGTAACTCATGCCCATTGCTTTGGCTGCTGCTGCGATTGAACCTGTGGCATCAATGCGTTCCAGCAGTTCCAAATAGTCCCAGCGTCGTCCGTGACGGTTTAATAAAAACTGCATTTGTAAGTTGGCTTCAGGCATAACAGACCTCCGTTAGCACACTTGAATAGTGGCTTTAATATCAGCAGGTTTACCGAAATACAGTGATGACGTAACCAGCATATCCACACCCGTGGCGGCATAGGCAGCGCAGTTTTCTGTATTAACCCCGCCCGCAATCGCCACTTTGAGCGTAGGAACAGCCGTTTTCAGTACTTGGTTGGCGTGATGTGTATCAGCGATAGAAAACTTATCGAGCTGCACCATGTCTACGCCTGCTTGTGCTAGTTTTAGCGCGTCGTCGAGGTTATGTGCTTCAGCAACCAGCATTTTTTCCCCCAAGCGCGTTTTAATGGCGCGTAAGTGCGGCAATGCTGCGTCCAAGCCACCCATGAAACGCAAGTGTTCATCAAACAGCAAGAAAGTTTCCGACAGACCCAAACGGTGCGGTAACGCGCCACCTGTGAGAATCGCTTTCACCATCATTTTCTTTGCCCACGGTAAGCTTTTGCGCGTGGCGGTAATGACGATGTGTGGATTCGCGGCGCGGGCTTTTTGCACTAAAACATGGGTGCGCGTGGCGACACCACAGGCATGTTCCAACAGATTCAAGGCCACGCGCCAAGCTGCGTGAATCGCTTGTGCCGAACCTGTCGCGCTCAAAAAATGTGTTCCAGCGGGAACGAGCACGCCCGACGCGCTGAACTGTTCCACTGTTAAACCGAGTTTTTGCAAAATCCGCGCGGCTTCTTCGGTGCAACACAACAGCGTGGGTTCGCGTGCGCTATACTGAATTGTGCCTGTTTGTGTGCTTAAACCTAAAACATGCGTGGTTAAATCCAGGAACGGCACATCGTCATGAATCAATTGTTCGAGTTCGTGATCGCTGAAATACATGTCAGGTTCTCCGTTATTACAAGTCAGTGCATAACGCTACTAATGCCGACCCACTTTAAGTTAAGCAAACGGTGTGCCATCATGGATTTTTTGTAAAATCAATAGGTTATTTTGGTTTTTATTTGTTTGATTCCTGACAAATGCGGGAAAAACAACAAATTTATCTACATTTTGTGTGAAAAGTGCATGAAACGAATGTTACTAGGCATTTCAGAATGAAGTGTCTACAATGTGGTCAAAGAAGTGCTAACTATTAGTTTAAATATGATCGATAAACCACGAAAAACCTTAAGTATTAGTCGTAAACCCGCTGGCGTTACCGCCTCGTCGGAAACCGCACAGGACGGAAATACCGCCGAACGTCCGGTTGCCCGCACGGGGAAACGCATCATTACGCGCGACCAACTGCCACAAGTACAACGTCTGGGTAAGCCAAAGCCTAAGCCGACTGGGCGGGCAAAGCCGTTCTTTGCGCGTCCATCGTCATCTGCGGATTCGGGTAAAGCGGCAACACCATCAGTAGCGCAGGCAAAAGAATTGAGCCAACAATTAAACATGCTTGCGGTTTGGTATGAGCGTCGGCCTTTGGTATTGGGCATTGAACAACAGATTTTCCAACACTTCACCGCGCAAGGCATAACGGTTAGTAGGCGCGTGATGCAAAAGATGCTGCATTATCAAACCCACAACCGTTTGTATTTACAGCAAGTTCAGCAAGGTGGGATGCGTTATAACTTAGACGGCTCAACAGGCGGGGAGATCCAACCCAAAGAACAAGAACACGCTAGTCGTACATTAGCGGTTCTTGTGGCGGCGGAATCCGCTTCAGCAGATGCGCGGTAATTGTTCGCCGGGGAGCATATCGACAATGCGTTCCCCGCCGAATCCGGTTTGCAGGATAACGT
>CAZEQX010000225.1:0-2654 GCA_964514635.1 uncultured Thiothrix sp.
CGTTTATCCGGTTTGTGAACCTTGATATTCACGCCATGCAAGCGGCGTTCTTCGATGACCGCTTCGCGCTGTTCGCGGTGATGTTCGGATTCTTCGTACAATAAACGCGCTTCGGGGGCGGGGCGACGTTGCTCATTTACCGCTTTCACCGTGACGACCCACGTTTCAAAGCCTTTGACGATGCGGATTTGATCCCCTGCTCGCACATTTCGCGCGGGTTTAACCCGCTCGTCATTGACGCGAACGTGACCGCCTTCGATAGCTTCTACCGCAAGCGGACGGGTTTTAAAAAACCGCGCCGCCCACAACCATTTGTCTAAACGTTGACTTACATTTTCCGTTTCAAGGGCCATGTAACGACACGATCCTCCAATTCATCTTCATTAACGGTTGCCGCGTATTTGAAACGCCCCACCACGGATTGTTTCATGCGGTGAATACTTTGCTTGTCGCCAGACACCAAATGATGCCATGACGGTAAGTTTTTGCCTTCGTGCAGCAGACGATAGGCGCAACTCGGCGGCATCCAATACAACTGATCGAGATTATCCGGCGTGAGGCGCAAGCATTCTGGTACTAAGGTTTCACGATTTGAGTAATCTTTGCACTGGCAGGTTTTGCCATCGAGCAAATCGCAAGCCACGTCAGTGTAATACACCGTACCGTCGTCTTCGTCTTCTAATTTAATCAAACAGCATTTGGCGCAATGGTCGCAAAGGCTTTCCCATTCATCCATGTTCATTTCGGAAAGGGCTTTTTGTTTCCACCACGGCTGTTCACGACTAGCAGCGGGTTTGGCTGATGAATCAGTCATTTTGCGGTTTTGCCTCCAGCAATTCCTTTTTTAAAGCGGGGTAATTGGCTTGGGTAGTGTAGTAGAAAATATCCGCACCATCGCTATCCAAAGCCAGAATGATGCCCTTGTCGGGATAACACCAAAATTCCACGGTCGATTGTTGCGAAGGCAAACGCTCCGCAGGAATCCCAAAACGGGCGTTCGCAATGTCGGGCGCGTAATCCACGACCGGAAGGTAAACCAGCTTACGAACCGCCAAACCATTGGCAACCGTGACATCATTTTCTGCAACCGTGTGTTTCCACATCCCGCTTGCCATGCCTTCGCGTTTGGTTGCGTTTTGTTGGAATTTCGTTAGCAAAGCATCATCTGCTTGCAATTCCAACACGATTTTGGCATCGAACAAACCGATTTTTTGCTTGCCGAAATACGCTTCCAAGGTGCGTTTACCACTTTCGTGCGCAAAAACCGCTAACTCAGGAAAACTACGGAAATGTTCAATCGCTTGTTTCAACGTCGATTTCCCCACTTCCAAGTGAAATACTTGCGGGTCTCCCTGTGGGGTTAATACGATTTGCCACGGCAAATCGTCAGGGTGTTGCGGAACTTTATCGCAGCCTGACAAACTCACACCCAGAGCCAGCAAGCCACACAGCAGTCGGTATTTCATGCTAAAACCTTGCGAATAACAATGCACGCATCATAATGACCGGACTCTGCTAAACACAAGGATTCGCTATGCCATTCCTCTCAGTTAATGACATCCAAATAGCATACAGCGCCCAAGGCGCGGGGGAAACCGTGGTCTTGCTGCACGGTTTGGGGTCGTGTAAGGAAGATTGGCAGCCGCAAATTCAGGCATTAGCCCAGTATTACCGCGTGATTGCGCTGGATTTACGCGGGCACGGCGCGACCACCAAAGCCAAA
This sequence comes from uncultured Thiothrix sp., assembly GCA_964514635.1. GTDB lineage: Bacteria > Pseudomonadota > Gammaproteobacteria > Thiotrichales > Thiotrichaceae > Thiothrix. The sequence continues at coordinate 1,724 of CAZEQX010000225.1, forward strand.
ACGGGTTACAGCATTGCGCAATACGCCGCCGATGTTGTGGGTTTGTTGGATGCCTTGGCTTGCCCGTCAGTGCATCTGATCGGTTTTTCCTTGGGGGGGATGATTACGCTGGAATTTGCCACTCGTTACCCAGAACGTTTACGCAGCGCGACGGTGATTAATGCCACGCCAGCGGTGATGGTGAATAATTGGCAAACGCGGCGTTTTTTCTGGAGTCGTTTGCTGTTCATTCAATGGTTTGGCCCCGCGTACATGGGGAAAAAGATTGCGCAAATGAACTTCCCCGCACCCGAACAGGCGGCATTACGCGCTCAAGCCGAACGGCAATTTGCCAGCAATGACAAGTGGGCGTATTTCCGCGCAACGAAATCGTTATTGGGTTGGGATGTTCGCGCCAAACTCAAGGACATTACTTGCCCATTACTGGCGGTCAGTTCCGACCAAGACTACACACCCGTGGCGGCAAAACAAGCGATGGTCGATGCGATTCCCCGTGCTAAATTGCAAGTCATTGCCCATGCACGGCATTTAGTGCCAATGGAACAACCTGTAGCATTGAATACGCTCTTGTTAGAATGGCTCGCACAGGTTTGACACTTCAGCGAGAAAAGCCAATCGCGCGAACACTTGATCCAGCCAATCTGCCCAAACTATCGGCAGAACAACAAGCTATGCTGAATGCCTTAGCCAGCTAAGCTGGGTAATGAATCGTGGGTAGTTGCCTGCGTTTTTCCTCTTTTACCTGTGACGGCGCGAGCTTGTGCCTGACCTTTACACGGGTTTTATATGAAAATACTATTGTAAAAATGCTTTAAAAGTGGAATTATAGTAATGTGATTTCTGTTTAGGGTGCGAGTCATGAAGATCAACGAGCAGGACAAACAGCTTACGCGGGTGCGGATTCTTGAAGCGGCGGTGGATGTCATCACTA
>CAZEQX010000226.1:0-2613 GCA_964514635.1 uncultured Thiothrix sp.
CGCGTGACATGACTTCCACACCACCGCCGATACCGTAGTCAGCATCACCTAACATGATGTTTTGTGAGGTGGTAACAATCGCTTGCAAACCAGAGGAGCACAAACGGTTTAACTGCATTGCCACGGAATCCATTGGCAGACCCGCTTGGATAGAAGCAACACGAGAAACATAAGCGTAACGGGAATCGGTCGGAATGCAGTTACCCACAGTAACGTAGTTGATGGCTTGCGGATCAACGCCAGAACGCGCTACCGCTTCTTTCATGACCGCGCCACCGAGTTCGCTAGGTTCCATATCGGATAAAGAACCCCCAAACGCACCGATAGCAGAACGGACAGCACTCAATACAACAACGTCTCGACTCATTCTTGTTTCCTCCTAAGGATAAAAAAACTGTTATTCATAAATGCCTAGCTGACGCTGAATGTAACCGCAACCACTACCGAAACACAACCTCTATTTCAGGGCAAACCAGCACAAGTTAGGGTGTTACACAGGAAAATCAGCGTGAGTTATAATTGGCGGTTTTTGTAACTTTACCCAAACAAAAGGGCTGCACACTATGCACAGTACACCCCAAAATACCGCCTCTATCCTAATGGAGGCTTTACCCTATATCCAAAAATACGCAGGCAAAACCATTGTCATAAAATACGGCGGAAATGCAATGACCGAGCCTGCCTTACAACAAAGTTTTGCGCGTGACATTGTGCTGTTAAAACAAGTCGGTATTAACCCTGTCGTCGTTCATGGCGGCGGCCCCCAAATCGGTAATTTATTGAAACAAATTGGCAAAGAAAGCCACTTTGTAGACGGGATGCGTGTTACTGATGCCGAAACAATGGATGTGGTACAAATGGTGTTAGGCGGCTTGGTCAATAAACAAATCGTCAATATGATCAATCAAGCAGGCGGACGCGCGATTGGTTTGACAGGCAAAGACGGCAATATGATCATGGCAGAAAAAATGCTGCTAGAACGCAAAGCTGAAAATGGTCAACTCATTGAAAATATTGATATTGGTCAAGTCGGTAAAGTAACGCAAATTGATGCCAGTGTTGTGCGCATGTTGGAAGAAGACCGCTTTATCCCCGTTATCGCCCCCATCGGGGTCGGTAAGGATGGCACAAGCTACAACATCAATGCTGACATTGTGGCAGGCAAGATGGCCGAAGTGCTCCATGCTGAACGCTTACTGTTGCTAACCAATACCCCAGGCGTATTAAACCAAGACGGAAAGCTATTGGACGTATTAAGCCAACAAGACATTCAGAACCTCATCGACGATGGCACAATTCATGGTGGCATGTTACCCAAACTAGCGTGTGCAATGGATGCCATTGCAGGTGGCGCACAAAACGCCAGTATTATTGATGGACGAGTGCCACACGCGGTGTTGTTGGAGTTGTTGACAGATCAGGGTGTGGGGACGATGGTGACGCGCTAAGCAAAATGCTCAAACGCGCTCGATCCTGCTCAAAACCTTGTCGTAATCGCGCCTGTTCTGTTTGGTTTTCTTGCAGTGCGTAATCGTAGTTTGTCAGGGTTTTTTCCGAATCATCAAGATAGCCTTCCAGCTTTTTGCGCTGGGAGGCATCTTCCACATTTGGCAATTCCGCTCGAATGTTCTCCATGCGCTTTACCAGTGCAGCTCGCCTTTCCCCTAACGAACGGGAGCTTTTCTCCAATAATTCAACTTTACTATGGTAAACGGCTTCCAATTCACCAACATCTGTATAATTTGCCAATAAATACTCATCAGCCTGCTGTTGTTGGTTGCTCAATGCATCCCGCAGTTTCGCTACGGTTTCCTTGCGTTTTTGTTCAGCGAGCTGCTCAGCACTAGGCGCACCATTGGTAGTATGAATCGTCATACCACGCGCATTCAGCTCGCTATGTCCTTGTTGTGCAACGTTGGGGGGGACAACATCTGAATAATGCACTTCGCCTTGGGCATCCACCCAACGGTAAAATCCTGCTTGCACGGTAGCACTGTTTAACAACACAACGGTAGCCAATACAGGTAGCCAATATTGATGTAGCTTCATGATCAATCACGCATAAAATTATATTAATTATATATTAAACATTATTATGAACATAAGGCGCGAATGGAATGGAAGAGCGGAACTAAAAGGGTTCTAAACGAACACGCCGTTCCTTTAAACTTATACAAACTTAAACCTTAGTCAAGTTTGCGGTTAAATTCCTGCTTCATGGGGGCTGGTTTCACTTGCCGCTTGCGCGTCAAGCCAGAGCCGTCCCCTCCACAGGCAGACACCGTGGAACTCACGGCGTGGCTGCTAAACGCAGCCGAAGCATAGTTGGCTAAGTTAATAGCCGCATTCACATCCCGATCATGGTTTGCACCACATGCGGGGCAAACCCATTCCCGTACCGACAATGGCAACTTGTCCACTTTATACCCACAACCGGAGGTTGAGCAGGTCTTACTGCTGGCAAAGAATCTGTCAGCAATCACCACGATACCGCCACGCATGGCGGCTTTGTATTCTAGTTGCCGCCGGAACTCGAAAAAACCCATATCGCTGATCGCACGCGAAAGCAAGGCTTTGTGCGGCTTCGCCCCTGCCACCGTTTCCCCCGTTGAC
>CAZEQX010000227.1:0-2601 GCA_964514635.1 uncultured Thiothrix sp.
CAGGGCGGGGAGGGATAGCACATCGGCGTTAGCCGATCCTCTTACTCGCGCCTCCATTCGTCGTTAGCTACCTTATGGAGTAAAAACTCACAGGATTGTGCACTGTGAGCCATGAAAGTCAAACGCGCCTACCGATTCCAAACTCGCCAAGCACATTGCTGATGCTAGTTGAGGAGAGTTTACCCGACAAGTGGCAGATAATGCGAACTAGACTGGAAGAACGTCTGTTGAAAAGGCAGGATTTTAGCGAGTGGTTTGCCTGTTTCAAATCCCCACAAATCGGCACAATATGCTGTGTAATGCTGCCAAATTAAACGGTTTGCTCAAATAGCCATTCATGCCTGCGGCGTGACAGCGTTCGCGTTCGCCTTCAATCGCATGGGCGGTAACAGCGATAATGGGGATGTGTTGGTATCCGGCATGGCGAATCGCTTGTGTGGTGGCATAACCGTCCATTTCCGGCATACTGATGTCCATCAATACCAAATCAAACGCTTGCTGGGGTAATTGCTGTAAAGCCGCTTGCCCACTATTGGCGACGGTGGCTTGTATGCCGAGGCGTTCTAACATTTGCACGCACAAAAAACAGTTCAGCGGGTCGTCGTCGACCAATAACAGGTGGAGATTTTTCTCGCGCAAGCTATCCAACGCAGGGAGTATCGGTAACGGGGTCTGCGTTACACTGGCAAAACATAAGGTAAAAAAGAAGCGACTGCCGCGTTTGGGTCGGCTGGTTAAACGGAGTTGCCCCCCCATTAACTCCACTAAGCGACGGCTAATTGCTAACCCTAATCCCGAACCACCATAATGTCGTGCAGTACTACTGTCTGCTTGTGTAAATGGTTGAAATAAATGCTGTTGTTGTTCTGCACTAATGCCAATACCCGTGTCGGAAACAGCAAATAACAAGCCTACTGTTTGGCTATCGTGGCAGGTTTGCTGCTGCACATTCAGCGTTACCGCACCGTGATGGGTGAATTTCAGCGCGTTACTCAACAGATTAACGAGAATTTGTTTTAAGCGCACGACATCGCCATACAAGACCAAACGCGGGGTGGTTTCCTGCTGTATGATTAACTGCAATCCCCTTTGTTGAGCCACCACGCTGAACATTTGCTGGAGTTTTTTCAGCTCATGATCCAGATGAAACTCGTGCATCGCGAGCGTCAGTTTGTTCGCTTCGATACGGGACAAATCTAAAATATCATCCACTAAGGCCTGTAAATGCTGGGAAGACGCTAACAGTTTATCCAAATAAACTGCTTGTTCCGTGGATACGGAAGTCTGGCGTAACAGTTCCGCAACGCCCGTAATGGCGTGCAGCGGGGTGCGTAATTCGTGGCTCATAGTGGTTAAAAAGCTGTCTTTGGCCTTATTACTGGCATCAGCTCGCTCTTTTGCCTCGCGTAACCAACGGGTTTGCTCAGCTTGCACAAATGAAAACAATAATAACGACATCACAATGCCACATTGGGCGGTATATACCTGCCAGCGGTCATAAATAAACCAGCCCATTTGCGTGGCAAGGTAAGGTGAAACGCTAGTTAATAATATCACCACTGCCCAATAACTGTGGCGTGTGGCGCGGTGTCCTAACCACGCCAACCGTGTTACCAAAACCAATACCACAGGCGTGAGTAATAACATCTGCCCAAATACGAAGGATTCGGATAAAAAACCGCTGGCAGGCAATGCAATCAAGCAAATACGCGGAAACCATTGGCATATCCAAGTCAAAATGCGGCTGCTACCTTGATTTACGAATCGCCAATAATGCAACGCACTACCCAAGGTCATTAAAATGGGGGCTGTGTAAAAATAATGGCGTGGGTCACTTAAATAATAGGGTATTGCAAGCAAATGGGAGTCACGCAAGAACAATAAGGTCGTTGATAAAATAAAGATGCTCAAACTTAAATAGGCCGCATCCTTTAAACTGGAAAATAGCAATAAATTATAAATTGCTAAGGTAAGCATAATGGCAAAGCTTAACGTGTAAATAAAGGTGTCGGTATTACTGGTTTGCAGCAATTGTTCAGGCGTGACTAAGAACAAGGGTAACGTAAGTAAAGCTTGCCCATTGGTCACGCGAAAATAAACCGTGACCGTTTCATTAGCCGCCAGTTGCAGGTGATAAGCAGGCAAGCGATGATTATCCAAGCGGTGTAAATACGTCTGCCTTTGTGTTGGTAAGGCGAAAACTTCCACCGTGCCGCCAATCGGCCGATCCAACAGTAAATACCGTTCAAGCGCAACATCGCTACGCATTTGGAAACGCGCCCACCAAGCGGAATCCGTGCGCCCGAAATTCACAAGAGGGCGTGTATTGAGGGTAAATTGCACGTTGTAAGCGGCAGAACTGACCTGCTCAAAGCTAAGATTTTGCGAGCGATCTTCCAACAGTTCCAGATAAGGGGAAAGGTCCATTCGCGGGATTTCAGGGGAGTTAGTGACCCACACCATCGCACTCGCTACAGCGGGACTCACCCACAACAGCCACCACAAAATCCCAATGCTTGCCCATTCACACAACTTCAGCAATGGGCATCCCCCGCCACTTTGCCATCCACCATGCGAATGCGTCGCCGAGCGCGTTCCCCC
>CAZEQX010000228.1:0-763 GCA_964514635.1 uncultured Thiothrix sp.
GGCTAACCTACCAGCCAATGTCCGTTCACAGTTTCCGCGTGATATTTTAGCCAGCAGCAATACACATACTGTTGTGAATCATGCAGCAAACTTTGATACGGATTTATTTGATAAGAATACTGCTTTAGTTTTTGGTAATGATGCAGACTTGTTTACAAATGATGATGATCTAAAAAAAGCCACTATTAAATCTGCCATTAGTGGCATGATCGCACTACGCAACAGTGCTTTTCACTTCAAAGGGCTGAAAACATTTTTAGATAAATTATTTATGTTGCCCACAGTTGATGGTTTTGAAACACAAGCCTTGGATGCACCCATATCAACACTATGGGATCGCGCTAATAACACACGCAATCAACGTTTATTAGCCATCATGCAGGGTGCGCACGCACTCCATTATTTTAAGTACGAGCAGATTAATAATCTAATTAGCTTGTTATGTGATGATCATAGCTCGCATATTGCGCTACCACGCTTTTCACGCATGTTAGAACGGCATGGCAATATTCAACATCGTGATCAAAATGGTAATGTAAGAACGCCTAAATATGGAATGCCACCGCTACCACCAGTAGCTAATCGCTCGGATTTAGAACAAAAACCCGCGCAAAAATGCCAGTATATTTTACTGAAGTTATTATACGAGCGTGCTTTCCGTTCATGGTTGGAAAATGACAGTAAGCCGCACGAAGTCGAACGTTGGATTAAAACTGCATTAGATCGTGCCACGAATGCAGCTAAGAGTTTAAATGCCGATGGT
>CAZEQX010000228.1:773-2578 GCA_964514635.1 uncultured Thiothrix sp.
TGGTAATAAAGACAAACGCTTGCTAATACAGTCACGCGCTGAAAATTTACCGTGCTTTGAGTCAGGGCAAAATATTCGACAGTTTTTTGATAAACTAACGGCTGCTAGTGCCAGCGAAATGCGTATACAGCGTGGTTACAATAGCGATGCCGAAGCAGCACGCGAACAAGCTGCCTATATTGATGAGTTACTGTGTGATGTCGTCGCGCTTGCGTTTAAAGATTTTTTATCATTTGAAAATTTACGGAATTTATTGGAGTTAGAACATGATCAAGCTTTACCTAATACCTTATGTTGCTCATTAGATAACCTAACAGTGCCTACACCGACGATCAGTGCTGAACCTTGGCAGCGGGTATTATTCTTTTTACTGTATTTAATTCCCGTTGGCGAAGTATCGCAATTACTGCATCAATTAGCCAAATGGCACATGAGTTCTATAGGCACGCAGTTCGCCCAACAAGAAGAACGCTTAAAAGCACTGCAATACACCTTAAAGTTATATCTTGATATTCATGATAGCCAATACAGCAGTCTGGAAGCTGATGGGAAATCTATGCCCAAAGTTGAGCGCGACCAATTAGCTGTATTCGCCGAGTTTTATGAACATGAGAATGTCTTTAATCGGGCATTCCCTGAACAAGGTACAGAGCTTGGTACACAAACTTATTTACCACAACGGGAATTACGCGAAATTCGTCGATTTGGACACCTGCCTGTATTACGCGCATTAAACACCACGAAGATTTCAGGTAAACAGGTAACAGACTGCATAGAGAATGAAACCGTTCCAGAAGGTAAGCCATTATCAAAGATTGCGCTCGCCCAACAAGAACGTGAACAACTGCATCAACAATGGATTAAAGATAAACACAAATTCAAAGAATATCAATCTTATTTACTAGCATTAAGAACGATCATTCAACACCGTCAAGCGGTACATCATTGTTATTTGATTAACACAGTTTCGGCTCACCGAATCGTTATGAAAGTATTGACACGACTAACAGATTTTGCAGTCTTGTTTGAACGTGATTTAAACTTTGCATTACAAAGTTTATTGCAAAAACACGCTAAAAACGCCAATGATTTATTTACAGCAAAAGGGGTGGAAAAATTCAATGATGGTCAAATTATTAATGCGCTCACGAGCAAAAAAACCATTCAGGCAAACTATTCGTGGTTTCTCGATGAGTTAAAGCAATTAATACATTACGAAACCAAGAAAGACATACGAAATCATTTAGCACACTTCAATATGTTGCAAAGCACAGGTGTCAACTTAAATACACCACTTAACCTCACTCACTGGGTTAATCAAACTCGTGAACTGGTTGCGTATGATCGCAAACTAAAGAATGCGGTTAGTAAATCGATTATCGAGCTAATGGCGCGAGAAGGTTTTGACTTATCTTGGGAAATGAACACAGATCATCAATTATGCAAGACAAAAATCAAATCACGCACCATTAACCACCTTGGTGGCTCGAAATTATCCCTGAAAGACAAACTACCTAATGGTAAAAATAAACAGATAACAATAAAGGAAACCTTACACAGCGATGAGATGGTAAAAATATTAGCGCAAGTATTTGATGCAACCGCTTCATCGACTGACGATATTACCAGCTTAGACTTGGCAAGAGTTGATTGGGCAAAAACCAAATAACATTAATCTTTTCAGTCTTCAAACAACAAGCCGCCTTGTTCAATAGACAGCGCGGCTTTTTTCATGCCTCAAACAAAGGACTAATCAAACACAACGACAGAACAGCGACAGAAGTCGTAGTCCCTTTTAACTAAGG
>CAZEQX010000229.1:0-2566 GCA_964514635.1 uncultured Thiothrix sp.
CCGCATTTACGCTGCACAGCAAACCGGGTGCTACGCGCGTGATGTTCTTGGACTTCGATGGTCATACCATCACTGATACCAAGTGGAATGACAGTGATAGTGTGGATCGTTGGGATGCAAAGAAATTCGATACGGATGATGACTCAGAGACGTTTAGCACAGGCGAAATTGATGATATTAAAAGCATTTGGCGACGGATTGCGGAAGATTATGCACCGTTTAATGTTGACGTAACAACTCAAGAACCCAGCAGTTTCAACAACAACACAGGCCGCGTACTAATCACGCAGGGAACGGACAAGTACGGTGTCTTATTACCAAGTGCCGATGAAGCTGGTGGAATTGCGTTTGTGAATGCATGGGGTGATGATAACTTCGCAGCAGAGTCACCTGCTTTCGTTTATGCGAGCAATCTGGATGATAATGCGGGCTATATTGCCGATGCTGCGTCACACGAAGCGGGTCACAACCTTGGTCTTTCACATGATGGCACATCGTCAGAAGGTTATTATGGTGGACATGGCGAAGATTTCATTAGCTGGGGGCCTATCATGGGCACAGGCTATGGTCGTCATGTTTCCCAATGGAGTCAAGGCGAGTATGAAGATGCCAACAATCAACAAGATGATGTCACCATTATTACGGGCAAGCTGACACGTCGGGCGGATGACCACGGCAATACCAACGCAACAGCGACACCACTCAACATTGTCAGTGGCAAAGTCACTTCCACAACACCAATCAATGACCCAACCAATAGCAATAAGGCGAACAAAGGCATCATCCACGCGCGTGGTGATGTTGATGTGTTCTCTTTCAAAACCATCGGCGGCAAAGTCACACTCAATGCCTTCCCTTTACGCGAAACAACGAACACACGCGGCGGCAATATGGACATTAAAATGACCATCCGTAATGCGTCGAATAACGTCGTTGCCAATGTCAACCCAGCTTTGAACACTCATGCCAGCTTCACGGGCAACCTTGCCGCAGGCACATACTATGTCGTCATCGATGGTGTGGGTTCAGCGTACAGCCCGTACTCCGATTACGGCAGCCTAGGCCAATATTTCATCAACGGTACAATTCCGCAATAAAGTAACACCTGACCGTTTGGATGCAATCTGCACAAGGTTGCATCCGCTTTGTTTCGCTATCACTATTCCCCCATTAACTCGGTGAAGTCATGAATACCTACAAACTGCCCAATCTGAGCCTGATGGCTATTGCCATCGTTGCAGCAACCGCCAGTATCACATCGGCACAAGCGGCTGATTTTAAAGCCCATGCTGCGGGTGCACCCTTACAATTAGGCGACTTACCTGCCAGCCCATTACGCGCCCAATTGGAGGCATTACCAAGTGCTGCTCAGGCGGATGCGTTAGCTACGTTAAAAAGTATCCATTTTTCCAAGACTGACCTCAGCAAACTACACATTGGAAAAACAGGTACGGTGCGTTTTATTGATGATTTCCGCCCATTACCTTCCAAGGATGATGCGCCCCCTGCAACCAGTGCTAGTCAACCTGCCACGCCTGAGTTAATCGCTAGTGCCTTTGCACTGCACAGTAAACCGGGTGCGACAAATGTCATCTTCTTGGACTTTGACGGGCATACCGTCACGGGTACGCATTGGAATGAAGACGACAGCGTAGACGAGTGGGTTACACCTGCATTCGATACGGATGGCCACCCTGATACCTTTGACAGTAATGAGATTGAGGCGATTAAAAGCATCTGGCGACGGGTGGCAGAAGACTACGCTCCGTTCAATGTCGACATTACTACACAATCCCCAACCACCTTTACTAACACAACTGCTCGCGCCTTGATTACCAATAGCATAGACGAGTACGACCAAACAATGCCTTCTTACGATACTGCATCTGGCGTGGCTTACTTGAATAAGTGGGGTGATGCAGACTTCGCAACGAAATACTCTCCCACGTTTATTTATGCTGATGTATTACATTACAAGACTAAGCACATCGCCGAAATTGTGTCACATGAAATAGGCCATAACCTTGGTTTATCCCACGATGGCTCTTCATCAGAGAAGTATTATTATGGTCACGGTGATGATTTCATCAGTTGGGGGGCAATCATGGGGGCAGCGTTTAACCGTCATGTTTCCCAATGGAGTCAAGGCGAGTACGAGGATGCCAACAACCAAGAAGATGATGTTGCCATTATTACGGGCAAGCTGACACGTCGGGCAGATGATCATGCTAATACCATTACCGCCGCGACACCGCTAAAAATTGTCAGTGGTAAAGTGACCTCCACAACACCGAGCAACGATCCTACCAATAGCAATAAGGCGAATAAAGGCATCATCCACGCGCGTGGTGATGTCGATGTGTTCTCTTTCAAAACCATCGGCGGCAAAGTCACACTCAACGCCCTTCCACTTCGAGAGGCTGTTGATCCAAATGCCTCAGACACGTCTCGCGGCGGCAATATGGACATTAAAATGACCATCCGCAATGCGTCGAATAACGTCGTTGCCACTGTCAACCCAGCTTTGAACACTCATGCCAGCTTCACGGGCAACCTTGCCGCAGGC
>CAZEQX010000230.1:0-2544 GCA_964514635.1 uncultured Thiothrix sp.
TCATTACTTACAGCAATGCTGCGAAACAGGATATGTTGGGTGTGCGTGCTGAAACATTAGCCCAATACGGCGCGGTAAGCGAAGCGGTGGTGGCGGAAATGGCAACGGGGGCATTGCGGCATTCGCAAGCGCATATTGCTGTCGCTGTCAGCGGTATTGCAGGCCCAAGTGGCGGTTCAGCCGAAAAACCTGTGGGGACAGTGTGTTTCGCTTGGGCAATGCGCAATGGTGAGGTATTAACCAAAACCTGCCAGTTTGCGGGGGATCGTGAAGCCGTGCGTTGGCAGTCGGTGGTTTTCGCGCTCAATGGCATCTTGCAGATGAGCTAGAGCGTGGCTGTGTGTTAATCTCGTTTCAACCGTCATGATTTAGGAGGTCTCGATATGGCGAATGTCGCTTATGATCAGGATCTTTACACTTGGGCTTTGCAACAAGCAGCGTTATTGCGCGAACGCAAGTTTGACCAAGTGGATTGGGAACACATTATTGAGGAAGTTGAAGACATGAGTAAGTCCGAAAAACGTGCATTGGAATCGTTTTTGGAAACTTTACTCATGCATTTGTTGAAGTGGCAGTACGAGCCAAGCCATCAGTCGCGTAGTTGGAAGTTCACCATTATTGAACAGCGTAAACGTATTGGGCGACATCTCAAGGAAAACCCAGGTTTGAAAAGTAAGTTGCCCGAAGTCATTGAATCCGCCTACGAATACGCAGTTTCGGGAGCAGTTCGTGAAACGGGGCTTGCGCCGGAAACCTTTCCTGAAGTGTGTCCGTGGGGCTATGAGCAGTTCATGGATAATGATTTTTGGCCAGCAATTCCCGCCTAAAAGTTGCAAAAAAATCGCCCCATTCCACTGGTGGTTTGAGAGTGGCTTGCAAGGGAGCATTGTGAAATAATCGCGGCTTCCTTAGCACCTCAACCAACATTAGGAGTGTTCGCGTATGGATGAGAACAAAAAGAAAGCTCTGGCTGCCGCGCTTGGTCAAATTGAACGTCAATTCGGCAAAGGTGCAGTAATGCGCATGGGCGATACCAATGCCGCGAAAGATATTGAAGCTATCTCCACAGGTTCATTAGGTTTGGACATTGCCCTAGGTATTGGTGGTCTTCCCAAAGGGCGGGTGGTCGAGATTTATGGCCCTGAATCTTCAGGGAAAACCACGCTGACTTTGCAAGTGATTGCGCAATGCCAGAAGAGCGGTGGTACAGCCGCGTTTGTGGATGCAGAGCACGCGCTTGACCCCATTTACGCGCAAAAATTGGGGGTCAATGTCGATGATTTGCTGGTTTCCCAACCGGATAATGGCGAGCAAGCCTTGGAAATTGCCGATATGTTGGTGCGTTCCAACGCAGTGGATATTGTGGTCATCGACTCGGTAGCCGCATTGACTCCGAAGGCCGAAATCGAAGGTGACATGGGTGATTCCCACGTTGGTTTGCAAGCGCGTTTAATGTCGCAAGCCCTGCGGAAACTGACGGGAAATATCAAGCGTTCCAATACGCTGGTGATTTTCATTAACCAAATTCGCATGAAAATCGGTGTGATGTTTGGCAACCCTGAAACCACGACGGGCGGTAATGCGCTGAAATTCTATGCTTCTGTACGTTTGGACATTCGCCGCATTGGTTCGATCAAAAAAGGCGATGAAATTCTGGGTTCAGAAACCCGTGTGAAAGTGGTGAAAAACAAAGTATCGCCGCCGTTCCGTGAAGCTGAGTTTGAAATTCTGTACGGTGAAGGCATTTCCCGCGAAGGTGAATTGGTGGATTTGGGCGTGAAGCACGGTTTCATCAATAAAGCAGGCGCGTGGTACAGCTACAAGGGCGAAAAGATTGGGCAGGGTAAAGACAATGCGCGTAATTTCTTGAAAGAACGCCCAGAGTTGGCAGCGGAAGTGGAACAAGCGATTCGTGCAGCGGCGATGAATTTGCCTGTGCCTCCGGCTGCAATCGATGATACGCCCGATGAACCTGAGTTTGATGAAGATTTACCATAATGTCTGATAGCCGAGAATGTGAAGCGACAGCATTACGTTTATTGGCACAACGCGAGCATTCTCGGCATGAACTTGCACAAAAACTGCGTCAACGTTGTGTGTGTGATGCAGAAAGTCTGGCACAATTGCTGGACAAATTGCAGGAAGTAGGGTATTTGAACGACCTCCGCTATGCGGAGGCGTTTTCGCGTTCTGCTATTGCACGGGGGCGAGGGCCGCAACGCATTGCTTATGAACTTCGTGAGCACGGTGTCGAATCCAGTATTATTCAGCAAATCTTGGCCGAAGTTGATGTGGATTGGCGCGAACTGGCGAGTGAGCAACGCGCAAAAAAATTTGGTCGGGACATGCCGACAGAATACAACGAACGTGCGCGGCAGTCGCGTTTTCTTGCTGCACGCGGTTTTTACACCGATACCATTAAAGCTGTTTTCCAACGTCTCCCGTATGAGTGATCGGGAATGGGTAGAGTCATGACAAGTGCTGAATTAAGACAAAAATTTCTCGATTTCTTTGCCAGTAAAGGGCATGAAATTGTTCCAACCA
>CAZEQX010000231.1:0-2520 GCA_964514635.1 uncultured Thiothrix sp.
GAACGTCCAATGCGATGCACATAATCCTCCGCCATTTGCGGAAGGTCAAAATTGAAAACATGTGTCACATCTGGGATATGCAAACCACGCGCCGCGACATCTGTCGCAATCAACACCTGAAACTTACCTGCTTCAAATTCCTTCAATAAACGCTCACGTTTATTCTGCCGCACATCCCCTGAGATTAATTCCGCAGCAACGTGATTTCCCCGTAGATAATTATCAACCTTTTCCGCAGCGTGCTTAGTATTCACAAACACCATCGCTCGTGCTGGCTTTAAATGTTGCAATAACCCCAATAATAACGGGATTTTCTCGTCATTTGCTGGAAAGTAAACCGTTTCAAGAATGTTATCAGCACGTTTAGATGCCGACTCCACCAGCACAGTTTGCGGATTATTCATGTGCTCATAAGCAAGCTCCAACACGCGATGCGATAATGTTGCCGAAAACAACATATTTAAGCGGCGCGTTGGTGACGGTAACTTACGCATTAAGTAACGCACATCCTGAATAAACCCCATGTCAAACATACGGTCGGCTTCATCCAGAACCAAAGCTTGTACCTGTTTCAGGGTAAAAACATCTTGTTTCCAGTAGTCAATAATGCGCCCAGGCGTTCCGATTAAAATATCAACAGGATCGATAAATTGTCGACGTTGTTTCTCATACCCCGCACCGCCATAAACCAAAACTGAACGCAAACCTGTGAATTTCCCTAGGGTTTCTGCATCACGCGCGATTTGTATGGCTAACTCACGAGTAGGAGCAAGAATTAAACAACGCACCGTTCCCGCTGTTGCATCTGGTAATGGCGATTGCAGTAAATGTTGCATGACTGCAACCAAAAATGCCCCAGTTTTCCCCGTTCCAGTTTGCGCTTGCCCTGCCACGTCTTGCCCTGTTAGGGTTAAGGGCAATGTTTGCGCTTGAATACGGGAACAATAGGTGAAACCTGCCGCCTGAATAGAGGCCTGTAACTGATCATTTAATGCAAAAGCATCAAATCGTGTATCACTTAAGTAAAAATTTTCCATCCCCACAGCATAACATAATGCCCTAACATCACGCGCGAAAATCCCCTCTGCTTTGCGTCTCCATGCATCATGATTCTACGCTAGTACTTTTTATTGAACCTTAAACTTATCATAAAAATATGACATGACAGGCACTCATTGCTATAGATATTCCGATAACATGTTGAGTTTTACCCATGAAAGTTATTTGAAAAGTTGGCGACTTCGCTTATCATTCGTTGCCTTCTCTGCATTATCTATTAAATTGGTTGACATTAACACGCTACCGGAGGCGTTAAATGAGTACAACAGCCGTACTGGCACAGCACCTTGCAAATACACTGGGTCTGGACAAGTTGCAAAATATCAACTGGAATCAATCTTCTCCAGTTCTCTATGAACAAGCATTAAACCGTAGCGAAGGCAAAATCAGTGCTGATGGTGTGTTCGTAGCTTATACCGGCGCGTTTACTGGTCGTGCTCCTAATGACAAATTCATTGTTGATGATGCTGGCTCTCATGACAAAGTGTGGTGGGGCAAAGTCAACAAAGGCATGAGCGAAGCTAACTTCGACCGTATTTTAGGCGATGCACTGCAATTCCTAGAAGGTAAAGAAGTATTCGTCCAAGACCTGTTAGCAGGTGCTAGTGAAGCAGACGAGCTGCCTGTTCGTATTATTACCCAATACGCTTGGCACGCCCTGTTTGCGCGTAACATGTTCATCCGCCCTGACGATTTAGGCCGCAAGTTGGCGGTTGATGAACCCAAATTCACTGTCATCCATGTACCTGATATGCAGGCTGACCCAGAAGCGCACGGTACAAACTCTGGCGCATTCGTACTGCTGAACCTAAGCCGTGGCTTGGTATTGATCGGTGGTACACACTACGCGGGCGAAATCAAAAAATCCATCTTCTCGGTACTGAACTACTTATTGCCACAACGCGGCATTATGTCCATGCACGCCTCAGCAAACGTTGGTCAAGCAGGCGACGTAGCAATTCTGTTCGGTTTATCAGGTACGGGTAAAACCACCCTGTCCGCCGACCCAAGCCGCCCACTGATCGGCGACGACGAGCACGGCTGGAGTGATAACGGTGTATTCAACCTCGAAGGTGGTTGCTACGCAAAAGTTATCAACTTGTCCGCTGAACAAGAGCCGATGATCTACAAAACCACGCACACTTTTGGCACAGTGCTAGAAAACGTGGTGATGGATTCAGAAACGCGCATCCTGAACTTGGATGACAACAGCATTACCGAAAACACTCGCGCGAGCTACCCAATTACCCAAATGCCAGGTGCGCTGTACCCAGGCAAAGCGGGGCATCCGAAACACATCATTATGCTGACTTGCGATGCGTTTGGCGTGCTGCCACCGATTTCCAAACTGACCACCGAACAAGCGATGTACCACTTCATTTCTGGTTACACCGCGAAAGTGGCAGGCACAGAAAAAGGCGTTACTGAACCAACTGCAACCTTCAGTACCTGTTTCGGTGC